>CAJUDV010000022.1 GCA_910585385.1 uncultured Oscillibacter sp. | reverse complement strand
CCGAGCAGAGCGGACTTTGCTCCGACGAGGGGGTGGAGATTGCCGCAAGGCAATATGTCAACCCATGACAAGCACCTGTCTGTGCTGGACTTCAAAAAGGAGCAGAGGGCGAAAGAAATTGCCGAGCTGGAGGCGGTCAAGGCCAAGAAGCAGGGACAGGTGGAACAGCAGGAGCAGCGGCTAAAGGAGCTGGCCCCGGCTGTGAGGAACATGGAGCAGTTGGCGGCGCAGTTCTCCGATGACCCGGAGCGGATATTACCGGAGCCGGGGCCGCTGGAAAGCGCCAAGTCCTACCGGGAGAAGAAAGCCAAGCCCCTGTTGGCGCAGATCGTCAAGGTGCTGCGTTCCCTGTACCGGGCCTATGTCGAGTTGAAGAGGAAGTATGAGCGGTTGCAGGGGGACTATGGACGGGCCAGGGAAGGAAACGAGCGGTTGTCCGACCGCTTGCAGGAAACGAAGTTGGAGAACAAGGCCCTGCGGGGTGCTGTTGCCGACTTTGAGCGGGTCAAGCGGGCTTTCGGCCCGGAGGAAGTAGAGCGAGCCGTGGAGGACGCAAAGCGCCGGGAGGCGCAAGAGCGGGAGCAGAAGAAAGCAAAGCGGAGGTTTAGACGGGGGGCGAGGTAACGGACAGCAGGAGGGCACTCTATGGGGTGCCCTCCCGTTTTGTACTTGTCAGCAGGGAATTTTACTGTTATAATGTAAACGATAAATTCCCATTGGAGGCCGCACATGAAAAACAGAAAACTAATTTTTATTGGACTATTTATCTTTTTAAGTGTGGTAATTGGTTCTTTTATATACTTTCCTAAAAGTATTGATACTGCACTCAACAGAATAAAATATCCGTTTGAAGTAGGCGAAATCTTAACCTCCCAACAAATTGATGAAAATCTTATTGTAGTAATATATACTAACAAAAATAATAATAATGAACTCCAGAACGCTATCATACAAAAAAACAGTATTTTTTATAGCGTTGTTGAAATGAATGGCTCTCTAAATATTGAAATACCTCAAAAGCTCGACAGTGGTGACCTTAGAACGCAAGTATTGGTTTCTTGGTATGATAAAAGTGATAAATATGTTGTGATGGCTGTCGCTTATGACGAAGATGTAGCCGCTATTACCTATCAAAATCAAGAGTTGACACCTTTAGATATAAACGGTTATCACTTGTTTTATGGGACTGGAACTGGCAAGTATGAAGTATATGAATTGTTTGACCAAGAGGGGAATCGCTTAGAACATATCAAGGAATAGTATTAAAGAAAAATGAGAAGTGATTTGGAAAAGGCGGGGAATGTGGTTGCATTTCTCCGCCTTTTGTGATACTATTTTGATACTAAGAAATTGAGCGGCCAAAAATAACAGGTGAAACATTAACAAATTCGCGAATAATTTATCCGTGAAAACATAGAAAATACAGTCCCATATAATAGGATTTGTCGAGTGGGAATGAGTTTTTTCGCTTCTTGCAAAAATCAGAACCCGGAAACCCTTGCAACTCAAGGATTTCCGGGTTCGCTGTTTTTCTTTGCGGGATCAACTTTGCGCAACGTCTGCGGACTTATAACTCATTCTATATCAACATTGGGCTCATCAATTTCCATTGAGCTGGGCAGAAAACATGCAGAAAACGCAACAATGATGATGCCGATTCCACAGATGATGAACCATTTCTCAACGCCAAATTTCTCCGCCAGAGGCCCGGAAATAACGAGGCCTAACATGGCGAGAGATGCGGCGCTTGTCAGCAGTGAAAAAACTCTGCCCAGATACTCCGGCTTGACTTTTTCTTGAAAAATCGCGTTATGTACACCATAAAACGGGGCGGCAAATCCCATACACAGACAGCATACTGCAAATATGATAAACGCGTCCGGCGGCGGATCGCCGCCCGCGGGAGGCGCGCTACCGTCTCCGGTCCGCCTCCATCAGCAGCTTCAGGCCCTCCACCGCCACCCGGACGGAGGCGGTGGTGTCCGCGGTCATCTTCTGGTCCAGGCCGGCGGCCTCCCGCTCCTGGTTCCAGATGACGTGGAAGCAGGACGCGGCCCGGCAGCGTAGCGCCGCCGCAATGACGAACAGCGCCGCGGACTCCATCTCGCTGGCCTTGACCCCCAGCCGCTTCCAGCTCTCCCACTTGGCCTTGAGCTCATAGGAGACGGGGGAGGCGTCGGGGCTGTGCTGGCCGTAAAAGCTGTCCTTACACTGCACCACCCCCAGATGTACCGGCAGATCCAGTTCCCTGGCCGCCCGGGCCAGGCATCCGGTGGCCTCGTAGTCCGGCACCGCCGGGAACTCGATGGGGGCGTATTCCAGGCTGGTGTGCTCGTAGCGGATGGCCCCGGTGGCCACCACGATGTCCCCGGCCTGAACGTCCAGATCGATGCCGCCGCAGGTGCCGGTGCGGAGGAAGGTGTCCGCCCCGCACTTGTGGAGCTCCTCCACCGCGATGGCCGTGGAGGGCCCGCCGATGCCGGTGGAACAGGCGGTGACCTTCTCCCCCAGCAGCGTGCCGGTCCAGACGTTGTACTCCCGGTTGCAGGCCACCTGTTCGGCGCCGTCAAACAGCGCGGCGATGGCGGGCACCCGCCCCGGGTCCCCCGCCAGAATGCAGTAGCGGCCCACGTCCCCGGGGACGCAGTGGATGTGGAATTGGCGTTCCAGTTCTTGCATGATGGTCACCTCATCTCAATTTTCCCCAGTATAGCATATCTGCCGGAAGGTTACAACCGTTCCTTATTCCACCGTTACACGAAACCGGCATTTCTCCGCCCCGCCCAGGACCGTCTCCAATGTCTCCACCGTGACCGCCCTCTCAGGCAGCAGCGTCTCCAGAATGTACAGAACGCTCTGCCGGGAACACTCACAGTGGGCCGGGTCCCGGGTCTCCCGGGCCTCCGGGCAGACACATTGGGGATAGCCCACCTCATAGACCCGGCCCGGTTCAATGATCTCCGCGAAGAACACGGCGGTGTCTCCATATTTCCGGTACTGCTCATCCAGGGAACCGCCGCACTCCTGAAACTGTCCCATCTGCACGGGCAGAACCGTGTCTTTTACGCAGCGAATTGCTTTTTCCCGATAGTCCATCTCTCTCCTTACTTCATCGTCACCACCGTGACGCCGCTCTCGCCCTCGCCGTAGACCCCCAGCCGGAAGCCCTTCACGGCCTTGTTCCGCCGGAGCACGTCGTGAACTGCCTTGCGCAGGGCCCCGGTGCCCTTGCCGTGGATGATGGTCACCGTCTCCAGCCTCCCCATAACGGCGGCGGAGAGGAAGTTCTCCACCACCGCCTCGGCCTCCAGGCTCTCCAGCCCTCGGATGTCCAGCTCCCGGGCGGCGGAGGCCCTGAGGGCCCGGTCCGCGCTCTGGCGGATGGAGACGGCGGGGCTCCTCTTTTTCGCCGCCCGCTCGTCGTCCTCGATAAGCCGGACCTCCTCCGCCTTTGCCTTCATCTTCAAAATGCCGGATTTCAACTGCAGCGTCCCGTCCTTCCCCACGGACACCACCTCCGCCGGGGTGCGGACGCCTGGAATCTCCACCAGATCTCCCGCCCGAATGGGGCGGCTGGGCTTTGGGATGGGCTCCGCGCGGGCGTCCCGATGGGTGACGGCCTCCTCCGCCTCGTTGAGCTTGCGCCGCAGGGCGGCCCTGGCCTCGTTCTCGTCGGCGTTTCGCTCCATGCGGGCCTGCTGGCGGCGCATCTCGCTGAGCTCCGCGAAGACCTGGTCGGCGGCGGCCCGGGCGTCCCGCAGAAGGCGCTTGGCCTCCGCCTCCCCCCGGCCCCGGGCGTTCTCCTTGGCCCGCTCCATCTGCTCCCGGAACTCCCGGGCCTTCCTGGCGTCCTCCTCCCGCTGGCGGAGAAGGCGGTCCGCCTCGGCCTCCCGCTTCTCCAGGGCCTGGCGCTTGGCCTCCAGCTGGGTCAATACGTCCTCAAACCGCACGCCCTCGCCGCTGAGCTGCCGCCGGGCGTCGTCGATCACCGCCTCCGGCAGTCCCAGCCGCCGGGATATGGCAAAGGCGTTGGACTTGCCGGGAATGCCGATCAGCAGCCGGTAGGTGGGTCGCAGGGTCTCCACGTCGAACTCGCAGGAGGCGTTCTCCACCCCGGCGGTGGTCATGGCAAAGGTCTTGAGCTCCGCGTAGTGGGTTGTGGCGGCCACTTTGGCCCCCAGGTTCCGCACATGCTGGATGACGGCGATGGCCAGGGCCGCCCCCTCCACCGGATCGGTGCCCGCCCCCAGCTCGTCAAACAAAATGAGGCTCCGGCTGTCCGCCTCCGCCAAAATCGCCACGATGTTCACCATGTGGGCGGAGAAGGTGGAGAGGCTCTGCTCAATGCTCTGCTCGTCGCCGATGTCCGCCAGGACCCGCTGGTACACGGCGATGGCGCTGCGGTCCGCCACGGGGATGTGGAGGCCGCACTGGGTCATCAGCGTCAGCAGGCCCAGGGTCTTGAGGCTCACGGTCTTGCCGCCGGTGTTGGGCCCGGTGATCACCAAAGTGTCGAAGGTCCCCCCCAGCTCAACGTCAATGCTGACCGCCGTCTTGGGGTCCAGCAGGGGGTGCCGGGCCTTGCGGAGGTGAATCACCCCGTCCCGGCGAATCTCCGGCCGCACGCCGTCCATCTTGTAGCTCAGCTGGCCCCGGGCAAAGATCAGGTCCAGGTGGACCAGGGTGTCGTAGTCCCACTGGATGGACTCCCGGTGGGCCGCCGTCTCGGCGGAGAGCTCGGCGAGAATCCGGTCGATCTCCTTCTGCTCCTTGGCCTCCAGCTCCACGTACTCGTTGTTGGCCTGAACCACCCCCATGGGCTCCACGAACACCGTGGCCCCGGTGGCGGAGATGTCGTGAACCAGCCCCGGCAGGTCCCCTTTGTGCTCCGCCTTCACCGGCACCACAAAGCGTCCGTCCCGCTGAGTGATGATGGCCTCCTGCAATATCTTCCCGTAGGTGGGAGAGGAGATGATCTTCTGCAAAATCTGGCGGCTCCTGGCTTGGGCCGCCCGCATGTGCCGCCGGATGTCCGCCAGTTCCGAAGACGCGGCGTCGGCGATGGTGTCCTCATCGGGAATGCACCGCTTGATCTTCTCCTCCAGAAAGCGGTTGCCGTGGAGGGAGAGGAAGAGGTGGTCAATGGCGGTCTTCTCCTGAGACTCGTCATTAAAGTACTCCCGGGCCCGCCGGGCGGCGGTCAAAAGGCCCGCGATGGTCAAAAGCTCCCGGGTATTCAGTCCGCCGCCCCGGTCCGCCCGGTCCAGGGATTCCGCCACCGGCCTCACGCCGGAAAAGGAGGGGCTCCCCCGCAGGCCGATCATGGTTCTGGCGGCGTCGGTCTGGTCCAAAAGGCGCAGAACCTCCTCCGGCTCCGTCTCCGGGCGCACCCGGAGAGCCCGGTCCCTGGCCTCCGCGCTGACGGCCTGTTCGCTCAGCAGTTGCAGCACCCTGGGCAGTTCCAGGGTGCGGATGGATTTTTCAAACAGCTCGCTCATGCGTCACTCCTCCTGTCAAGCGGCGTCTCCAACGGTTACTCTGTATCTGCGTCACAGGGATTGTCCCAGCCCAAAAGCCAGGGCGGGAAGCGGACCCCGTACCAGCCCCAGGCGGCCTCCGCGTCCGCCAGCTAGCGGCGGACATAACCCCCGCCATAAGCTCCAAAACGTATAAACCGTATAAAAATCAACAAGATGTATTGGATTGCAGACTCTTGTAAAAGTCCAGGGTCCGGAATCCCCGCTCCAGCTGGGCGTCCAAAAAGCCCTCCGCTGCCGCGGACAGCCGGCGCAGAGGCTCCTCCCCCAGCTTGAAGGAATACAGCCGCTTCGAATCCCCGTAGACAATATGCCGCAGGGCCGCCAGAGAGTCCCGGCACAGCGGCAATGACCGGCCGCGCTCCCCGCCGCCGCAGCCGCCGCACCGGAGCACGCCCTGGACCACGTCCAGCCGGGGCTCCTCCGGCTCCGGCCGGCCGCAGTAGGCACAGCTGTCCGCCAGGGGCTCATAGCCCGCCAGACACAGCAGCTTTAATTCAAAGACCGGCTTCACCAGCGCCGGGGGCTTGCCCAGAGCGGACAGGGCGTACAGCCCGTTCAGAAGGTGCCGCAGCAGCTCCCCCGCCGGGGCCTCCTCCGTGGTGACGGCCTCCGTCAGCTCCGCCAGGTAGAACCCCAGGGCCATGGCCTCCAGATCGCCCCGCAGGCCGTTAAACAGCTCCAGCGTGCTCCCCTCGCTGGCGTAGTACCACTGGCCCTTCTGGTAGAGGGTCCACTCCGACCAGGCCAGGGACTGGGCGCAGGCGGCAAACCGGCAGTTCTTCCGCCGGGCCCCCCGGGCGATGACGGAGAGCTTGCCCCGCTCCGCCGTCAGCAGGGTCAGGATCTTGTCCGTCTCCTTGGTCTCCGTCTCCCGGAGGACCAGGCCCGATATGACAATGTGGGGCGTTGACGCCACGGCGCTCCCCTCCTATGTACGGGGAGTATTTTTCTCCCCATTTATTACAGGCCGCTTTCGCCGCCGCCCTCAATGGACCGGTAGAGCATATAGGCCAGGGGCTCCCCGGTCATGCAGAACAGCTCCCACAGGGGCGCGGGCTCCATTTGATCCAGCATTGCGCAGACCTCCTTTATGGAAGTAGTCTGCGGAGGAGGCCGAAAAGTATGGCTGGAAATGTCCGGTCAATCTGGAATCAAAAAATCCTCGGATTTGAAATTGCAGTAATACCGGCCCCGCTCCGCCGTGAATTTCAGCACGCAGTAGTCCGGGTCCGTGACGCCCCGGGGATAGTACATGGCGTCTCCCATCCGCCAGAGGCGCTCCTTGCTCTCCGGGTCCTCCAGCACCTCCACGGCGCCGGAGAGGCTGGCGCCCCGGAAAAAGCGCCGGTCCACGAAATAGACGCTCCCCCTGGGATTCTCCCGAAAGGCCGCCACCTTCCGGGAGGAGGTGTTGGTGCTGAACCAGAACACCCGAATGCCCTCCCGCTCCCGGGGGGCCAGCATGGCCCGGGTGGTTGGGCAGCCCTGGCTGTCGATATAGCTGAGAAACACGGTCTTGGCCTTATCGGCCATGCCGCCCACGGTTTTCGCCGGATCACGCATCATGGAGCGCCCTCCTTCTTCTCAGTCCTCCCGGTATCCCAGGCTCCGGACGTAGTTCACGTTGTCCCTCCAATTTTCCTTGACCTTCACCCAGGTCTCCAGGTAGATCTTGGCCCCCATGAACCTCTCCATATCGTGGCGGGCCATGGAGCTGATCTTTTTCAGCATGGCCCCCTGCTTGCCGATGATGATGCCCTTGTGGCTGGCCTTCTCGCAGTAGATGGTGGCCTCCACGTCGATGACGCCGGTGTCCCGCTCCGAGAACTTCGTGATCTCCACGGCGGTGCCGTGGGGGATCTCCTTGTCCAGGCACAAAAGGAGCTTCTCCCGCAGCAGCTCTCCCACGACCTGCCGCTCCGGCTGGTCGGAGGTCTCCCCGTCGGGGAAGAGCTGGGGGCCCTCCTGGGCGTATTTTTGCAGCTCCTCCATCAGCTCGTCCAGCCCGCCGCCGGTATGGGCGGAGATGGGGATGATGGCGTCAAAGCCGTCCCAGGCCTCGTTATAGGCGGCAATCACCGGCAGCAGCGCCGCCGGCTCCACGGTGTCGATCTTGTTGACGCACAGAATGCAGGGGATCTTCTCCTCCCGGATGCGGCCGATGAGGGCCCTCTCCGGCCCCCCCACGTGGGGGATGGGCTCCACCAGCAGAAGGGCGCAGTCCACGTCGCTGAGGCTGGCGGTGACCACCTTCACCATGTAGTCCCCCAACGCGGACTTGGGCCGGTGGAGGCCCGGGGTGTCCAGCAGGATGAACTGGGTGTCCCCCCGGTTCACCACGCCGTAGATGCGGTTGCGGGTGGTCTGGGCCTTGTTGGAGACGATGGCCACCTTCTCCCCCACCAGGGCGTTGGTGAGGCTGGACTTGCCCACATTGGGCCGTCCGCAGACGGTGACCATGGCCACATTTTTGATCTTGTTCATGTCAGGTGATCCTCAACTTTCTCAATTGTCAAGCAATTTATTTGTCCCAATCATGGAATTGTATCTTCAAAATATCCGCCCCTGCGGAGACCTGCAGCGGAAAAGGCCTTCCTACCGCTCCAGATAGATCATCAGCGCCGCGACGTCCGCCGGGGACACGCCGGAGATCCGGGACGCCTGCCCCAGGTCCAGGGGCCGCACGGCGTTCAGCTTCTCCCTGGCCTCCAGCCGCAGGCCCTGGATGGAGCTGTACTCCAGGTCCGGCGGCAGCTTGTGGGACTCCATCTTTTGAAAGTCCTCCACCTGCTTCTGCTGGCGCCGGATGTAGCCCTCGTACTTCACCGAGATCTCCACCTGCTCCCTCACCTCCGGCGGCAGATCCGGCCGGCCGGGATCGAAGGGGGCAAGCTCCTCGTAGTGGAGCTGGGGCCGCCGCAGCAGGGCGATGAGGGCGCAGCCGTCGGCGGCGTCCGTGGTGCCCTTCTCCGTGAGAAAGGCGGACAGCGCCGGACTGGGGGACACCCCGGTGCGGGTCAGCCGCCTGATCTCCGCCTCCACCGCCGCGTACTTCTCCTCCACGGCCCGCAGGCGCTCCTCCGGTACCAGGCCGATGTCATGCCCCCGCCCCGTCAGCCGCAGATCGGCGTTGTCCTGCCGGAGGAGAAGCCGGTACTCGCTGCGGGAGGTCATGATGCGGTAGGGCTCGTCGGTGCCCTTGGTCACCAGGTCGTCGATGAGGGTCCCGATGTAGGCCTCCGACCGGGAGAGGATGAAGGGGGACTGCCCCCGTATTTTCCGGGCGGCGTTGACCCCGGCCACGAAGCCCTGGACCGCCGCCTCCTCGTAGCCGGAGGACCCGTTGAACTGCCCCGCGCCGTACAATCCCGGCAGGGCCTTCACCTCCAGGGTGGGGGCCAGGGCCAGGGGGTCGACGCAGTCGTACTCAATGGCGTAGGCGGGCCGGGTCATGACGGCGCGGCGGAGCCCCGGTACGCTGTGGAGCATCCGGACCTGCACCTCCTCCGGCATGGAGGAGGAGAAGCCCTGGATGTACAGCTCCTCCGTATCCAGTCCCATGGGCTCCACAAACAGCTGGTGCCGGAGCTTGTCCGGAAAGCGGACGATCTTCGTCTCAAAGGAGGGGCAGTACCGGGGCCCCACGCCCTCAATGAGGCCGGAGTACATGGGGGCCCGGTGCAGGTTCTCCTGAATAATCCGTTTGGTCTCCTCCGTGGTCCAGGTGAGCCAGCAGACCGCTTTGTTTGCCGGCGGGTCCGCGGTGGAGTAGGAAAAGGGCACTGGCAGCGCGTCCCCGGGCTGGAGCTCCATCTCGTCAAAATCTACGGTGCGGGCGTTTACCCGGGGCGGGGTGCCGGTCTTGAACCGCCGCAGGGGCAGCCCCAGCTTTAAGAGGGACTCCGTCAGGCGGACCGCGGCGTGCATCCCGTCGGGGCCGGAGTCCTCCACCCACTCCCCCACGATGGTGCGGCCGGAGAGGTAGGTGCCGGTGGCCAGGATGACGGCCTTTGTCTCAAACACGGCCCCGGTGGCCAGGACGACGGCGGAGACGGCGCCGTTTTCGGCGCGGATCTCCGTCACCTCCCCCTGGCGGACGGTGAGGTGTTCCTGCCGCTCCAGGGCGCGCTTCATATAGGCCTGGTACCTCCGCCGGTCGGCCTGGGCCCGGAGGGACCAGACGGCGGGGCCCTTGCCCCTGTTCAGCAGCCGGTACTGGATGCAGCAGGCGTCGGCGGCCTTCGCCATCTCGCCCCCCAGGGCGTCCAGCTCCCGGACCAGGTGGCCCTTGCCGGTGCCGCCGACAGCGGGGTTGCAGGGCATGTTGCCCACGGCGTCCAGGTTGATGGTGAAGACCACGGTCTCCAGCCCCAGGCGGGCCGCCGCCAGGGCTGCCTCAATGCCGGCATGGCCCGCGCCGATGACGGCTATATCGAATTTTCCTGCTTGAAATTCCTGCATAGGCGCTCCTTAGAATGTCCCCCTGGTAAGGGGGACGGGGGATGTCCGCCGCGGGCGGGGACGGGGGCGCACGGCTTTGCCGTGCTGGGAATGCACCCCCCATTTTCTCTTTTTCTGTGCGCAGAAAAAGAGAAAACGGGCCGTGCACGGTCCAAAAGAGAAAAAGACGCTGGGGGCGAGAACTTGACCGCAAGGGTCAAGTTTCGCCCAAAGTACAGGGGCTGGCCTGAACCAGTGCCCATAGGACTTGCCGATCTTCTGCAGGGTGCGCTTGACAGCGTTCCTTGCGGAGGCGCTCCCCCGCATCTGTCACTGCCTCCGAAGTTGTTTTGGTGCGTGGACGCATGGACTTCTTTCTCTTCCCGCGCTTCGCGCCTACTCTGGCACGTTTGGGTAGGACCACCCTCCTACCGCCGGTAGACGAACGTTCTTTCCCGTACGGCTGGGACTAGGCGCGAAGCGCGGGAAGAGGCGCTAGGGGCCTTGCGTCAAAGCAGCAAAACCACCTCGGAGGTACTCACAAATGCGGCAGAGCGGTTCTGGGCGAAACGGGGTAAGACGCAGCCGGTAGAGGGCCGGCAATTCACCTTGGCACCGATTCAGGCCAGCCCCCGCATTTTGGCACAATTTGACCCTCGAGGTCAAATTCGTGCCAGCGTCTCTTTTTTCTTTTGGACCGTGCACGGCCCGTTTTCTTTTTTCTCCGCAAGAGGAGAAAAAAGAAAATGGGGGGTGCATTGCCCAGCCATCATCATGGCTGAATCTCCCGCCCCGCCCCTCAGGGCAAACACCTACTCCGCCTTGCCCCGGTGGGCATACCGGTCCTCAGTCCGGCCCATAAGCCAGTCCACTGAGACATCATAATACTCTGCAATCCGAAGCAGATTTTCATACCTTGGCAGGGAACCCAATTCTATATCTTGATACCCCCGGGTAGTCAGGCCAATCTTTTGGGCAAGCGCAGCCTGCGTCAGATGCTCTGCTCTCCGAAGCCTCCGGATTCTCTCCGCGAAATCCATAAATCTCCCTTGGCGCACGAACAACCGTATATTATAATTATTTTATACTAATACACAAAAAACTTATTATTTGGAGGCGTCGCTATGAACGACATTCCAGAAGTTGTGGAACAGCTCTATTACAACTGGGTCACCATCCCGGAGCCGGAAAAATGGGCCGGCTACATTGGAAAAAACCCCGTGCTGGCACAGGGGCTCTATTCCTTCTATCAGGGCCTGTGCCTTGGCATGAACCTCTCCGACGCCCGCCAGGCGTGGGCGCCCCTGCCCATCCAGGAGCTTCTAAGATGACCGCAGCGTCACCACCGCGATCTCCGGGCGGTTAAACAGCCGAAAGGTGGGCCCCGAGTTCCCCAGTCCCCGGGTGACGAACAGCGCCGAGCCGTTCTCCTCGTAGAGCCCCGCCGTATAGGAGGGAAAAAACGTCCGGTCTACGGAGAGGAGTCCATCCGTAAAGGGCAGGCGGATAATCCCGCCGTGGCCGTGACCCGAGAGCACCAGGTCCGCCCCCAGCCGACTGTACTGGTCCGCAAAATGGTTGTTCCGGTGGGCCAGCAGCAGCCAGAAGGGGTCCCCCCAGGCGGCGTAGACCTCCGCCGCCACCTGTTCCGGGGTCTTCTGGTCGGCGTAGCCGTTGGGGTCGTCAATGCCCGCCAGGACAACCGTGTCCCCGTTCCGCTCCAGTGTGACGAACTCGTTGCTCAGCACCCGGGCCCCGCAGGCTTCCAGACGCTCCTTCAGCTCCGGCACGTCCCCGATGGCCCACTCGTGGTTTCCGGTGACGTAGTACAGCGGCGCGATGGCCCCCAGGCCCTCCGCAATCTCCTCCGCGTAACCCTCCCTGGGGCCCCGGTATTGGTCCTCCAGGTCCCCCAGGTAGAAGATATAATCCGGCGCGGTCTCCGCCACGGCGGCCAAAAGCTCCTCATTCCCCCGGCCGAACTCCCCGCCGTGGAGGTCGCTGAGCACCACCAGGCGGCAGCCGTCAAAGCCCGCCGGCAGTCCGGCAAAGACCGGGTCGAACCGGGTGACCTGCAAAGCCGTGTTGTCCCAGCGGATAAACAGCGCGGCCGCCAGGACCAGAAGCGTGAGAATGCACAGCGCCCGCAGGGGACGGCGCTTTTGTGGACGGTCTGCCATAGACGCGGACGCCTCCTCATGAATGTCGATACAAGAACGCAGCGCGGACGCGCCGCGCCCAGCCCGTGCTCCCTTATGAGAGCAAATAGTTGTTCTCCCGGTTGGCCGCCTGCATCGCCTTCAGCTTGTATGTGGCAAACCCCTCCAGAACCAGGGGCTCGGACTTGCAGAGCTCCTCCGCCTCCTCGTAGCTCCCCGCCCGCAGAACATACATTCCGGCAACGCCGGGGTATCCTTTGAAAGCGCCGCCCAGCTCCAGATAACCGGCGTCGTCCAGCTTTTTCAAATTAGCGACGTGCCGCTCCACCGCGGCCTTGGTGAGCCTGTTGTAGGTCTTGGTCTTTTCAATGAACATCACGTACAGCCAGCTGTCCATAGGTCATCTCCTCTCAAAAATCAACCTCTGCCCGCGTCTTTGATACCATATTAAATATTATAGCACAACAGGCTGTGCCTTTGCGAGAGAAAAAATACACAAAGAAACGGCGGAGCCTCTGGAAAAATTGCGCTCCGGCAGGGGCTCCGGCTCAACAAGCTTCCGGAATTCCACAAAATAAAAGGTTGCCCTTTGGCAATTCTACCACAAATTGTGGTTGCAATTTGGAAAAAACCGTGCTATAATGGACACAACCTCTAAAGCAAAGAAAGGAGAGAAGTGCTATGAAAGAGATCAAGTACCCAGTATATGGCGACGTGGACGACCTGATTTTCGTAGGCGAGACCTGGTCCGAAAGTGAGCGGTAAAAACCCGTGACACCACGCCGGAGATGGCGTGGGCTTTTTGTTTTTATCCGCGGATTGTATGGACGTTTGGGTGAGACACCCGTTTACGATAGATCGTTTTCCGGTACTTTTCCAAGACGCGCCAATCCAGCCGCGGGCCAGAGACCCGCGGCTTTTTTCCTGCCCATCCCCCGTGCTGGAGAGAATTTGATTGTCCGCCGGCGGAAAAATACGGCTGGCGGCTGAGAAATATAAGCGCCTGCCGATATTTTTCTTGACATTTCTCCCCAGTCCTGTATAATAATAAAGCTCGTATCATGCGGGCATATCCTTGCTCCCGCCAAAGAGCGGGGGCCATTTGTCCAAAAGGAGGTGCAAACATGGCAAAGGTTACTGCCAATTACGAGGTCGTGTATATCATCGACCCTGCACAGGGTGAGGAGAGCATCGCCGCGATGGTGGCGAAGTTCAAGGCCCTGGCCGAGCAGCACGGCTCCGCCGTTGAGGTGGAGGAGTGGGGCGCCCGGAAACTGGCCTATCCCATCAACTACAAGAACGACGGCTACTACGTGCTGATGACGTTCACCAGCAGCCCTGAGTTCCCCAAGGAGCTGGACCGCGTCCTCGGCATTACGGAGGGAATCATGCGCTCCATGATCGTCTGCAAGGGCGAATAAGGAGGCCCACATGCTCAACAGGATCGTTCTCATGGGCCGCCTGACCCGCGACCCTGAGCTGCGCCGGACCCAGAGCGGCACCGCCGTCACGTCCTTCTCCATCGCCTGCGACCGGGATTTCAAGTCCCAGGGCGGAGAGAAGGAGACAGATTTCATTGACATCGTGGCCTGGCGGGGCACGGCGGAGTTTGTCAGCAAGTACTTCACCAAGGGCCGCATGGCCATTGTGGAGGGCCGGCTGCAGATCCGCGACTGGACCGACAACAACGGCAGCAAGCGCAGAAGCGCCGAGGTAATTGCCGACAACATCTATTTTGGAGACTCCAAGCGGGACAGCGCCCCCAGCGACTATGGCGCGCCGCCCCCATATGGGGCGCCCTCCGGCCGGGGAACCCCCGCGCCTATGGAGAGCCGCTCCGATTTCGCCGAGATCGGCGAGGAGGACGGCGAGCTGCCGTTCTAACACGGTCTTCCGCCCGGACGGCTCCGGAGCGGAAACCGTCCACTATGAAATAAGGAGGAAGCATTATGGCTTTCGATCGTGAAGCGAGACCCGCCCGCCCCATGCGGGGCAAGCGCCGCAAGGTCTGCCAGTTCTGCGCTGAGAAGTGCGAGAGCATCGATTACAAGGATGCCGCCAAGCTGCGCCGGTTTACTTCCGAGCGCGCCAAAATCCTGCCCCGCAGGACTACCGGCACCTGCGCCATGCACCAGCGCCAGCTGACTGAGGCCATCAAGCGGGCCCGTCAGATCGCTCTGCTGCCCTACGTCACCGACTAAGGAATGAGGCGGGCGTCCGCCCATTGGGGGCCAGCCCCCACGAAAACAAATGACACCCTCTGACACGGGAAACCCGAAGTCCCGCGTCAGAGGGTAAATAATTGGTAAAACACCGATTGACAGCGCCGCCCCGATGTCTTTTGCGGTCCCATGGGGCCCTGTCCGGTCCACGGCGGAATCCCCAACGGCGAAAGGAGCCGCAGGGGGCGGACCCGCACAAGAATTTCGGTGAATTGCAGGAATCCATAAGGCCCCCGGCGGAAGAAATCCGCCGGGGGCCTTAATCTTTTTCGAGCACAGACCGGCGGCCTCTCCGGGGGCTCTCTCTATCCCCGTCCGGTCTCGCCGGTGAGCCGCTCCACGCCGGTGAGGGCTCCCGTTCCGTCGTAGACCGTCTGCAGATTGCAGGTTCCCCGGTCCCGGGAGTGGAACACGAAGGTTCCGCCGCCGGGGGTGACGTCGGCAAAGCTGTCCGCCAGCTCCCCCAGGTAGTAGACGTTCCCTCTGCCGGAGCCCTCAGGGGACTCTACGAATTCCACGCCGAAGTCCCGGTAGGCCGCAAAGAGCTCTGCAAAGGACTTCCCCGGTATGCCGGAGGTCTGGGAGCAGTCGGCGGTGGCCTCCATAGAGGGATGGAGCAGGGCACCGATGTCCCGGGCGTCAAATTCGGCCTGACCGTCCGCCTCCAGCCCCGTCAGGGGGCCGAAGGGGTCCACGCTGCCGTCGCCGTTGTCCACGGTCTCCCGGACCGTGTGGACGTCCACGGTTCCCGCCGGGTCGATGTGCTCCACCCGGCTGATCTGGCCGCCGGTTCCGGTGTCCACACCGTCGAAGAAGTACCGCACCCGCTTCCCGCCGAAGTACAGGACGTCCTCCTGGTCATCGTACTCCAGGCCGAAGGTCTCATAGACGTCATAGGAGGGTGGAAGGGGGTCCTCCATATGGGCGGTGGTCCCGCCCTCCGCCGCCAGCGGGGCGGTTTCCACCGTGACGGTGACGCGGCCGCAGCCCGCCAGGGCCAGAAGCGCCAGCAGCGCCCCAAGGATACCGATTTTCTTTTTCATCACTCCGCCTCCTGTTCTGTCTCCGCCAGGGGGAAGGTCACCACGGCGGTAAACAGGTCCGCCACGGTCTCCACCCGGAACGCGCCGCCGCAGGCCTCGGTGAAGGAGCTGACGATGCTGAGCCCCAGGCCGCTGCCGCCGTCGGTGCGGCTCCCGTCCCCCCGGACGAACCGGGCGGTGAAGTCCACGCCCTCCGGCAGCTCGTCCCGGCTGGTATTGCGGACGCTCGTCTCCGCCTGCCCCTCCGCCGCTTTCAGCGTCAGGTACACCCGGCTGCCCGGCAGGGCGTAGCGCAGGGCGTTGTCCAGAAGATTCTGGAACACCCGGTACAGCCGCCTGCCGTCGGCGTCGATCATCACCGGCTCCGGAGGGAGGTCCACCTTGAAGGTGAGGCCGCTCTTCTGGATGGAGTCGTCCTGGTCCGCCAGGGTCTGCCGCAGAAGCTTGGCCAGGTCCAGCCGCTCTATGGTCACCGGCAGCTGGTCCGCCGCCGCCTTGCTGACCTCGAACACATCCTGCACCATGGTCCCCAGCCGCCGGGCCTTCTCACCGATGATCCGGGCGTAGTCCGCCGCCGCCGGGGGCAGCTCCTCCTGCCGCAGCAGCTCCGCATAGGAGAGGATGGAGGTCAGGGGGGTCTTTAAGTCGTGGGAGACGTTGGAGATCAGCTCCACCTTCATCCGTTCGCTGCGGGTCTGCTCCTCCAGGGCGGACTTCATGCCCGATTGGATGTCGTTGAGAGCCTCCGCCGTTTTGCGCAGGTCCGCGTCCTCCGGAAGGTCCAGGGGCTTTGAGAGGTCCCCGGCGCGGATGGATTCGATCTGCCGGTGGAGCCGCCCCAGGTCCTGCGGCAGACGGCGGTGCCGGAAGGTGCGGACGATGGAGAGAATCAGGGCGCCCTCCACCACACAGCCCGCCAGGAGCAGGAGCCACTCCCCCACTGACCAGTAGCGCCTCATCATGAGCTCCAGCGCCACAGCCGCCGCGAACAGCGAACACGTAAAGCCCAGCAGGAGCAGCGCCAGAACAAGTCCGTTGTCCCGGTTCAGCCTCTTTTCCACCGGCCGCTCCAGATCCTTCATACGGAGTTCACGTAGGAGCTTTTTCAGCCTCCGGAACAACGGCCCCAGCAGGCTCCGCCGCCGCTCCCTGGGATTGTACCGCCGGTTGTTCCACGCAAGCCACAAAACCCACCCCAGAGCCAGCAGGGCCGGAAAGCCGGAGAGCACAAAGCTCAGCAGGCCGTAGGCCAGCTGTCTCAAAGGTAGGGATTCATAGCTCCACCACATCTCCCGGCAGGCCCAGTACAGCTCGCCCCAGCCGCGGGTGACAAACAGCCACCCCAGGGGAATCAGCGCCAGCAGCACCCAGACCTCCGTCCAGATATGGCCGGTCCAGGCGGCGATTTTGGCGTCCGCCAGCTTCTTTTCCCTTCGGAACGCCAGCCACACGCACAGCCACAGAGCGCCCAGGCCCAGCAGGACAAACTGCCGGAGATAGAAGGTCCGGGCCTCCCGGGCCCACTGGGCCAAGTTGTACATCCGGCCGTAGGAATACTGTTCCCCGCCGGAACCCTGGAACCAGTAGCGGACGGGCTCCTCCCGGACGGCCATGTAGACGGTGACGCCGTCCAGCCAGTCCCCCGCCTGGAGATTTTCATAGCCGGGGACAAACCACGGCGACTGCCCGGAGACATAGACGCCGTCCCCATAGACGTTCAGCTCCGCGCCGTCTTTGAAAATGGAGGCTTTTCCGTCCTCGTAGATCAGGTAGAAATTATATCCCTCAAAGCTCCGGTTCTGAAACTGCCGCGGGGAGTTTTCCGTGATGTTCTTGTACCGGATGCGGCCGTCCTTCATGATCAGGTAGAGGACGTTTTTATCTCCCGCCCGGTAAGCGTCCGCTGGCTCCGCGTCCTCAGCATCCGTCGCAGCTTCCGCCGGGTGAATTTCCTCCAGAGTACCCGACACCACGACCTCGGTGTACTGCTGCCGCCAGCCGCCTGTGTCCGCCGCTGTGTTGTACCACGCGTTTCCTGTGGTCCCCGAGGCCCCCAGGGAGAGAAATTCCAGCAGATAGGTGGAGACCTCATCCCGGAATTCCTGGGTGTCCTGCCAGTCTCCGGACCAGTCCGGCAGTGCCCCCCGCTGCATCACCAGCCGCTCCGCCATGGCCCCCAGGCTCCCCAGGGTCAACGAGACGCCTATGACGAAGGCGAGGAAGCCGATTGCCGCCTTGGCCGCCTGTGCCCGCCGGTTCGGGGCGGCTTCCGCCTCCCCCTCCGCCTCCGGCTCCATTGTCTCCCGGACCTGAGCGGCCACAAAGTACTCCGTCTCCCCGCCGTTCTCAGGCTCCGTGCCGTTCCATTTTGTATCCAATTCCCCACACCACCTTAATATAGTCTGGCTCTTTGGGATTCAGCTCCACCTTCTCCCGGATGCGCCGGATGTGGACCATCACCGTGTTCTCGCAGGCGTAGCCCTCCTCATTCCAGACCCTCCGGTACAGCTCCTCCGCCGGGAACACCCGTCCCAGGTTCCGGAACAGCAGGTCCACGATCTTTGTCTCCGTGGCGGTGAGCTTTACCACGTCCCCGTCGGCCCGGAGCACCCGCTCCGACGTGTCGTAGGTCAGCCGCCCGTTGACCAGCAGGCCCTCCCGCCGCGCCGTGTGGATGTCCCCCAGCATGGTGTAGCGCCGCAGCTGGCTCCGGACCCGGGCAACCAGCTCCTGTGGGTTGTAGGGCTTGGTGACGTAGTCGTCCGCCCCCATGGAGAGGCCTAAGATCTTGTCCGTATCCTCGCTCTTGGCGGAGAGGACGATGACCGGCAGGTTCCGCCGCTCCCGGACGCGGATCAGGGCGGAGAGGCCGTCCAGCCTGGGCATCATCACGTCGATGATCATCAGGCGGACCTCGGGGTTCAGGCACAGGTCCAGGGCCTCCATGCCGTTGTAGGCCCTGAGGACCCGGTAGCCCTCCCGCTCCAGGGTGATGGCGATGGCGTTTACAATCTCGGGGTCGTCGTCAACGACCAGGATGCATTCCTTCATGGGGTGAACCTCCCTTTGAGCTAGGTGTATCGTAGCAGGGAATTCTTACAAATCAGTTGATAAAAATCTTACGAATTTCTTACGATTTTTGGCGGGCGTTTGCCGCGGGGACCCTCTCCCGCCCCAGGCCATATCCCTACTTTACCGCGGGCGCTCCGGTTTGTCCATCCCGCGCGCTCATTTTTTGTATTGCCACATTTTAGAAAACCGGCTGGACGGGGCAGAATATTTATGCTATACTGATTTAAAGCGGCGATATGGGCCCCGGCGGCCCCACACCGCTTTCTTCTGTGCAGTCTCAAAAAAATACCGCGCCGCGGGGGAAGATGAGGATACCATTCATGAGTACGGAACGAAAGAGACACGGGCAGTTTACCAGCAGCTGGGGCTTTGTGCTCTCGGCGGTGGGCTCCGCCGTGGGCATGGCAAACGTGTGGGGCTTTCCCGCCAAGATGGGCAGCAACGGCGGGGGCGCGTTTTTAATCGCCTACCTGGCCTTCATCCTGCTCTTCGGCACGGTGGGCCTCTCCGCCGAGTACGCCGTGGGCCGCCGGGCCCGCACCGGCACCCTGGGCTCCTACCGCATGGCCTGGGCCAGCCGGAGGGAGCGTCTGGGCGGGGCCGGCGGGCTTCTGGGCTGGCTTCCTCTGGCAGGCTCCATGTGCATCGCCATCGGCTACGCCGTCATCATCGCCTATGTGCTCAAGGCCTTTTACGCCTCTGTCACCGGCTCCCTTATGACGGCGGACACCGCCGCCTGGTTTGAGGGGTTCTCCCTCTCGGACTACTCCGTGGTCCCCTTCCATGTCGTCGTGGTGGTGGGCACCCTGCTGACGCTGCTGCTGGGGGCCAAGAGCATTGAGCGGAGCAACAAGGTGATGATGCCCCTCTTTTTCATCATCTTCATCGTGCTGGCGGTGCGGGTGGCCTTCCTCCCCGGCGCGGCCGAGGGCTACCGCTATATGTTCACCTGCCGCTGGGAGGAGCTGCTGGACCCCATGGTGTGGATCTGGGCCATGGGACAGGCCTTCTTCTCCCTGTCCATTACCGGCAGCGGCATGATTGTCTACGGCGCCTACCTCCGCCCGGAGGAGGACGTGGTGTCCCTGGCCAAGCAGACCGCCCTCTTTGACACCATCGCCGCGCTGGTTGCTGCCCTGGTGATCATCCCCGCCTGCTTTGCCTACGGGCTGGACGTGGGGGCCGGACCCTCCCTGCTGTTTGTCACCCTCCCCAGAATTTTGCAGGACATCCCCCTGGGCAGGCTCTTCGCCGTCATTTTGTATACCGCCATGGTCTTCGCCGGGGTCAGCTCCCTTCAAAATATGTTCGAGGCGGTGGGAGAGTCCCTGCTGCACAGGTTCCCCAGATTAAACCGCCGCTGGGTGCTGGCGATTCTGTGCATCGTCTGCCTGGGCATTGGGCTGAATATGGAGCCCATCTTCAAGTGGGGCCCCTGGATGGACATCGTATCCATCTATATCATCCCCATCGGGGCCACGCTGGGGGCGGTCTCCTGGTTCTGGATTATGCGGCGGGAAGAGCTGATGGAGGAGATCAACCGGAGCGCCAGGCGTCCCTCCGGCGCGCTGTGGTACGGCGTTGGGCGGTTTGTCTACGTCCCCTGCGCCGTGATCCTCTGCTGTGTGGCGCTGTTTTTGAAGGTGGCGTTTTAGTCGAACCCCCCATAGAGAAGGGCGGCGCCGGCACGGCGCCGCCTTTTTTCATAACCGCGCCAGAGAATTTTACAAAAATTCTCTTGACATTCCCCCTGGTGGAAGGTGTATTCTGAGTACAACATTCAAGACGCCCCGGCTCTCCCGCGTTCCCGGGACGGGAAAGGAACAACAATGAAGCGGACATATCAAAAACTCGGCGCGCTGCTGCTGGCCCTGGTCCTGTGCCTGAGCCTCTCAGTCCCCGCCCTGGCGGCGGAGGAGACCGGCCTCGAGGCCGCGGCCCAGCAGGCCGCGGCGGGCGCCATGACCTACGGCGGCGCCAGCCGGATCAGCTGGGCCGTGTGGCAGGACGGAAAGTTCGTCAGCAGCGGGGCGCTGAAAGCGCCGAAGGAGACCGGCGGCGCGCCAGAAGCCGCTGAGGCGGACCAGCTCTACGGCATCGGCTCCGTCAGCAAGATCTACACCGCCATGGCCGTCATGCATCTGGCGGAAAAGGGCAGGCTGGACCTGGACAAACCGGTGACCACGTATCTGCCGGCGTTCAAGATGGCGGATGAGCGGTACAAGGACATCACCGTGCGGATGCTGCTGAACCACTCCTCCGGCCTCATGGGCTCCTCCATGGGCAGCGGCCTCCTCTTTGGCGACCCCAGCACCGCCGCCGCGGACCAGCTGCTGGAGCGCCTGGCCGTCCAGCGCCTGAAAGCCGCCCCCGGTGCGTACAGCGTCTACTGCAACGACGGCTTCACCCTGGCGGAGCTGGTGGTGGAGGCCGTCAGCAAGCAGGACTTCATGGACTATGTGGCGGAGATCTTCCTGAAACCCGCCGGACTCACCGACACCCTCTCCCCCGCCCAGATGCTGGCCCGGGACGCGGAGCGGGCTCCCATTTACCAGGCCGGCGGCACGGAGCCCCTGCCGGCGGACTGCCTGGGCACCGTAGGCACCGGCGGCATCTACGCCACGGCGGAGGACCTGGCCATTCTCGGCGCCGCTCTGACAGGAACGGGGGTGCTGAACAGAGCCTCCCTGGACGCCATGGCCCAGCCGGAGTACAAAAAGGGCCTGTGGCCTAAGGAGGACGCCCCGGACGCCCTGGCTTACGGCCTGGGCTGGGACAGCGTGGAGTGGTTCCCCTTCCACCAAAACGGCATCACCGCCCTGGTGAAGGGCGGCGACACCCAGTACTATCACGCGGGGCTTGTGGTCATCCCCCAGCACAACATGGCCGCGGCGGTGCTGACCTCCGGCGGCGTGTCCACCTATAACGAGCTGGCCGCCTCCCAAATGCTCATCGCCGCGCTGAAGGCCAAGGGCGTGGAGGTGGACGAGACCCCCGTCACCCTGCCGGAGGCCTCCCCCGCCAAGATGCCGAAAGAACTGCTGAAAAACGCCGGGTACTACGGCTCTATTCTGCAGTACAAGGTGGACGTGTCCGCCGACGGCACCCTGACCATGAACTACCTGGGCATGGAGGTCCCCGCCCAGACCTTTACCTATCACAGCGACGGCACCTTCCGGGACAAAGACGGAACGGCCTGCCTGAAATTCGTGAAGGAGTCCAACGGGGAGGTCTACCTCTACCAGCGGGCCTTTACCGTCCTCCCCGGCCTGGGAGGCATGGGCACCAGCAGCTACGCCGCCGTAAAGCTGCCGGAGAACAAGGTCTCTCCGGAGGTTCAGAAGGCCTGGAACGACTTCGCCGGCGGCATGGACATCCTGCCCATGAACGAGCGGTACAGCTCCCAGCTCTATCTGGCCCTGACCGCCGCCTCCCAGGTGGAGGCCACCACTGCGGAGGGCGTGCCCGGCTATGTGGGAGCCCTGAAAATTGTGGATGAGACCCACGCCCAGTACGCCGTCCAGATCCCCGGCAACGTGGGCCGGGACGGCTACGACCTGGAGCTCCGTCGGGACGGCAAGGGCGCGCTGTGGGTCTTCCAGTCCAACGGCGCCGTGTACATGGAAGAATCTGCCGTGCCCACCCTCTCCACCGGCAGCGGCAGCGTCCGCTGCACCATCCAGCCCGACGGCTACGCCCGCTGGTATAAAATCGGCGACAGCGCCGCCGGAAAGACCATGGCGGTCCAGCTGCCAAAGGACGCCGGTTTCTGGGTGTACGACAAGGATTGGAACGTCGTCGCCTCCTCCGTGGTGGGGGCGGACACCTCCGCCAAGCTGCCGGAGGGCGGCAGAGTGGTCTTCGCCGGAGACCCCGGCGCGGGATTCCAGCTCTCCTTTACCTGATCCCTTTTTCAGGGGCAAAAAACGCAGTATGCACGAAAGAGGCCGGAGCGGCAAAACCGCTCCGGCCTCTTTGGCCTCTGTCATATTCGCGCTCACACTCCCGGCAAGTCCGCAGGAGTATGGCGGTGGAAAATCATCAAAAGCGCAGGAATAAGGCTATTTTGCCAATTCCGCCGCCTTCCCGGCGCCCTGGGAAGCCGGACGGGAGCAGTACCGCTCCAAAAGCCTGGGCGTAAAGCGCAGAAACAGGGTTATGGAGATCAGGCTGGCGGTGACGTCGCAAAAAGGCTCCGCGGCAAAGGCGGCGGGGGCGGAGAACAGGAGGGGAAACAGCAGGATGCCCCCCAGAAACAGGCTCTTGCGCATCAGGGAGCACCCCAGGGCCAGCCGGACCTGTCCCAGGGCGGTGGACATGTCCACGCACATCCACTGGACCGCCATGAACAGGGCCCCCGCCGTGTAGATTCGGATATACCGCACGCTGCGGGCCAGAATCTCCCCGTCCTCTGAGAAGAACAGGACGAACCGCGGCGCGAACACCTGGGTTACCGCCAGCATAAAGGCGGCGAAGCCAAAGCAGAGGAGGAACACGCCCCACAGTCCCTGCCGCACCCGCCTTTGGTCCCCGGCGCCCAGGTTAAAGCTCACCACCCCCTGGCAGCCCAGCGTAATGCCGCCCATGGGCATGGCCAGCAGCAGCATATAGCTCTGCACAATGGCGGCGCAGGTGATGAGGGTGTCCCCCTCCCCGGGACCGCCATAGCGCTGAAGGGCCGTGTTGAGAATAATGAGAATCACACTGTCCAGGGCGTAAGTGAGAAAGGGCGAGAGCCCCAGCAGCAAAATCCGCCTGCAGAGGGCGTGTTGAGCCCGCCCCCACCGCAGCGGCGCCGGAAGCCCCGGCAGGCGCAGGGAAACCAGGGCGAACCCACAGGCGGCGGCCTGGGAGATGACGGTGGCCCAGGCCGCGCCGGAGACCCCCAGTCCCAGCAGGAAGATAAACACCGGGTCCAGAACGATGTTCAGCGCCGCACCCAGCACCACTGTGCCCATGCCCAGGCCGGCGCGGCCCTGGGCGATAAGAAAGCTGTTCAGCCCGCCGGAGAGCAGGGCAAAGGCCGTACCGGCGATATAGACGGTAATGTAGTCCAGCGCGTAGGGGAAGGTGTCGGCGCTGGCCCCAAACCACCACAGAAACTGACGGCGCAGCAGGAAAAACAAAACGCTCAGTCCCACGGCCAGACCCAGCAGCAGCCGGAAGCAGTTGGAGAGAATGGCGCCAGCGGCCTCCCGGTCTCCGGCGCCCAGCTTCATGGCCATCAGCGGCGTACCGCCCAGCCCCACCAGCATGGAAAAGGAGGACAGCAGGGTGATGATGGGCCCGCAGACGCCAACGCCCGCCAGCGCCAGGCTCCCGATGCCGGGAATATGACCGATAAACATCCGGTCCACGATGCTGTACAGCACGTTGACGAACTGCGCCAGCATGGTGGGCACCGCCAGGCGCAGCAGAAGTCCCGGCATGGGGTCCCGCCCCAGGTCATTTTTTCTCCGCAAAGAAATCATCTCCTCTGAAAAGACGTGCGCGTCCGCCTGGACCGCCGGAATGCGGACATGGCGCAGCGGCCCCTCCCGGCACCGCCTGAAAGAGCCGCTGGAACCTGCCGCGGCCGCCGGCAAAGCCCTCCTGCCGGTGGCCGCCTCTCAGCCTCACTGACTATATACCTCTCCGGCGGGAGTGTCAAGCCCGGCGGAGGGAGACGCCGGAAAAAGGGTCCCGGAGGCACGCCTCCGGGACCTTTTCGTCCTTGTGCTCCGTTATACGCGCCGCGCTCTCACAGACGCCGCCGCGGGGTCATTCGCTCCACACGGGATCCTCCGTCAGCTCCGTCCAGCGCTCGGTGGTCTGGTCCTTTTCCCGGCGCTCGTAGTTGTGGGAAATGGTGGCCTCCAGCACCACGTAGTAGTACGGGTCTCCGGCCTTCACGTCGCTCCATGTGACCACGTTCTCCAAAAGGCCCTCTTCGTCCACACGGCGGTCCAGGACGTTGTTCAAAAGGTCCATAACCTCCACGCGGGAGATGTTCTCCTGGGGGCGGAAGTTCCCGCCGCGCAAGACCCAGCCCCGGTCCGCCGCGTAGGCGATCTGGTCGCGGGCCCAGTGGTCCTCGGGAACGTCGGCAAAGGGGTTCTCCAGGCCCGGGAGGACGGTGTCAAACCGGGCGGTCATGGCCGTGAACTGCGCCCGGGTGATATAGGCGTCAGGCCGGAAGGTGCCGTCCTGGAAGCCGTTGATAACGCCGGCGTTGCTGAGCGTGGAGATGGCCTTGCCGGCCCAGTGGCCGTCGGCCACATCGGTGAAGCCGCTGCTCTCCCAGAAGTAGATCTCCCTGGAGGTGTCCGTCAGCAGGCGGTAGAAGATGGTGGCCGCCTGGGCGCGGGTGATGGAATTGTTGGGGCGCACGGTGCCGTCGGCATAGCCCTTGACGTAGGCGAAGTGGTCCTCCCGGTTCAGCTGGAGGTCATTGGCCAGGGGCACCTGCTGGTCGATGATGGTGGTGGCGCCGGTTCCGCTGCCGCCGGAGGGACGGCCTCCGCCGCCTCCGCCGCTACCACCGCCGCCGGAGGGCGCGGTGTAGGCGGTAACGCTGACCGTACAGGAGGCCGAGGCCGCGGTATGCGTTGCGCTGCCCGGGAAGCTGGCGGTAAAGGTGTAGCTGGCCGTGGCGTTGGGCAGCGTCACAGACCATGCGCCGTCCGCGCCCCGGACGGGGTGATACGCGGCGTTTCCGCAGGTAACGGTGGTGTTGGCGAGATCGGGGCTGGTGACAGTCAATGTGACCGCCCCGCCGCCTGAGATGCTGGTTTGGCTGGCGCTAATACCCACGGCGCTGTGCTGCCTCCACTGGGCGTATACGGTCAAATCACCCTTCACCACGGTCTCCGTGGTGAAGCCGGAACCGGTTCCGGCGGCCTCGGTGTTCCAGCCAATGAAGGTGTAGCCGTCACGGACAGGAACGGGCAGCACGTCCACCGTCCCGCCGTAGGGAACGCTCCTCGTCTCCGCCGCGCCGCCGCCGTTGGCGTCAAAGGTAACGGTATGGCGCGCGCTGCCGTACCGGACGGAGACGGTGACGTCTCCCTCCATCCTCTCCGGCAGGCCGGGCAGCTCCGGGGTCACGTAGTGCTCAATTTCCGGAAGGACAATCTCCGGCCTTTCACCCGCCTCGATGAGGAACTCCTCTGTCTTGAGAACCTCGTCGCCGCTCTCATCCAAACAGTTGACCGTCAGCCGGTAGTTCTGGTGAACGTCCACGTGGAGCAGGTAGGATCTGTCTGTGGTCGCCTCCCTATCCGTGCCGCTGACAAAGTCAATGAAATTCCGATGGGACTTGTAGAAAAGCTCCTCCTGCCCGTTTTCCACGTGGTATCCGAAAATTTCCACCATATAGTAGTTATCCCCATTCGGTCCGGGATAACGCGCAGTGCGGGCATGGTCCGGGCCGGCGATGGGAATCTCAGGGGCCTCAATGGGAGCCGGAGGGTTCTCTGTGCTGTTGGAGAACAAATGGGGCTCCGTCTCGCTTCTGGGGCCGCAGGGGGTGTTTTCACCGGGCAAATCCGGATTTCCCGTCATAACCTCGTCCCACCAGCGGTATTTGAAGTAGACATAGTCCTCCTCCGTGCCGGACTGGTCTTTCAGAAGGGGGTGGGAAACCCGGACGCCCACGCGGCAGACGTCATCCTCGCCGTTGAGCTCCACATCCAGAGCGGGGATTCCGCCCTGGAAATCCGCCTTTACCACTCCGTCTACCGTCGCGGAAATGGCGGGCTGCTGTATGCAATACACATAGCTTGAAGGATAAAGCGTAACCATATCCTTTTCCGCGCTGAGGATGGAGTCCTCCGTCAGAGGTTTTCCATTAATGGCCCAGCAAAGATCATAACCCAGTTTCGCCGGAGCAGATGGATTGACCAACTCCGGAAGGCGGTAGTCGTTATCTTTAATCCAGGTACCTGTGGCATCTTTCACATATGAAATAGACTGGCCGCCCAATTTTTCCTCTGATTGCATTTGGTTGTTGATAACAAACCGAAGTGTCACGCAGTATGCTACGGCATTTTTTACTTCCGCAGGCGGAGATTGCCAACCTGTGTACCATTCACTGGTTTTCTTGTTCGGAAAAATCACAAGTAAGTTGCTATTCCTGGTCTGAAAAGCCTTGGCGTCATACAGCCCATAACCATGACTGCTCCCTGGTTTCTTTTTGACAACAATCTGGGAGATTGCGCTGCTGTAAAACGCCTCGCTACCAATGGTCTCCACGCCGGCCGGAATCGCCACCCGCACATCCAGCCCGGAGTCAAAGGCATTTCTAAAGGTCTGCCTTCCAATATACGTCAAATTCTCCGGCAGAACAAAGCAGGCGTCTTCGGGGCTGCCGGCCAGCCGGACAAACCGCAGATTTTTACAGTCGGAAAACGTACCGCCCTTGTCCAAACTCCCCAGCTCCCGCAGCGTATCGGGCAGGATCACGCCCTCCAGCTGCGTGCAGTCATTAAACGCCATGCCGTCGATGGTCTCCACCCTGGTGGCCGAGAGATCCAGCACACCCCGCAGGGGGGCGTGGATCGCCGCCTGCATGCCAATGCTTGTGAGGCTGGCCGCGCCGGAGAAATCAAGGGAGACCGCGTAATAGCCCTTCGAGGGATTAAAGGCGTTATCCCCGATGGCGGTCACCCCGTCGGGAATCCTCACGCTCACATAGGGAGATGCCCCGCCCAGCGCTTCCTGCTCAGCGAGGACCCACGCCTTCTTTAGTTCCACCAGCACGCCGCCGCGGATGTCCAGCGCGTCTTCAGGCACCTCCACGGGATTGTCCGGCACGGCTCCCGGCATATCAGCGGGCGTCTGCTGTGAAACAGTCAGCTTTTCTCCGCCCTCAGGCGCCTCCACGGGGTCCTCCGGCGTCCCGGCGGGCTCCTGCTGTGAAACAGTCGGCTTTTCTCCGTCCTCAGGCGCCTCCGTGGGATCTTCCGGCGTCCCGGCAGGCTCCTGCCGCGAAACATCCGGGGATTCTCCCACGTCCCCGCTCTCAGCCGCGCCGGCTTCGGGCGCAGCGGAATCGCCGGCCGCGGGCCGGTTCGTATCCCCGTCAGCCGGACCGCCGTCAATCATCCCGGCGCCGGTTTCCTGGGGGGCGGTCATATCCGCTTCGTCCCGGGCCGCGGCTTCGCAGATCCCGCAGACATACCCGCAGGGCACGCCCTCCACGGCCTCCGCATAACCGCAGTCCCCGGCGTGGACCACCTCGCCTTCCCGGCCTGTCTCCCCACACTGGCAGGAGACGCCCGGAACGGCCTCCACATATCCGCATACCGCCGCGTCGTGCTCCGTGTGGTGCTCACAAAGGCCGGAGACGCGGGGCTCCGCCGCCAGTGCCGCCGGCAGCAGGGCCAGGCACATCATCAGGGCGGCCAGCGCGGAAAATCCGCGCCGTTTTTTCCATTTCCTCATAAGCCTCATCCTCTCTCTTTGTAATCTTTTGTTTTGAGCCGCAAAGAGCATCCGGAGTCTGAAGCTCTTCCCGCTCCGTTTGACACGCCGCAGGGCGGGCCTGCCTGGCCTTATCGCCAGCTCTTTTCTCAATACCGATTTGAAAGCGGCCGATCCCCCACAGAAGGTCCTCCGCGCATTCACAGGGAAACGCTGAAAGGCTTCTCCCCTTTTTGATATACAGAATTTACATTCTGTTTTTCACAGGGCAAAAAATTATTCTTTTTATTGATTCTATCACAACAAAAGCGCCATAGCAACAAAAATCCGGGGAATTTCAGCTCTCCGGCGCAAAAAAAGGCCCGCAAAAGCAGCGCTTTTGCGGGCCCCTGTGGCTGTTATGTCTATTTTTCCCGCCGGCGTCCTCTCCGTCCGCTTCAGCCGCCGTGGGCAATTTCCTCTTTTCTCCCTTTGGACGCCTATGTCCCCTCCCGCGTTACGCGTCCCAGCCGGCCGTCCGCTGTTCCTGCTCCAGCATCCGGTCATAGGCCTGATCGGCCAGAACGGAGATGCTGCTGAGAATGCTCTCCCAGGTGGCGCAGTACATGTTCCAAAGGCACCGGGGCGTGGCCTTCTCCGCCTCCACCTGGGCCGCGCCGCTGACGCTTTGCAGCAGCTTCACAGCGTAGGTCCTGGCAATGGGCGCGCCCGCCGCCGTCCGGAAGACCGGCCCCTCGGTGACGCCCTCCCGCCGGATGTACGCCAGCAGCTCCCCCCGCAGCTCCCCGGGAATCCGCAGGGCGCGGCTGCACCGGCCATTGTGGTAACGCAGTTCCACGGTCCCCGCCCGCACCGCCTCCACCGTCAGCTGGGGCAGCTCCTGAATCCGCAGTCCCGCGCCGCCCAGCACCTTGACCAGCAGATACACCCGCTCCTTCTCCAGCGCCCTGGCCGCCTGAAGAAGCCGCAGGTACTCAGCCCGGGTCAGCTCCGGCTGGAGGACCGCTTCCTCTCTCAGGAAGTCGTGAATCTGAAACTCCCGCCGGCCCAGGTATTCACAAAGGCTGTTCAGCGCCGAAAGACGGCTGTTGACGCTCCGGGGCGCTATGCCCTGTGCCTCCATTTGGCGCTTCCAGACCCGGCCCGTCTCGGCGGTGAGTCTCTTCTCCCCCGGAAGACTGTCATAGAGTTTTTTCAGATTGCGGCGGTAAGCCTCCAGGGATGCGGAACCGATTCCCCGCCGCCTTTGGCTCTCCAGAAATTCCTCCATCACCTCCGGCGTCAGAATCTCCTCCGCCACAGCAAACACCTCCGTGCGCCGCTATTTCTTCCGCTCCGTCCCCTTGGCAAACTTTTGCACAAACTGGTCGTGCAGCGTCTCCTCGGCCTGCTTCCGGGCCTTTACCGCATCCTCGAACCGGGCGTAGCAGCCCAGGTAGTACCGCTTTCCCTTGAAACAGATCATCGCCCGCCAGCGCTGCTTGGAGGACAGCCAGTCCACGCCGGGAACGCCGCTGGTATTGTTGCTCCGCACGGTTTTAGCCGCCAGCATCTCCACACAGGTGCCGTCCACGTAGGTCAGGCCCGGCAGGCCCGCCTCCCTCCCGGCGGCCAGGCACCCGCAGCTGGCGGTGTGTCCGCTGCGCAGGCGGTTGGTGGGAACCACTGTCTCCCGTCCGCAGTCGCACCGGCACAGCCAGGCGGTCCGGCTGCCCACATTCTCCGCCGGCGCTAAGACCGTCAGCTTTCCGTACCGCTGGCCGGTCAGGTCAATTTTCTTCCGGCTGTGGCCCTTGACGCTCTTACCCGCGGCCTCCGTCTGATCAGAGGCGGTCCGGGGCTGAACCGCCGGCCGGCCGGATGAAATGCCTTCTTCCATGGTCTTGTCGCCTCCCGCTCTATGTCCGAGAGCGGATACCTGCAAAAATGTACACATTTTTGCAAAATGCCTGTTCCCCGGCTGTGAGCACAGACTCTAATAAGCCGGATGGTTAAGCGCAAAAAAGCGGGCGGAGAATGAATTTTCACTCTCCGCCCGCTTTTTATGTCTGCCCAATTCCGCCTGACAGACGCCGCGGCCGTCATTTTTGGGCCGCCGGCCCATGGACGCCTGCCTGACGGCGGGGGCGCCGCCTATTCGGCGTCCATCAACCGGGCCGGGTTCCGCAGGGCCTCCGCGGTCTCCTCCGGGACCGTCAAGGTAAAGGTCAGGAAGTCCCCCAGGTCCACATGCAGCAGGGAGGGGAGATCCTCCAGGATTACCAGGGTCACCACGTCCTCCGAGGCGGAGACGGTGAAGCGCACCAGCTCTTCGTAGTTCCGGTCCTCGGCCTTTTGTCCGGCCTTCAGGGTCTCCTGCTGGCAGTAGACGTAGCTGTAGGCCGGGTCGCCGGGGTCCTCGGCCAGCCGGTCTCCCTGATGGCCGTCATCGCTGAGGAGCGCGTCGACGGCCTTGACCTGCTCCGGGTCCGTGACGGTCCCGATCTCGCTGCCCTCCGAGTCCAGGACCTTCCAGTAGTGGTCCTTTTCCACACCGTTCTCGTCCCGGCCGCTCCAAGCCTCCGCGGCTTTGTCCAGGGCGGCCTCCCAGTCCTGGGCCCAATCCTCGGCGGCCTCTTCGATGGAGTCCGCCACGGCGTCTGCCAAGTCTCGCTGAAACGCCTCGTCGCTGGGAGGGGTCACCGCGCACCCCGCCAGCAGGGACAGAGAGAGGGCGAACGCGCAAAGTATCGTCAATCGTTTCATCATGCTGCTCCTTTGATTCAATCAATCAGACAGACAGACCCGGGGGAATGGCCCCACCGCCGGCACCGCCGCCGTGGTGAAGGGTAAAAATCTCTCCGGGAAATGTCTCCAAAAGCGTCGTAAGGGGTCCTCCGAAACAGGGCGGGCCGGAGAGCGCGCCTCCGGCCCGCAGATGTGTGATGGAGGGCTTACTCCAGGTTCAGGCGCTTTTTCAGGAAAAACGTGGTGATGCCGTAGAAAATCGCGCCGTGGACCACGGTGAGGAAGATCAACATCGCCATTCCGATGTGAATACCCGCCATGGCGTCCAGGTGGATTTCCAGGTGGAAGATGTCCCAGCTGAAAAAGTTGATCTGGTCCAGAATCTGGATGGCGCTGAACGCGATGATCTGGAAGGCGAACTGGAGGCCGAAGTACCACACCACCGACCAGGCCATCTTGTGGGTGGGCAGGCTGTGGCCCGCCGCCAGGGCGGAGTAGAACTGGAGGCACATGGCCACCAGGCTCAAAAATGCCAGAGCAATGAGCTCGATGAGAATGGCTGTGCCGTTGATGGCGTAGTAGGCCTGGAGTTTCCGCAGCTCCTGGAACAGCTCCCCCATGCCCCAGAGGATCTCCTTGATGATGGTGAGGTCAAAGGCCGTGATGCAGCAGGACAGGATCACTGCCAGAGCGGTGACAATAAACCAAACTGAGGAGACGATGAGCTTTGACCAGATGTGCTGGTGGATGGAAACCGGCAGGGTCAGCATCACATAGCCCTCGTCCTGGAGGAGGTTTTTATAAAACCGCTGAATCATCAGGATAAAGGATACGATGAACACACCGAAGATGGCGAAGCCGAAGGCGGTCAGGAGCAGGATGCCCAGCATACTGAAAAACCAGGCGTTGCTGCCCAGCAGATACCGCAGAGAGAGGTTGGCGGCCACGGATGTGGCCAGCAGGATGCCGATCACCGGCAGCATGATCCGCCCGGTGGCACGGAACTCGTGCTTCAATAATTTCCTCAGCATTTGAACACCTCCCGGAACAGCGCGTCCACGCTCATGCCCTTCTCCTCCCGGATCTGGTCCACGGAGGACTGGAGCATCACCTGGCCGCGGTTGATGAAGATGACCTCGTCCAGCACCTTCTCCACGTCGGAGATCAGGTGGGTGGAGATGACCACCGCCGCCTCCGGGTTGTAGTTGCTGATGATGGTGGAGAGAATGTAGTCCCGGGTGGCCGGGTCCACGCCGCCGATGGGTTCATCCAGGAGATACAGCTTTGCCTGACGGCTCATGACCATGATGAGCTGCACCTTCTCCCGGGTGCCCTTGCTCATCTGCTTTACCCGCTGGACGGGGGAGATGTCCAGGTGCTGGAGCATCTCCTCCGCCGCGTCCCGGCGGAAGTCGGGATAGAAGTCGCCGTAAAAGTCCAGCAGCTGCCGGGCGGACATCCAGGTGGGAATGCAGGTGCGCTCCGGCAGGTAGCTCACAAGGCCATGGGTGGCCCGGCCGGGGGCGGCGCCGCAGATGAGGATCTCCCCCTCGCTGGGGGTCAGCAGGCCGTTGGCCAGCTTGATGAGGGTGGTCTTGCCGCTGCCGTTGGGGCCCAGCAGACCCACAATCCGCCCCGGCTCCACGGTGAGGCTCACCTGCTCCAGAGCCGGGGCCTTGCCGTAGTGTTTTGTCAGATTGTTACACTGCAACACTGACATCGCCGTTCCCCCCTTCCGCAATCTCCTGCCGCAGCATGCTGATAACCTCCTCCCGCCGGTAGCCCAGGCGGGTCATGGCGTCCAGGAAGGCGTTGATATGCCGTTCCGCCAGGGCGCGCTTCGCCGTTTCGATCATTGCCTTGTCCTCCGTCACAAATCTCCCCGCGGTCCGCTGGCTGTACACCAGTCCGTCCCGCTCCAACTCTGTCAGCGCCCGCTGCATGGTGTTGGGGTTCACCCCGGCCTCCGTGGCCAGGTCCCGCACCGACGGCAGACGCTCTCCCGGCGGAAACACGCCGGAGACGATGCCCACCTTGATCTGCTCGATGAGCTGTGAGTAGATGGGGGCGTCGCCGCTAAACTGCCATAACATCGCTTACCTCCTGTGCATCTGTATGCATGTATTATGTAACTAATACAATAGCACAAGTTTTGGATTTGTCACGTGGAATGGCGAAAATTTTCAAAAAAATTTTGCGCCCCGGCGGACAGCCGCTGGGGCGCAGGGGATACGGGGTTATTCGAATTTTCTCTCCCGGCTCTTCCGGGGCGGCAGGAGGGCCAGGAGGAGGCCCAGGGCCAAAAATAGAACGAGGATTCTGACTGTAAATCCGCTGTAGGGAGAGCCGCCGGGTCTCTCACCCTCCGGCAGGAGATGGTCCAGGAGCCAGGCTAGAGGGAGCGGAATCATCATCAACCCGCTCACTAGAGCCAAGGTCCAGCCCAGGTCCTGCCGCCGGAACCGTCCGGCCCTCTGCCAGCGGCGGGCCCAGAGGACGCCGGCGGCGGTGACGGAGGCCCCGGGGAGGGGACAGACGATGGACATATAGACAGAGGCAAGCCAGCCGTCTAGCCCCCATGCCATGACGGCCATGGGGAGCATCCGGAGAAACACCGTCACTCCCCACAGGGCCACGGCCCAGGCCAGGAGAAAGCCGTACTTTCGCCAGATCTCCCCCGGGTCCGGCAGGGGCCGGGAGGCCGGGGGAAACCGCTCCGGGCCGTCCTTTAATAAATAGTCGGTGGTGACGTGGAAGTGGTCGCTGATCCGCACCACCTTCTCGGTCTCCGGCATGGTCTCGTCCCGCTCCCAGCGGCTCACCGCCTGACGGCTGACATTCAGCAGCTCCGCCAGGGCGTCCTGGCTCAGGCCCTCCCGGGAGCGGAGCTTTTGGAGTTTTTCACCGAAGGTCATGTTGTGTCCTCCCATGGCTTGATGGGAACAGTATAGCGGGTTTTATCCGGTTTGGCCAGCAACCCGGCGTGGAAGTTCCGCAATCTGAGGTTGCGGGGGAGAACTCGCGGCCTTGGGCCAGGCGGTTTCCCGGTGCGGCTTCAATACCGCCGGTCCAGAATCTCCACCACATCCGCCAGAGCCCCCTCCCGGGCGTCCCGGACAATCGTCGCCCCGCAGCTTCGCACCAGGGGCACGCAGTTGGCGGGGGCGAAGCCCTCCCGGGCGGCGGTGAGCATGGAGACGTCGTTGGCCTCGTCCCCAACGCAGTAGACATGCTCCATGGAGATCCCCAGCCGCCCCGCCAGCCGCCGGACCATGCCGCCCTTGTTGGCGCCCTTGACGGTCATCTCCAGCAGCGTCTGGCCGGAGAAGATCAGCTCGTAGTCCCCGTCCCAGCCCCGCTCCTGCAAAAAGGCCACGATCTCCTCCAGCGTGTCGTGCTCCGCCTCAAAGAGGAGCTTCCCCAGGGGCAGGGGGACCGAGAGGAGGCTGGGGGCCTCGGTGACCGCCACACGGGTCAGGTGCTGGTGGCGGCGGGTGAAGGCGTTGGGGTGGACGGCGTGGATGACGTTGCCGATGTGGTAGGCCTCCACCGCCGCCGGAAAGCGGTCCAGAACTGCCTGGCCCCGCTCCAGGGCCGATTGGTCCAACAGGGAAGTTTCCAGGTACTCCCCGGTCTCAAAGTCGTAGAGCGCCGCGCCGTTGCACACCACGCCGGGGGCGTTCATGGGCACCAGCTCCGCGTATTTCAGAAAGGCCGCCAGGGCCCGGCCTGTGGAGATGGCGAAACGCCCTCCCTGGGCCATGAAGTACGTCAGGGCCTCCCGGTTTTGCTCCGGCAGGGGCGGGGCCGGCGCGCCGGCCCGCAGGGCGTCCTCCGTGTAGATCAGGGTGTTGTCAAAGTCGCTGGCCAGCAGCACGCCGGTAAATTTTCCCATGGGAGCGCTCCTTTCTGGTTGAAAAAGCCCGCCGCCCGCCGGAGCGGACGGCGGGGCACGTCGTCAGGGAAGGGGTCATTCAGTTTTGGGGGGCGTACCGCCGCCGCCTTTGCCGCGGCGGCGTCCGCCCCGGTAGTAGGGCTTGCGGCGCTTGCCCTCGCCGTCCTCTCCGGCGGGCTTGGCCTGCTGGGGCTGGGCGGGCCGGGGCTTTCCGGCAGTTTTTTTGTCGGCCTGCCGCTCCTCCGCCGGGCGGGAGGGACCGCCGCCGGCGGGCTTTCCGCCTTGGCTCCGCCGTCCGCCCCGATGGCGGCGGCGGGAGCGGTTTTCGCCGCCCTCCTGGCCGAACTTCTCCCGGACGGGAGCGTCCTCCAGGGGGTGGTCCATATAGAAGGGGGTGGCGAAGATGGGGGCCTCAAAGCCCTCCTCGGTCCGCTCTTCCACGTAGCGGGCGGGCCGCTCTGGAATTTCGATGCCCTCCCGGCTGCCCTTGCCGTTGCGCAGTACCTTGATCTCGCAGCTGCGGTAGGTCCTCAGGGGTTCGTTGGGGCCCGCGGAGTCCAGAGAGACCTTCATGGTCTCCCGCAGCAGGTCCACGCTCTTTACGTTGCCGGGGCCGTCGGGAGTCTGGACGAAGCTCTCCGCCTTGGGCATCCGCTTGGCGGCGTCCTCGTAGGCGTTCTGCTCGTATTTCAGGCAGCACATCAGCCGCCCGCAGGTGCCGGAGATCTTGGTGGGGTTCAGGCTGAGATTCTGCGTCTTGGCCATCTTGATGGATACGGGGAGGAACCCGTCCAAAAACTGGGAGCAGCAAAAGGGACGGCCGCAGATGCCAAGGCCCCCGATCATCTTGGCCTCGTCCCGCACGCCGATCTGCCGGAGCTCAATGCGGGCCCGAAACACGGAGGCCAGGTCCCGCACCAGCTCCCGGAAATCCACCCGCCCGTCGGCGGTGAAGTAGAAGATGATCTTGTTTCCGTCAAAACTGGCGGAGACGTTCACCAGCTTCATCTCCAGGCCGTGGGCCGCGATCTTCCGCTCGCAGATGTCAAAGGCCTCCCGCTCTTTCTTTTTGTTGTACTCCACGGTGCGGCAGTCGCTCTCAGTGGCCATCCGCAGCATGGCGCACAGGGGGCGGACGATAGCGGAATCCTCCACCTCGTGGTTGCCCTCCGTGCAGGTGGCGAACTCCGGGCCCTGGGCGGTCTCCACAATCACCTGGTCGCCCATTTTCACCATGGCCCCCCTGGGGTCAAAGTAATAATTCTTGCAGCCGCCCCGAAAGCGGACGCTGATCACTTCTGTCAAAAGATGTCCTCCAATTCCACCGCCAGGGCGCCCAGCACATGGCCTGGGCCCACGTTATAGGCGCACTCCCCGCGGTACTTCTGCAACACCTCTATTGTGCGCACAATTTGGGATTTTGTCAAGTTTTTCGCGAGAAAAGACGCCGTCTCCCTGAGATTTCCCTCCGGCGCCTGTCCGTACAGGGACAAAAGCGCCGCGGAAAAGGCGTCCCGGCACCCCTCCAGCATGGCGGCGAGATCCTCCCGGGTCATCCGCTTCTTCTCCAGCCGCGCCGCCAGCTCCGCCGCACCGCCCCGTTTTTTTGCGCCCAGACAGCGGCACAGGGCCTCCGCCGCCTCCGGAAAGGCGGCCTCGCGGCCGTCCGCCTCGGGCTGGAGCTTCCATTCCGCGCAGCGGGAGCGGAGGGTCTGTAAGACCGCGGCGGGATTCTCCGCGCAGAAGAGGAAGGCGGCGTAGGGCGGCCCCTCCTCCACAATTTTCAGCAGCACGTTTTGGTCCTGCTCCGTCAGCAGAGCGCAGTCCGGAAAGATGTAGACCTTCCGCCGCCCCTCGTTGGGGCGGATGTAGGCGTCCGCCCGCATGGCCCGCACCACGTCCACGGCGATGTTTTTGTGGACCTCGTCCCGGACGGTGACGACGTCGGGATGGATGCCTGAGAGCACTTTCCGGCAGGCGGGACAGACGCCGCAGGGCTTTGCCCCCTCCCCCAGGCACTCCAGGGCGGCGGCGGCGTACTGCGCGGCGGCCTCGCCGCCGCTGCCGGTGAACAGCAGCGCGTGGGACAGCGTGCCCCGGCCGGCGGCCTCCCGGATGCGGGCGGCGGCGGGGCCGGCGGGTGAAAACGAGGCCATGGCGGTTCCCTCCCTGACGTACAAAATCAAATCCATTATACCCCCGGCGGCCGCCCATTGCAAGTCCCGCCGCGTCCGGGGCGGGGACGGAAAAGCGGGGGATGGAAACGGGAAAAACAGTAAAGCGCAAACGTGTGCCAAAGGGGTTCGGCCGGGGGAACGGACAAAAAAACTTCTCATTTTTGGGAGAAGTGACAGGGCTTTTGTGCAAAACCCCCAGATTCCTGTGGAATTCCTCCGGGTTCCGGCGGATTTCTTTATGATATTTATGAATTGTTTTCCAGAAAGTGACCTATTATAATATTATAGCTAACGGATGTAACCGATGCAGCGCAGCACCGTGTACGAACACACGATACTATCTGCCCGGCGGGGCGGAGATAAAAAACGGAGGAATGAAGATGAGCAAAAAGTACTGCTACCTGTTCACCGAGGGCAACGCCAACATGCGGGAGCTCCTGGGCGGCAAGGGCGCCAACCTGGCTGAGATGACCAACA
>CAJUDV010000021.1 GCA_910585385.1 uncultured Oscillibacter sp. | reverse complement strand
TCACCAGGCCCACCAGCATCACCGTCATGGCGGAGGAGGACTGGATGGCGATGGTGATGCCGGCCCCCAGCAGAAGGCTCTTGAGGGGATTGGAGGTCATGTGTTTGAGCAGCCGTTCCAGCTTGCCGCCGGCCATCTTCTCCAGGCTCTTGGACATGGTGGTCATGCCGTAGAGGAAGAAGGCCAGTCCGCCGCAGAGGGTAAAGAGTGAAAAAATATCCATACCGACGCTCCTTTGATCCATTTTCCGGAGTGCAGAGAAAATCCGGGCCGCTGTCAAGTTTATGACGCGTTACTATTATATATGTTGGAAATGGGAAAGGAAAGAGCTCAAGGCAAAGAATGCAAAATTTGCGTAAACTATTGGAGAAAATGCCAAACATTTAATTGAAATATATGCAAAATAGATAAAATCCGAAAACGATTGCGTATATTTAGCTCAAAAGCAATCCCCCGTAGGTCAGCACGCGTCCGCCGTCCAGAAGGCGCGGAGGTCCCCGGCGGCGCGGCGGCCGGCAAAGTAGCCCTGCTGCCACAGCGCCCGCAGGGTGTCCAGATTCTTCTCCGTCCGGGAGCAGCCCAGGGTGTCCTCCGGCGCGATGACCCGTACTTTCCCGGCCCGCTCCAGGGCGAAGAGCTCCGCCCGGCTCTGGTTGTACCGCTCCGCCCGGGTGCGCATGGCGGCGAGAAACCGGGGATATTGGCGGAAGGTCCGCTCCAGCACCCGCAGGCTCTTGTCGCTGCCCTTGTGAAAGTCCCGCTCCCGGGTCAGGACCACCAGGACGCGGTCACAGCCCGCCTCAAAGGCCCGCCGCCAGGGAATGGCGTCGGCGCAGCCGCCGTCCAGATAGGGGCGGCCCTCCAGGTGGTAGATGGGGAACATCAGCGGAATGGCGCAGGTGGCCTGGAGCAGGAGGTTGTGATCATCCCGCCGGGGCACCGGCAGATATTCCGCCAGGCCTGTGTCCAGATTGGTGACCACGGCCTCCACGGTGCCGGGATAGGCCTCAAAGGTGTCGTAGTCAAAGGGGACCAGTTGGTTGGGGATGGTCTCGTAGGCGAATTCCAGGCCGAAATAGGAGCGGTTATGGGGGTTCACCCAGTTTCGCCAGGCCATGTAGCGGGGGTCTCGCACATAGGAGGTGATGAGGCGCAGATTCCGCCTGCTCTGGCGGGAGAGGTAGCTGACGCCGTAGGCGGCGCCGGCGGAGACGCCCACGGTGTAGTCTGGCAGAGGGAGGTTTGCATCCAGGAGGGCGTCGCAGACGCCGGCGGAGAAGATCGTGCGGAGGGCGCCGCCCTCCAGAACCAGTGCGGTTTTCATAAAATATCTCCTTTGAAGAGGTCTTCTGGCGGGGCGGGGAAATTGGCGGCCTCTCAAAATCCCCTCCGCGGGGAGGAGGCCCGGGTTCCCTGTCTCTTTGGCACAGAGGTTTACAATTTATTTTACCAAATTTCCCCGGTAAAATCAACGAGACCGGATTTCCCCCTCTGGAAATTTGCTAAAAAATTGTTAAACATCGGACACTTCCCTTGAAAGAGACATTCTTCACATGATATTATAACTTAAATACGCATTTCAGCTTGAGAGGAGGCGGCGAGGTTGCGGGGCAGTCTGCGGGCGCGCTGGCGCGAAAAAATAGGAAATACCCGTACGATTCTGGGCGAAAAGGTCCGGGAGGCTCTGGCCTCCGTGCTGCCCATCACAGCCATCGTGCTGGCGCTGAGCTTCACCATCTCTCCGGTGCCCACGGACACCCTCCTGGCCTTTTTGATGGGCGCCGTGCTGCTGATTGCAGGCATGGGGCTCTTCACTCTGGGGGCGGAGATGGCCATGACCCCCATCGGTGAGCGGGTGGGCGCCCATATGACCCGCTCCCGGAAGCTCTGGGTGGTGGTGGCGGTGAGCTTTTTGATCGGCGTGGTGGTCACCATCTCAGAGCCGGACCTCCAGGTGCTGGCGGAGCAGGTGCCCAGCGTGCCGGGCTCTGTGCTGATGGGGGCTGTGGCCGTGGGCGTGGGGGTCTTCCTGGTGGTGGCCCTGCTGCGCATCCTGTTCCGCATTCCCCTCAACGGGCTGCTGATCGCCTCCTATCTGGTGATTTTTATTCTGGCCTGCTTTGTGCCAAAGGATTTCCTGGCCATTGCCTTTGACTCCGGCGGCGTCACCACCGGGCCCATGACGGTGCCCTTTATTATGGCCCTGGGCGTGGGCGTGTCCTCTATCCGCAGCGACGAGAACGCCGCCCAGGACAGCTTCGGCCTGGTGGCGCTGTGCTCCGTGGGGCCGGTTCTGGCGGTGCTGATTTTGTCTCTGGTGTATCCCGCCTCCGGGGCCTATGTTCCGGCGGAGGCGGCCGCGGCGGCGGACAGCCGGGCGCTGTGGGGGCTCTTTCTGCGGGCTTTCCCGGAGTATACCCTGGAGGTGGTGGTGTGCCTTGCGCCCATCGCGGTGTTTTTTGCCGTTTTTCAGGTGCTCTCCCTGCGGATGAGCGGAAAAAAAGTGTTGAAAATTGTGGTGGGTCTCCTGTATACTGGTCTTGGACTGGCGGTCTTTCTCACCGGCGTCAACGTGGGTTTCCTGCCGGCGGGTACATACTTAGGCCAGCAGATCGCGAAGCTCCATTGGAACTGGGTGCTGGTGCCCATCGGAATGCTGATGGGCTGGTATATCGTCCAGGCGGAGCCGGCGGTCCATGTGCTGAACCACCAGGTGGAGGAGATCACCTCCGGGGCGATTCCCGGAAAGGCCATGAGCGCCAGCTTGTCTGTGGGCGTGGCGGTGTCCATCGGACTGTCCATGCTTCGCATTTTAACCGGAATCTCCATTTTTTATTTCCTGGTGCCGGGGTATCTGGCTGCCATCGCCCTGTCCTTCTTCGTGCCCAGGATTTTCACGGCCATCGCCTTTGACTCCGGCGGCGTGGCCTCCGGCCCCATGACGGCCACGTTCCTGCTGCCCTTTGCCATGGGGGCCTGTCAGGCCCTGGGGGGGAATGTGATCACAGACGCCTTCGGCGTGGTGGCGATGGTGGCCATGACGCCGCTGCTGACCATTCAGCTGCTGGGCCTTGCCTACCAGTGGAAGCTGCGCAGGGCCGCCGCGCCGGAAGCCGTTGTGCCGGAGGAGGAGATCATTGAGCTGTAATAGGAATTTCCAATAAAGCGATTTGGGTTTCGTCGGAGTTTGACGAACGTCTAAATATAAGGCCGAAAAACTGCCGCAGCGGAGAGGAGAGACTGCCATGGGCGGAGCCAATCTCATGATCACCATTACGGACCGCAGCCGGGGCGGGGAGTTTGCCGCTTGGTTCCAGAGCCAGGGTGTTCCTCTGGTGCTGACGGTTTTGGGCCAGGGCACGGCCACCACGGAGATTCTGGACTGTCTGGGTCTGGAGGCCACGGAAAAGACGGTGCTGCTGTGCGTGACGCCCCACTCCCCCCGCCTGGTGCGCCGGGCGGCCAAGGAGCTGTGGCTGGATGTTCCCGGCCGGGGCATTTTGATGACGGTGCCCGTATCCACCATCGGCGGCGCGGCCGCCAGAGACTATCTCTTGCAGCAGGAGGCGGAGGAGCGTATGGAGAGGGAACAGACCCACGAGCTGATTATTGTGATTACCAACCAGGGCTGCACAGATAAGGTCATGGACGCCGCCCGGGCCGCCGGGGCCACGGGGGGGACCTCCATCCACGCCAAGGGCACCGGCGCGGAGCTGGCCCGGAGGTTTTTGGGCGTGTCCATCGCGGCGGAGCGGGAGCTGATCTTCATTCTGGCCCGGAAGGAGGACCGCTCCCCCATTATGAAGGCGGTGATGAGTCAGGCGGGCATTCATTCGGCGGCCCAGTCCCTGGCCTTTTCCCTGCCCGTCAGCGACATCGCGGGCCTCCGCCAGCTGGACGGCGAGAATTGAAAAGAGCGGGAAACACCGGCATGGCCTTTTAGCCATGCCGGTGTGTTTATGTCCGGTTTCCGCGCCGCCGGGCCAGATTCCTGAGCCAGAGGAGATCCCCCAGGCGCACTACCCGGAACAGCGTCCAGAGGAGAAACAGCACCGCCAGATACCACGCCCCCGGCAGCAAAACGCCGGGGAGGCCCGGTCCTCCTGGCCGCAGGGATGTGCTCCACCCCGCGGCGGCGGCGCAGAGGACGGCCCGCAGGGACAGTTTGATCTCCGGCCGTGCCCCGGAGACCAGCAGCAGACGGCGGAGGCTGAGACAGAAGTTGATGAGATGGGTGACGGCAAAGCTGAGATAGTATCCCTTCAATCCGTAGTGAGGCAGCAGCAGCCACAGGAAGCTTACATCCAGGAAGGAGGTCAGCAGGTTGTACCGGGCGTTGGCGTTCTGCTGGCCCAGGCCCTTGCAGATGGCGTCTACAATGGCGTCGGTGTACAGCAGGGGAATCAGCGGAGCGTAGAGGCGCAGGGCGGGGCCCACGGCCCGGTTGTGATACAGGAGCTCTCCCAGGGCGTCCGCTCCGGCGTAGAGGACCCCGGCGGCGCAGAGGCTGAACAGCAGGGAGACCCGCAGTCCCCGCCGGACCAGATAGCGGATGCGGGGCGTCCGCCGCCCCGCGGCGCAGCGGGAGAACTCCGGCACCAGCAGCTCCGCCAGGGAGAAGAGGATGGCGGCGGGGAACATCAGCACGGGGAACATCATGCCGTGAAGCACGCCGTAGTCCGCCAGGGCGTTGGCGGTGCCGGCGAAGCGGGCCAGCCGCTTGGGGACAATGAGGTTTTCAATGGTGTTCAGCCCGGAGCGCAGGTCGTCTGCCACGGCCAGAGGCAGGGCGATCCGCAGGATGCGCCGGTAGGGCGGTTTTTGGGGCTCCTTCTCCGGCGGCAGGGCGCCCCTGTGGAGAAGCCGCAGTGCCCGGTAGGAGACCAGGGCCGCCGCGCCGCTGCCCAGCACCACGGAGAGACAGGCCCGCCCCGCGTCCGCCCCGGCCCAGCGGGAGAGGAGCAAAAAGGTCACCGCCATGGCGCAGCCCTGCTCCAGAAACTCCACGCCCACCAAGTCCCCAATGCGTCCGGCGGCGGTGAAATAGCCGGTCATGACGCCGTACAGGCAGCAGATGGGCAGAATCATGGCGCACACCCGCAGGGAGGGGATGGCGGTGGGACCGCCGATCCAGTTTTCCGCCAGCCAGGGCGCCAGCTGCCAGAGAAGAAACAGTGACACGATGCTGCACGTCAGGCTGTACTGAAAGCACCCGGCCAGGACGGCGTGAACCCCTTGCGGGCGGTTTCGGCCAAATTCCTCGGCGGAGAGGTACATGGCGCAGGTGCGGATGCCTGCGGAGCCTACAGTGAAGGACATAGCCTTTACAGACAGGATCAGCTGCAAGAGGCCGATTCCCGCGGCGCCGATGCGCCCGGAGAGATAGACCTGAAAGCTCATGGCCGCCAGCCGCAGCAGCAGATTGGCGGCGGTGAGGAGCAGTGTGCCCCGCACAATGGAGGACCCCTTTTTTTTGTTCAACGTTCCCACCTCCTCATAGTCGGCCCGATGAAAGAGAATCGGGGGGATTCTCTTTCATTCAGCGCGCTGCCGGGGCCTTGGCCGGCACGGCCGAAAAGGCGCGGCGGCGTCTTTTGGGCTGTGCTGACTATATCACTATATGGACAGGACGGGACAACATGCCGAAAAAAGCTGTCCGGAATACTCCGGACAGCTTTTTTAAGGGATTAGGCCTCTTCTCGCTCCTTCCGGACGCCGTTCCGCTGGGCGATCCGTTGGGCGTAGAGGTCGATTTTGTAGTCCAGCCGGTCCAGGGAGGCCTGCATATCCGCCATGCGGGCGGTCAGCTGCTCCCGCTGGCAGATCAGCAGGGTCCGGCGGGCCTCCAGGGTCTCGTCTCCCCGCTGGGCCAGGGCGGCGTAGTCAATCAGAGCCTCGATCTGTACGCCGGCGGCCCGCATACATTTCATCAGCTCCACCCACTGGCAGGACTCCTCGCCGTAGTTCCGGGCGCCGCTCTTTCCCCGGGGCACCGGCGGAATCAGGCCGATGCGCTCGTAGTAGCGCAGGGTGTCCGGCGTCAGGCCGTACTTCCTGCTGACCTCTGTGATGGTCATAGGCGTTCCTCCTTTTGTGCGGGCGGGTCAGCCGCCGAACAGGGCGGCGGCCTGGCGCATATTCTCCACGATGGGTACGCCGAAGGGGCACCGCCTCTCACAGGCGCCGCAGGCAGCGCACTCCGCCGCCCGGTGGGACAGCAGGGCGTAGTGTTCCCGCACCGTCTCCGGCACGGAGCCCTGGGCCCGGCACAGGTTCAAAAATTTGGTCACTGACGCAACGTCAATGCCCTTGGGACAGGGGGCGCAGTGGCCGCAGTACATACAGTGTCCCTGCCAGCTGATTCTGGGCAGGGCGGCCAGGGCGGCGGCGTAGTCCCGCTCACGCTCCGGCGCGTCCTCGTAGGCGGCGCTGGCGTCCAGGTCTTCCAGCGTCCGTGCGCCGCACATGACGGAGGCCACCGCCGGGCGGGTCAGGGCGTAGTGGAGGCATTGGAGGGGCGTCAGGGCGCGTCCGGCGGGGGACAGGGCCGCGCTGAGCAGGTCGCCGCCGCCGAAGGCCTTCATCACCGTGATCCCCACCCCCAGCCGCTGGCAGGTCTCATACAGCGCCTGCCGCTCCGGGTCCATGTTTACCAGGCTGCCTTCATAGTTTTTGGGGGCCCACAGCTCCTCCACGTCCTCCCCGGCGGGCTGGAGGTCATAGCAGGGGTTGACGCTGAACATCAGCACGTCGATCAGCCCTGTGTTTACCGCCGCCAGGGCCACTTGGGGATTGTGGCTGGAGAGGCCGACGCAGCCGATGGTCCCCGCCGCCCTCAGCTCCAGGGCGTAGGCCATAACCGGGCCGTTCACCACCGTGTCCCAGTCCGCCAGGGAGTCCACGTAGTGGATCATGCCGATCTCCACCCGGTCTGTCTCCAGCCGCTCCAGCTGGTCGGCAAAGCTCTCCCGGACCTCGCCGATGTTCCGGGTGCGCTTGTACTGCCCGTCCTTCCAGACGGAGCACAGGTGGGCCTGGAGCACGAACTTCTCCCGCCGCCCCCGCAGAGCCCGGCCCAGGTTGGAGCGCACCTCCGGGTTGGGGGTGTAGAGGTCCACGCAGTTGACGCCCAGGGCCTCCATCCGGTCCACAAGGGCCAGGACCTCCTCGTAGGGTTTGTCCACAAATCCCTCGCAGCCCATGCCGATCTCGCTGACCCGCAGGCCAGTGCGGCCCAATGTACGGTATACCATGATTTCCAATCTCCTTTTTGGATATGTTAAGAAGAGTGTACTACCTGGAGCCCACTCTATGTCAAGGACTTTTTTAAGAGAGGAGCGTCCGCTTTTCTCCACTGACTAAACATTTGCGGGGAGATGGCCTGGTCAGGGGACCAGGCCCCACAGAGGAGGTTCCTGCCCCGCTTCTGCCCGACGATTCCGGGGAGGAAATGAAAAAGAGAAGCCGGCGCACATCTGTGCGCCGGCTTGAAAATCTTTTGTTTGGCGGGACCGCCGCTTAGTACATGCCGCCCATGTCAGGCGCGGCGGGAGCGGGAGCGGGGGGCTCGGGCTTGTCGGCCACCAGGGACTCGGTGGTCAGCACCATGGAGCTGACGCTGGCGGCGTTCTCCAGAGCGCTGCGGGTGACCTTGGCGGGGTCCACAATGCCGGCGGCCACCATTTCGCAGTACTCCTCCTTATAGGCGTCGAAGCCGTAGCCGGTCTTGCCGGAGGAGCGGACTTTCTCCAGAATCACGGAGCCGTCCAGGCCGGCGTTGGCGGCGATCTGGCGGATGGGGGCCTCCAGGGCCTTGGCAACGATGCGGACGCCGGTTTTCTCGTCGCCCTCCACGGTGTCCAGCAGGGCCTCCACGGCGGGGATCACGTTGACGAAGATGGTGCCGCCGCCGGCCACGATGCCCTCTTCCACGGCGGCGCGGGTGGAGTTCAGGGCGTCCTCGATGCGGAGCTTCTTCTCCTTCATCTCGGTCTCCGTGGCAGCGCCCACCTTGATGACGGCCACGCCGCCGGCCAGCTTGGCCAGGCGCTCCTGGAGCTTCTCCTTGTCGTAATCGCTGGTGGTGTTGGCGATCTGGGAGCGGATCTGGGCCACCCGGTCGGCAATGGCCTGCTTCTCGCCGGCGCCGTCCACGATGGTGGTGTTCTCCTTGGTGACCTTCACCTGGCGGGCCCGGCCCAGCAGGTCGAGACCGGCGGTCTTGAGTTCCAGGCCCACCTCCTCGCTGACCACGGTGCCGCCGGTGAGGGTGGCGATGTCCTGGAGCATCTCCTTGCGGCGGTCGCCGAAGCCGGGGGCCTTGACGCACACCACGTTCAGGGTGCCCCGGAGGCGGTTGACGATCAGGGTGTTCAGGGCCTCGCCCTCCACGTCCTCGGCCACGATCACCAGCTTCTTGCCGGACTGAACCATCTGCTCCAGAATGGGCAGAATGTCGGCGATGACGGAGATCTTCTTGTCGGTAATGAGGATATAGGCGTCGTCAATGACGGCCTCCATCTTCTCCATGTCGGTGGCCATGTAGGGAGTGATATAGCCCCGGTCAAACTGCATGCCCTCAACCACCTCGCTGTACGTCTCGGCGGTCTTGGACTCCTCAATGGTGATGACGCCGTCGGCGGAGACCTTCTCCATGGCGTCGGCGATCAGCTTGCCGATCTCCTCGTCGCCGGAGGAGACGGCGCCCACCCGGGCGATGTCCTTGGAGCCGTCCACGCTCTTGGACTGCTTTTTGACCTCGGCCACGGCAGCCTCCACGGCCTTGGCCATGCCCTTTTTCACCACAATGGGGTTGGCGCCGGCGGCCAGGTTCTTCAATCCCTCGTGGATCATGGCCTGAGCCAGCAGGGTGGCGGTGGTGGTGCCGTCGCCGGCCACGTCGTTGGTCTTGGTGGAGACCTCCTTCACCAGCTGGGCGCCCATGTTCTCAAAGGGATCGTCCAGTTCGATCTCCTTGGCGATGGTGACGCCGTCGTTGGTGATGAGGGGAGAGCCGTACTTCTTATCGAGAACCACGTTGCGGCCCTTGGGCCCCAGGGTGATCTTGACGGTATCGGCCAGGGAATTGACGCCGGTTTCCAGAGCCTTGCGGGCCTCGTCGCCGCGCTTGATGAGCTTAGACATGATAAAAACCTCCAAATTAAGAAGATGAAATTTAAGAGAACTTTTTCAGGGGTCCAGGGGCCGAAGCCCTTGGTTTCTCCGCAGAGGGGAGCCAGCTCCCCTTCGAATCACTCCACGATGGCCAGAATGTCGTTCTGCCGGACCACCACGTATTCCACGTCCTCCAGGGTGACCTTGGTGCCGGCGTACTGGCTGGTGATGACCTTGTCGCCAGGCTTTACGGTCATGGTGACTTCCTTGCCGTCCACGGTGCCGCCGGGGCCTACGTAGATGACCTCCGCCACGGAGGGCTTCTCCTTTGCGGAGCCGGTGAGGATGATGCCGCCCTTGGTGGTCTCCTCGGCCTCCACCATCTTCAAAATGACGCGGTCTGCAAGCGGGGTGAGTTTCATGTCGGGTTCCTCCTTATAATATCAAAAGTTTGAAAAAACAATCGCACCGTTAGCACTCTTGTCCTCTGAGTGCTAACGGTGTTATCATAGCGCAATCAATCCGGTTTGTAAAGGGGGTATCTATGAAGATTTTGTGAATTTCCAAAAAGAGCGGAAAATTCCAGGGCAATTTTTCATGCTCTCTTTTCAGCACGCCGTGGCGTTGGGATCGCAGCCCTTGGGGCCGAAGAAATTCACCCGCTTGTCCGCCAGACGCAGGACCACCTCGCGGCTTCGGAAGCACTCCCCGTCCAGACAGGTGACAATCTCCTCCGCCTCCGACCGGATGCGGATCTCCCGGGCCGTCACAGACCGGGCAACCGTTGGGAGCTGCCGATAGTTTCCGGCGGAGTAGACCCGGAACAGGCGGGCGAAGGACAGCTTGCTGATTTTGCGGACCAGAATGGTGTTGAGAACGCCGTCGTCCATCCGGGCCTCCGGCACCGGCGTGGAGCCGCCGCCGTAGTGGCGGCCGTTGCACACGGACACCAGGGCGAAGTCCCCCTCTGCGGCCTCGCCGTCCAGGGTGACGGTCCAGTGGTACCCGATGTCCCGCAGAAGGAAGTTGGCCGCCACCGACGCAAGATAGCTGCCCCGCCCGTTCAAGAGCGGGGAACGGCTGTAAAGGTGAACTCCTTCCGCCACCTGGGCGTCAACGCCGTTGCAGGCGATGGTGAGGCAGTACCGCCCGTTGCAGTCGATGAGGTCCAGAGGGAATACCGGGCCGTCCCACAGGTTTTCCGCGTCCCGGAACTTCTCCAGGTCCGGCCCGAAGTTTTTCAGGAAGTCGTTGCCGGTCCCGGCGGGAACACAGGTCATGGCGGCGTTGGAAAAGCCCGCCAGGCCGTTGGCCACCTCGGAGACGGTGCCGTCCCCGCCGCAGGCGTAGACTCGCAGTGCCGCGCCGCTCTCCGCCAGGCGGCGGGCCATCTCCGTGGCGCCGCCGGGCCGGTCCGTCAGCATGCAGGCGCAGTCCAGCCCGTGAAGGGCGCGCAGGCGGTCCGCCATCTGGTAGATACGGGCGGTTTGGTCCCGTTTCCCCGCGCGGGGGTTGATAATGAAGACGTGACGCATGGACAGGCCCCCTTCTGTTTGATAATTTTATGTATTATCCTGTCAAAAAATTATCTTCCGTATAGAAACGCGTCGCATTTCAGCATCCCGTTGTAGAGCTTCCGTTTCTTATCCGCGGGCCGGCCGAAGCACCGCTCAAACTCCGTGTGGGAGGACAGCACCACCGTCCGCCATTTGGGCGGCAGGGTCCGGTGGGCCTGGCCGAAGCTGCGGTACAGGGCCTCGGCCTCCTGTTTCTCCAACAGCCGTTCGCCGTAGGGCGGGTTGGTCACCAGCTGGCCGTACTGGCTGTCCCGGCGGAATTTTCCGGCGTCCGCGGGCTCAAAACGGACGCAGTCCTCCACCCCGGCCACCTCCGCGTTGTGGCGGGCCAGCTCCACGGCGGCGGGGTCGATGTCTCCGCCCCAGATGTCATAGGTCCCGTGGAATTCCCGGTCCTGGGCCTCCTCCGCCGCCTCCAGCCAGAGGCCGCTGTCCATATTCCGCCACCGCTGGGCGGCAAAAGAGCGGTCCAGCCCCGGGGCCCGGTTTTTGGCGATGAGCGCCGCCTCAATGGGAATGGTGCCGCTGCCGCAGAAGGGGTCGCAGAAAGGGTCCCGCCCCCGGTAGCGGGACAGGGTCACCAGGGCCGCCGCCAGGGTCTCCCGCAGGGGGGCGCCCATGTTTTTGGCCCGGTAGCCCCGCTTGTACAGCCCCTCGCCGGAGGTGTCCAGATACAGGGAGGCGGTGTCCTTGATGATGGCGAACTGAATTTGATAGCGGCTGCCGGTCTCCGGCAGGGTCTCGCAGCCGTAGACGCCTCCCAGCCGTTTGGCGGCGGCCTTTTTGACAATGGCCTGGCAGGCGGGAACCGAGTGGAGAGCGGATGTCAAGGAGTAGCCTTTCACAGGGAATTCCCCGTCCCGGGGGATGTAGTCCTCCCAGGGCAGGGCCAGCACGCCTTGAAACAGCGCCTCAAAATCCGGCGCGGGGAAGGAGCCCAGCTCCATCAATACCCGCGCTCCGCAGCGGAGGTTCAAATTCAGCCTGGCAATGTCAAGCATATTCCCTTCACAGTGGATGCGGCCGTTTTCGGCCCGGACATCGTTTAGATGCAGTCGTTTCATCTCGTCAGAGACCAGGCTTTCCAAGCCAAAGAGACAAGGGACAGTCAATCTCATAGAAAGAGCTCCTTCTTTTTTCTACAAAAATATCATTCCCGGTGAGAAATGTCAAATAATATAGAGGAATTTCAGCGAAAATGGGATGGGCTGTGTTTCTTTCCCCGCCCCTGAAGGCGTCCCGTCTCGTTCAAAATTTCTAAAAATATCCAATTTGGAATTGTTACCGAATTGAAATGAAATTCTTTTCTGAGTATGCTATAATACAATTACAAAACAGCAAGACCTTTTTGGCGAGAGGAGGCAGCTTGATATGATGTGGTTATGGCTGTGCGCGGCCGTTCTCTTCGGCGCGGTGGAGGCGGCTACGGCGGGTCTCGTGTCCGTGTGGTTTGCGGTGGGGTCCCTGGGGGCGTTTTTCGCCGCCTTAGGCGGACTGAACGTGACGTTCCAGCTGGTGATCTTTGCGGCGGTGTCCGCCCTGGCCCTGGCAGTGACCCGTCCGCTGGTGGCACGCTTTGGAAGGAGCCGCCATGAGCCCACCAACCTGGACCGGGTGATCGGCAGAACCGCCGGCGTGACGGAGGACATCGACAACGACGCCGCCACCGGCGCGGTGTATGTGGACGGCAAGACCTGGACCGCCCGCAGCGCCGGGGGAGAGGTGATCCCCGCCGGAAGCCGCGTGCAGATTCAGCGAATGGAGGGCGTGAAGCTCTTTGTAAAAAAATCTGAGGAAAAAGCGGAGGTAGTATCATGAACTTTGGAGTCATTGCGGTGGTCGTCCTGGTGGTGCTGATTTTGATCCTCTTGATCAGCAACATCGTCATCGTCCAGCAGTCCCGGGCCTATGTGGTGGAGCGGCTGGGCGCCTTCCGGGCCGTTTGGAACGTGGGACTGCACCTGAAAGTCCCCTTTATTGAGCGCGTGGCCAAGAAAGTGTCCCTGAAAGAGCAGGTGGCAGATTTCGCCCCCCAGCCCGTCATCACCAAGGACAATGTCACCATGCAGATCGACACGGTGATCTATTTCCAGATCACCGATCCCAAGCTCTATACCTACGGTGTGGAGCACCCCATGAACGCCATTGAAAACCTGACGGCCACCACCCTCCGGAACATCATCGGCGACATGGAGCTGGACCAGTCCCTCACCAGCCGTGACATCATCAACTCCCGGATGCGGGCCATTCTGGACGAGGCCACGGACCCCTGGGGCATTAAGGTCAACCGGGTGGAGCTGAAAAACATCATTCCGCCCAAGGAGATCCAGAACGCCATGGAGAAGCAGATGAAGGCGGAGCGGGAGCGCCGGGAGTCCATCCTCCAGGCCGAGGGCACCAAGCAGTCCCAGATTCTGGTGGCCGAGGGCGAGAAGCAGTCCGCCATTTTGAAGGCCGACGCCGCCAAGCAGGCCGCCATCTTGAAGGCCGAGGGCGAGAAGGAGGCCCGGATCATGGCCGCCGAGGCGGAGGCCCAGGCCATCATGCAGGTGCAGCAGGCGCTGGCGGACTCCCTGAAACTGCTGAACGACGCCGCCCCCAACGACCAGGTGGTGAAGCTCAAGGCCCTGGAGGCCATGCAGAAGGTGGCGGACGGCAGGGCCACCAAGATCATCATCCCCTCGGAGCTTCAGGGTCTGGCGGGCCTGGCGGCCAGCGCCAAGGCCGTCTTTGAGACGGAGGAACCCAAGAGCGGGAAGTAAGAGAATCGAAAAAACACAGCGGAACCGGACGCCGGAAAGGCGGTTCGGTTCCGCTGTTTTATGTTGTAGGAACGGGACTTTTACAAAAATGTGTACTTTTTTGTAAATAAAAAATTTCTTGCGACAGACGTATTCTACCAGAAAAAACGACAGATTTCAACATATTTCCGGAATTTTCACAAGCTGGATTTTTCTTGCAGGAACGTACACCATCGTGTACGCTCTATGAGGAGAGATGCCAGATGTTCCGGAAAAAAACCGCGGGATTGAAGGCCGTAAAACCGGTCTGCCTCCTGCTCCTGGCCGGGGCGTGTATCATCGCCTGCGCGGCTTCCGTGAAGCGGCCCGGGCAGGCGGCGCCGGACCGGCTGTCCGGCACCGTACCGGCGGAAGACGTTCCAAAAGAGGCGCTGCCTTTGCGCCTGGAGGACATCCGCAAGGTGGCCTTTGCGGATGTGGACGGCGGAGAGGCCTGGGCGGATTGTGTGCGGTACATGGCCTATCAGGGAATTCTGGGAGGCGCCGGAACAGAGACATTCCGGCCGGAGGGACTGGCGACCCGGGCCGCTGTCACGGCGGCGATGTTTCGCATGAGCGGCGAGGACGCGCCGGAATATGCCGGTACGTATGAAGACGTGCAAGCGGAGGACTGGTTTGCCGGGGCCTTGGCCTGGGCCCTGGAGGCGGGGGTGCTGGAGGGCGCTTTCACAGAGACCAGTGTGTTTGCGCCCCAGAGGCCGGTAACCCGCGTGGAGCTGGCCGTCATGCTGGCGCGCCACGCCGGGTATATGGCGGGCGGGGCGGAGAGGGACCAGCCCCCGGAGAGCCCCCGGCAGCTGCAAGAGACGGCTTTGCAGAGAGAGCCTCCACAGCGGATGCCGGCGGCGCAGATGTCTCTGGAGGACTACCGGGACGGCGGAGCGGTTCCGGAGGCGTTGGTTCCCGAGGTATCCGCGGCCCTGGCGGCCGGACTGTTCCGGGGCATGATTTCTGACACTGTTTTTCCAAATATTCCGGTAAACCGGTGGCAGCTGGCCCAGACGCTGACGGCGCTGGCCGCTCTGGAAACCGGGGAACCCCTGGCGGTGGAGCTGGCTGGCAAGCTGGGGGTGGAGGCCGTAAACAGCGTGATTGCGGACAACCACGAGGCGGTGCGGGCCAAGGTGGAGGAAATCGCCGCCAGGTACGGAGCCGTTGGACTCCAGGTGGCCGTGCTGGAGGACGGCGTGGTGACGGATTCCTTTGCCTGCGGCTGGGCTGTAAAAAATGCGGACCCCATGACTGCCGACCACAAAATGCGGGTGGCATCTTTGAGCAAGGTAGGCGTAGGCATGGCGGCCATGGTCCTGCGGGACAGGGGCGTGATTGACCTGGATGCCGGCATTGGCGATTACTGGGGGATCTCCACCGGAAATACCCGTTATCCGGATACGCCTGTAAGCGTCCGTTCCCTTCTGAGCCATACCTCCTCCATCCCGCTCTACGGCGATGATGTCTCCCGGAGCAGAGGCGCCGTGGAGGCCAGGCTGCGGGGCAATCAGTACAACAGCCTGAAGCCCGGAAGCGTCTGGTCCTGGGGATACAACAACTACGGCTTTGCTGTTCTGGGCATGACCCTGGAGCTGGCGGGGAAGGACTATCTGGACAACATATTAGATCAGAGTCTCTGGTCCGTCATGGAGATCGACGCCGCCTTTGAGGGCGGTGAGATCCGGGGGACCGACAAGCTCGTTACCATCTACCGGCACGACGGCAGTGTGGGCCGCTCCGCGGAGAGCCAGAGGAACTATAAGCGTCCCGCGGCCCCTGGGAACTCCGGCAGCTCCTTTGCCGGAGGGTTGACCATCAGCGCCAAGGACCTGGGGAAGCTGCTGGGCCTGCTGGTCAACGACGGAACCTACCAGGGCCTGCGGCTTTTAAGCGAGGAGTCTGTGGAGCTGATGGAGACCCGGTTTGACCAGATACTGTCCGATGGGACCTATCAGGCCCTCCCGCTCCGAAGCCAGGACGGCATCTATGGCCGTGACCGGCTGTATTACCACACCGGCAGCGCCTACGGCGTGTATAATTTCATGTCCTATGACCCGGCGGCGGGGGACGGCATTGTGGTGCTCAGCACCGGCGCCAGCGCCGCCAGGGACGCAAACGGCATCTATGCGGTATGCGGAGACATCTCCCGGTATTTCTATGAGCTGACGGCGGAGCCCTCCTGACAGGAAAAACCAGCGGGACGCGTAAGCGTCCCGCTGGTTTTTTGAGAAGCTGTGCCATGGGCCGAAGCCCCCGGATCTGTGAGTGAAAATCGCGGCCGGCAGGGAGAAAGAGCGCGGAAATACCGGATGTATTTCAGGCTTTTTCACGAGGCCAACGGGCGGTTTGGGCCGCAGAGATACATGCTGAGGCGGTGGGTACGGCCTCTGATATTTTTATTTCACAATCAGCGTCTTGCCGTCCATCTCCGGGGGACAGGCCAGGCCCATCACGTCCAGAATGGTGGGGGCGATGTCCGCCAGGCGGCCGTCGGTCCGCAGCTCCGTGCCGGCGCCGCAGAGGATGAAGGGCACCAGGTTGGTGGTGTGAGCGGTCATGGGGCTGCCGTCGGGCTCCGTCATCTGCTCGGCGTTGCCGTGGTCGGCGGTGATCATGGCGATGCCGCCCATTTTCAGCGTGGCGTCCACCACCCGGCCCACACACTCGTCCACGGTCTCCACAGCCTTGACGGCGGCGTCAAACACGCCGGTGTGGCCCACCATGTCGCAGTTGGCAAAGTTCAGAATCACCACGTCGTAAGCCCCGGACTCAATGCGCTCCACGCACTTGGCGCAGACCTCCGGGGCGCTCATCTCCGGCTGGAGGTCATAGGTGGCCACCTTGGGGGAGGGGACCAGCACCCGGTCCTCGCCGGGGAAGACGGTTTCGCTGCCGCCGTTGAAGAAGAAGGTGACGTGGGCGTACTTCTCCGTCTCGGCGATGCGCAGCTGGGTGAGACCCATCTGACTGAGATACTCGCCCAGGCCGTTTTTCACGGTGTTGCGGGGATAGGCCACCTGGACGTTTGGCATGGTGGCGTCGTACTCCGTGTTGCACACGAATGTGACGGGGAAGAACTGGCGGGTGAAGCCGTCAAAGGCCGGGTCCACCAGGGTGCGGGTGATCTCCCGGGCCCGGTCGGGCCGGAAGTTGAAGAAGATGACGCTGTCGTTGTCGGAGATGGTGCCCTCGCTGTCGCAGACCACGGGCTCCACGAACTCGTCGGTGACCCCGGCGGCGTAGGAGGCCTTCACAGCGGCCGTGGGATCGGGGTTGGAGACGGCGCTCTCGCCGTAGACCATGGCGTCATAGGCCTGCTCCACCCGGTCCCAGCGCTTGTCGCGGTCCATGGCGTAGTAGCGGCCCATGACGGTGGCAATCTTGCCCACGCCGATTTTGGCGCACTCCGATACAGTCTGGGCCACGAAATCCGCTCCGGAGGTGGGGGACACGTCCCGCCCGTCCAGGAAGGCGTGGATGTAGACCCGGGTGAGGCCGCGGTCCTTCGCCATCTTCAAGAGGGCGAAGAGGTGGGTGAGATGGGAGTGAACGCCGCCGTCGGACAAAAGGCCCATCAGGTGGAGTGCGGCGCCCTTTTCCAGGCAGGCGTCCATGGCGTGACAGTAGGCGGGGTTGGTGAAGAAGTCCCCGTCCGCGATGGACTTGGAGATCCGGGGCAGGTCCTGAAAGACCACCCGGCCGCCGCCGATGTTGGTGTGGCCCACCTCGCTGTTGCCCATCTGCCCGTCGGGCAGGCCCACGTCCAGCCCGGAGGCGGACAGCTCCGTGTGGGCGAACTCCTGGAAAAACTGGTCCAGCCGGGGCGTTCTGGCGGCGTGGACCGCGTTGCCCGCGTCGGAGGCGCTCATACCGAAGCCGTCCATAATAATCAGAGTAGTCGGTGTCTTGTTCATAAAAACCTCTCATTTCGCCGTACCCCGCTCCCGCGTTCATGCAAACCCGGGGAAGGGGGTCAGGGGGAACCTGCGGTTCCCCCGGTTGATCCGCCGGCGGCGGATCAATAAAATGAAATCATTTTCGCCGCGGCGTGTCCATGGCGAAAATTCCCCGGCCCCAGCCGCCTTGGGCGGTGGGGGGGAGGTCGAGGGGAAGCCTGCTCCCCCTCGAAGGACTCACTCCTGATTCGCGGCGTTGATGATGTCCACGAACTGCTCCGGCTTCAAAGCGGCGCCGCCGATGAGGCCGCCGTCGATGTCAGGCTGAGCCAGCAGCTCCGCGGCGTTTTTGGGATTCATGGAGCCGCCGTACTGGATTGTGACGCTGCGGGCCACCCGGGCGCCGTACAGGGCGCGGATCGTGGCGCGGATGTTGGTGCAGACCTCGCCGGCCTGCTCGCTGGTGGCGGTTTTGCCGGTGCCGATGGCCCAGATGGGCTCGTAGGCGACGATGCAGCGGCGCAGCTTGTCGGCGGGGACGCCGTACAGGGCGCTCTTCACCTGGAGGGCGATCCACTCGTTGGTGATGCCGGTCTCCCGCTGCTCCAGGCTCTCGCCCACGCAGATAATGGGATTCATGCCGGCGTTCAGCACGGCGTGGACTTTCTTATTGACGGTCTGGTCGGTCTCGCAGAAGTACTGGCGGCGCTCGCTGTGGCCTACGATGACGTACTTCACGCCCAGGTCCTTCAGCATCTCGGCGGACACCTCGCCGGTGTAAGCGCCCTTTTCCTCAAAGTAGACGTTCTCGGCGCCCACGGAGATGCGCAGGTCCTTAAAGGCCTTGGCGGCGGCGGAGATGTTGCAGGCGGGGACGCAGATCAGCGTCTCGCACCACTTGGCGCGGGGCAGAATCTTCTTGATCTCCTCGGCGAATTTCTTGGTCTCGGTGGCGGTCATATTCATTTTCCAGTTGCCGGCGATGACGGTTTTACGATATCTGCGATTCATAGCGTTTCATGTCTCCTTTTGTTGATGTGGGAATCTGAGTTCAGCCCGCCGGCGCACCCGGGGGCGTTGAATAGCGCGGAAACAAACCGATGAACTATTATTTTATAGTGAAAATTTGAGATTTGTCAAGTATTTTCCCCGGAAAAAGCATTTTTAACTGGACAATTCCGGAAAAACTATGCGCAGGCCTGTCAGGCGTCCAGCAGGCAGGCCACGCCGGGGAGTTCCTTGCCCTCCGCGTCGGAAGAAACTCCACCGCTCCATTTCCGGCTTCGCCGGAAATTCCGCTTGAGTTGCGTTCCTTCCTCCTTTTCCCTCAGCAAACGCTTCGCTGGTTTACCGGGGGAGGAAATGCGGAGATATTAAGCGTCCAGCAGGCAGGCCACGCCGGGGAGTTCCTTACCCTCCATAAACTCCAGGGAGGCGCCTCCGCCGGTGGAGATGTGGGTCATCTTGTCGGCGTAGCCCAGCTGCTGCACAGCCGCCGCGCTGTCGCCGCCGCCGATGATGGTGATGGCGGAGGTTTTGCTCAGGGCCTCCGCCACGGCTTTGGTGCCCGCGGCGAATTTCTCGAACTCAAAGACGCCCATGGGGCCGTTCCAAATGACGGTGCCCGCGTCGGCCACGGCGGCGCAGTACAGCTCCACCGTCTCGGGACCGATGTCCAGGCCCTGCCAGCCGTCGGGGATCTGGCCGGCCTTCGCCACCTTGCTCTGGGCATCGGGGGCGAATTTGTCGGCGATGACGGTGTCCACGGGCAGCAGCAGCTTTACGCCCTTGTCCGCGGCTTTCTTCACCATATCGCCGGCATAGTCCTTCCAGTCCTCCTCCAGCAGGCTGTCGCCCACTGTGCCGCCCTGGGCGGCGGCGAAGGTATAGGCCATGCCGCCGCCAATGATAATCGTGTCGGCGATCTCCAGGAGATTGTTGATGACGCCGATCTTGGAGCTGACCTTGGAGCCGCCCAGAATGGCCACCAGGGGCCGCTTGGGATTGGCCAGGGCACCGCCGATGAAGTCCAGCTCCTTTTGAATCAGGAAGCCGGAGACGGCGGGCAGATAGGCCGCCACACCGGCGGTGGAGGCGTGGGCGCGGTGCACCGCGCCGAAGGCGTCGGAGACGTATACGCCGCCGCTGCCGGTCAGAGAGGCCATTTTGCCGGCCAGCTCCGGATCGTTTTTGGTCTCGCCCTTTTCAAAGCGGGTGTTCTGGAGCAGGAGAATCTCGCCGCTCTTCAGGGCCGCGGCCTTGGCCTGGGCGTCCGGGCCTACCACGTCATCCGCCAGGATTACCGGTTTGCCCAGCAGCTGGCTGAGACGGGCGGCCACAGGCTCCATCCGCAGCTCGGAGAGGGACTTTTTCCACTTTTCCTCGGTGATGGAGGCCTCGTCCTTGCCCTTTTCCAGCTGCTTTTTCCTATAAGATTCAAAGGTGGACACCGGCTTGCCCAAGTGGGAGCAGGCGATTACCGCTGCGCCCTGGTCCAGCAGATACTGGATGGTGGGCAGGGCGGCGCGGATGCGTTTGTCGTCGGTGATGACGCCGCTGCCGTCCTTTGCCATGGGGACATTGAAGTCGCAGCGTAGCAGGACCTTCTTGCCGGAGACATCCACGTCGCGTACGGTTTTTTTGTTGTAGTTCATAGCTATTCCTCCAGAGTCGATAACATTACGGCGCTGACGCGCCGGGGGGTCACAGATCCTGAGCCATTTCACCGGCATCCAGCAGGCCGGGGAACCCGGTCTGCCGCAGCGCCTCGTAGACGCACACGGCCACGGTGTTGCTGAGGTTCAGACTCCGGGCCCGGGCAATCATGGGCAGGCGGACGCAGCGGTTCCGGAACCGCTGCCGGAAGGCCGGGGGCAGCCCCGCTGTCTCCTTGCCGAAGAACAGCCAGCTGTCCGGGGTGAAGCGGGCCTCTGTGTAGGGCCGGGGAGCCTTGGTGGTGGTCAGCCACGCCTGAGCGGCGGCCTCCGGATGACGGCGGAACAGGTTCTCCAGGTTTTCGTAGTCCGCCACCTCCACCAGGTGCCAGTAGTCCAGGCCGGCCCGTCTCACCGCCCGGTCCGAGATGTCGAACCCCAGGGGGCGGACCAGATGCAGGCGGCTGCCGGTGGCGGCGCAGGTCCGGGCGACGTTGCCGCAATTCTGGGGAATCTCCGGCTCCACCAGCACGATATTGAGCATAGACGAGGACACCTCCCGCTTTTTCGAAAGAGTGGTATCTATTGTAACTCGTTAGAAAGCTGAATTCAACCATTTCATGTAAAAAAAACGATTTTCTCAGAACAAACTGTGAAAAAGCGGACAGAAATTTTCTATTCTGTTAAAAATTTACCCCCAATTTTCGGCTGATTGCGCGGGATTCCGTAAGCTCCGACAAAAAAAGGTAAAACACACAAAAAAATTTGGGGAAATTTATTTAATAAATTCGCCGGAAATACTGGATTTTTTGAAGGACTTTGTTATAATGATAAGGAACAATATGCTATGAAGGGGGCAGTGGCTGTCCGCGGCCCTGCGCAGCAATGACTGACAAGGAGGGAAGCACGAATGGATCAGCCCAAACGCGCCGTTCTGATCATGGAGGAAGACGCCATGGTCCCGGCGCATTCCAAACCGCTGATGCTGGAAGACGTGATGTTCTGCCCGATCCTGACATGGATGGGCGGCCGATTGCGGGCGGACGGTGTGCAGCGGTTTTTTATTGTCTGCGGTCCCCGCTTCGCGAAGGAGGCGGAAGCCTGCTTTCCGGAGGAGGCGGATGTGACCGTCTCCGAACGGCAGGAGGACCTGGCGGACTTTTTGAATACGCCGGACACGGTGTCCGTGCTGCTGCGTCCGGCGCTGCCCATGGAGGAGGCGGGGCCCGGCTTTGCCTATGCGGCCTCCGGCTATGAGCTTCAGGAGGCCTGGAAGAGCGGATTAAACAACCGGGTGGACGCGGCGGAGCTGCTCTCGGGCTGGGTGCCGGTGTTCAGCCTGGAGACCGTGGCGGAGCTGGAGATGCAGCTCCGGGACCGCATTGCAAAGCGGCACATTCAAAGCGGCGTGCGGATCATGGACCCCTCCGCCGTGTATATTGATCCCCGGGTGTCCATCGGCCGGGGAACCGTGGTGCTGCCCGGCAGCATCCTGCGGGGAGAGACCGCCGTCGGGCGGAACTGCGTCATCGGCCCCGGCGCCGTGCTGCGGGACTGCGCCGTGGGAGACGAGACGGAGGTCAACGCCTCCCAGGTCAATGAGAGCGTCATCGGCAGCCGCACCCACGTGGGGCCGTTCGCCTATATCCGCCCGGGCTGCGCCATTGGGGACGACATCAAGGTGGGCGACTTTGTGGAGCTTAAGAACTCCACCATCGGCGACGGGACGAAGATCTCTCATCTGACCTATGTGGGAGACAGCGACGTGGGCAAAAAGGTGAACTTTGGCTGCGGCACCGTCACCACCAATTACGACGGCTTTAAAAAATACCGCTGCACCATTGGCGACAATGTGTTTCTGGGGTGCAACACCAACCTGGTGGCCCCGGTGACGGTGGGAGACGGCTCCTACACCGCGGCGGGCAGCACCGTCACGGAGGAGGTCCCGCCGGACGCGCTGGCGGTGGCCCGGAGCCGGCAGAGGAATATTGAGGGCTGGGCGGCCCGCCGCCGGAAGCTCCACGAGAAGGACCGGTAGGAGAACAATTTTTTGGAAGAAAATTATTTATAGAAAAGAGGGCTTGGAAATGATTTCTCACGGCAAGGACATCAAGGTGTTTTCCGGAAACTCCAATCCGAAGCTGGCCACGGAGATCTGCCGGCTGATGGGCACCAAACTGGGCGAGTCCGAGGTGGGGACCTTCTCCGACGGCGAGATCTTCGCCTCCATGTACGAGACGGTCCGCGGCAGCGACGTGTTTGTGGTTCAGTCCACCTGCGCGCCGGTGAACAACAATCTGATGGAGCTCCTGATTCTCATCGACGCGCTGAAGCGGGCCTCCGCCGGGCGCATTACGGCGGTGATTCCCTATTTCGGCTATGCCAGACAGGACCGCAAGGCCAAGGCCCGGGACCCCATCACCGCCAAGCTGGTGGCCAACATGATCACCGCCGCCGGGGCGGACCGGGTGCTGACCATGGACCTCCACGCCGCACAGATCCAGGGCTTCTTTGACATCCCCGTGGACAATCTTGCCGGCAAGCCCATTTTTGTGGACTACTATGCCAAGAAATTTGGCTCCGAGTGCGAGAACATGGTGGTGGTTTCCCCGGACGTGGGCTCCGTGTCCCGGGCCCGGGCCTTTGCCCAGAACCTGCACATGAATCTGGCCATTGTGGACAAGCGCCGCCAGAAGGCCAACCAGTGTGAGGTGATGAACGTCATCGGCGACGTGCAGGGGAAGGACTGCATCCTCTTTGACGACATGGTGGACACCGCCGGCTCCCTGTGCAACGCCGCCCAGGCGCTGGTGGAGGTGGGCGGCGCCAAAAGCGTACACGCCTGCGCCTCCCACGGAGTTCTGTCCGGCCCCGCCATCGACCGGATCAACAACAGCGTCATCCAGGAGCTGACCCTGCTGGATACCATACCCGCCATCGATCCCGCTCTGAGCGGCAAGATCAAGTATCTGACGGTGGCGCTTATGTTCTCCGAGGCCATCGAGCGCATCTATCAGGAGGTCTCTATCTCCAAGCTGTTCCGGTAATCCGGCCTCCTCCCAGCACATATCATAATTATAAAGAATCACTGCGCAAGGCGGGAAGGGTGACTTTCCCGCCTTTGCGGGCGTTCAAAAGGAGGCATTTATGCTGTTTGGAAACAAGTCCTCCGCCGTGGACTGGCTGGTGGCAGGCCTGGGAAATCCCGGCCAGAAGTATCAGAATACCCGGCACAACATGGGCTTTCTCACCGTGGAGCTTCTGGCGGAGCAGAGGGGCGTGAAGCTGAATAAGGTCAAGTTCAAGTCCGCCTACAATATTTTGAGCTTCGCCGGTCACAGATGCCTGGTGATGAAGCCCCAGACGTATATGAACCTCTCCGGCGAGGCCGTGGGAGAGGCGGCGCGGTTCTACAAGATCCCGGCGGACCGGGTGCTGGTGATCTACGACGATGTGTCGCTGCCTGTGGGGAAGCTGCGGATACGGCCCAGCGGTTCCGCCGGCGGACACAACGGGATCAAGAGCATCATCGCCCATCTGGGAACCCAGGAGTTTCCCCGGATCAAGATCGGCACCGGGGCGCCCGCCGGCGGCGGGGATGAGATGGTGGACTGGGTCATTGGGGTGCCCTCTCAGGCGGAGCGGAAGGTGCTCTTCGAGAGCTTTAAGCGGGCTGTTCTGGCGGCGGAATGCGTGATTGAACATGGGTGCCAGAGGGGCATGAATGATTTTAATTGACAGACCCTGCCAAGGGAGCGAAAAGACGCGTAGAGTTGTAATGTAGGAAGATCAGCCATGGAACAGTTTTTGAGACAATTGCAAACCCTCCCGGAGGCAGCGGAGCTGATCCGCCGGGTGGAGGAGGGCGGCTGCCCCGTGGCAGTCACCGGGCTTCAGTCCATGCAGCGGGCCTGCGTGGGGGCCGCCGTCGCCCGTGGGACGGGCCGTCCGGCAGTGTTCATCTGCGGAGACGAGCGGGAGGCCAGAACCCTGGCCGGAGACCTGCGCACTGCCGCCGGGGAGGAGCCGGTGCTGCTGCTGAGCCGGGAGTGGAGCCTGCGGCCCGGGGCGGTGAGTTCCCGGGAGTGGGAGCGGAGCCGCCTGGCGGCGCTGTACGCCCTGGCGCAGGGGCGGGCGGCCCTGACCGTGGCCACTGCCGATGCGCTGCTGGCCCGGACCCTGCCGCCGGATCTTCTCAAGAGTCTGGCTGTTACCCTGCGCCTGGGGGAGCGGGTGGACCTGGGGAACTTGGCCCAGCGGCTGCTGTCCGCCGGATATGCCCGCTGCGGCCAGGTGGAGGGCGTGGGCCAGTTCGCCCTGCGGGGCGGCATTCTGGACGTGTTTTCCCCCCTGATGGACCAGCCGGTGCGGTGTGAGCTCTTTGACGATGAGATTGACTCCATGGGGGAGTTTGACCCCGCCACCCAGCGCCGGACCCGGAACGTCAAGGAGGCGCTGCTGCTGCCCGCCGCCGAGGTGCTGCCCCATTGCGCGGCGGAGGGCCTCGCGGGGCTGGGGGAGACCCTGCTGGCTCTAGCGGAGAAGCTGTCCAAAAAGCCCCGGACAGAGCAGGCCGTCCAGCGGCTCCGGGAGGACGGGGAGCGTCTGAAAAACGGAGCGGACCCCGGCGGTATGGACAGGTATCTGGCCGCCGTCTACCCGGAGGTGACGGCGGGGGTTCACTACCTGCCCGGGGACGGGATCGTCTTTCTCTGTGAGAGCGGCCGAGTGGACGAGCGGATCAGGGGCGCGCTGCTCCAGACTCAGCAGGATGTGGAGGCGCTGCTGGAGGCGGGGGTTATGGCGGGGGAGTACGCCCGGCTGTGCCTGAGCGCCGAGGAGCTGTACGCGGCTCTGGAGGACTTTCCCGTGGTGATGGAGAACGCCCTGCCCACGTCCCGCTATCCCCTGCGGCCCAAGGGGCTTTTGAGCATGAATGTCCGGCAGCTCAGCTCCTATGGCGGAAGTCTTGAGGCCGCTGTCGGCGACCTGACCCACTATCGGGAAAACGGCAGCGCGGTGCTGGTGCTCTGCGCCGGGGAGAGCCGGGCGAAAAATCTCCAGCGGCTGCTGGAGGAGCGGGACATCCCCGCCGTGCTGGATTTGAAGAACGCCGCCATGCCCCAGGCGGGGGAGGTGCGCATCGGCACCGGCGCCCTGTCCGCCGGCGGCGAGTGGCCCCAGCTGCGCTTGGCGGTGCTGACCGAGGGACAGCTGACCGCCTCGTCCCAGCGGCGGATGAAGGTGAAAAAGTCCTCCAACCGGCAAAAGCTCCAGTCCTACACGGACCTGACCCCCGGGGACCTGGTGGTTCACGTCCACCACGGCGTGGGCCGCTTCGCGGGCATCCAGCGCATGCCGGTGGACGGCGTGGAGAAGGACTATATCAAGATCGACTACGCCGGGGGGGACTGCCTGTACGTACCCGCCACTCAGCTGGACATGGTGTCCAAGTATATCGGCGGCGGCGAGGAGGGCGAGGCCCGCCAGAAGCTGAACCGCCTGGGAGGCACCGAGTGGGCCAAGCAGAAGACCCGGGCCAAAAAGGCGGTAAAGGATCTGGCCAAGGGACTGACGGAGCTCTACGCCCAGCGGCAGCGCCGCCCAGGCTTTGCCTTCTCCCCGGACTCCGTGTGGCAGCGGGAGTTCGAGGAGGCCTTCCCCTATGCCGAGACTGACGACCAGCTGCGGGCCATTGAGGAGATTAAGCGGGACATGGAGCGTCCCCGGCCTATGGACCGGCTTCTCTGCGGCGACGTGGGCTATGGCAAGACGGAGGTGGCCCTGCGGGCGGTGATGAAATGCGTGCTGGACGGCAAGCAGGCGGCCATTCTGGTGCCTACCACCGTGCTGGCCCAGCAGCACTACGCCACCGCCCGGGGGCGGTTCAAGGATTTTCCGGTGACGATTGAGGTTCTCTCCCGATTCACCGCTCCCGGGGAGGTCAGGCGGATTCTGCAGGAGGTCCAGACCGGGGGCGTCGACCTGCTGATCGGCACCCACAAGCTGCTGCAAAAGGGCATGGCCTTTAAGGATCTGGGGCTTTTGATCATCGACGAGGAGCAGCGTTTTGGTGTGACCCATAAGGAGCGCCTCAAGGAGCTGAGCCGCCAGGTGGATGTGCTGACCCTCTCCGCCACGCCCATTCCCAGGACACTGAACATGGCCCTCTCGGGCCTTCGGGACATGTCCTCCATCGAAGAGCCTCCGGCGGACCGCCAACCGGTGCAGACCTACGTCATCGAGCACGACTGGGCCATTCTGGAGGACGCCATGCGCCGGGAGCTGAGCCGGGGCGGCCAGATCTACTACCTCCACAACCGGGTGGAGAGCATCGACCTCACCGCCTCCCGCATTCAGAAGATGCTGGGGGAGGAGGCCCGGGTGGTGACGGGCCACGGGCGCATGGGGGAGCAGGAGCTCTCCGCTGTGATGCAGGCCATGGTGGACGGGGAGGCGGACGTGCTGGTGTGCACCACCATTATTGAGACCGGTATCGACATCCCCAACGTCAACACCCTCATCATCGAGGACGCAGACCGGATGGGCCTGGCCCAGCTCCATCAGATCCGGGGCCGCATCGGCCGCAGTTCCCGCAGGGCCTACGCCTATATGACCTTCCGCCGGGGCAAGATCCTTCAGGAGGTGGCCGCCAAGCGGCTCTCCGCCATCCGGGAGTATGTGGAGTTCGGCTCCGGCTTCAAGATCGCCATGCGGGATTTGGAGATCCGGGGGGCCGGCAACCTGCTGGGGCCGGAACAGTCCGGTTATCTCATGAGCGTGGGCTACGACCTGTACCTCAAGCTCCTGGAGGAGGCCGTGCTGGAGGAGCGGGGCGAGGAAAAGCGGATCGAGACGGAGTGCTCCGCCGACCTGACGGTAAACGCCAACATCCCGGAGCGGTACGTGCCCTCTCCGGAGCAGCGGATGGACCTGTACCGGCGCATCGCCGCCATCCGCGCCAATGACGACGCCTCCGATCTGCTGGATGAGCTGCTGGACCGCTACGGCGAGGCGCCCAAATCCGTACTGGCCCTGCTGGACGTGGCGCTGCTGCGGGCGGCGGCGGCCAGGGCCGGGGTGTCGGACATCTCCCAGAAGGGGGACGCCTTGCGGTTCCAGCTGGAGGTGTTCCGTCCTGAGGCTCTGGCGGCGGTGTGCGGCCTGGCCAAGTACCGGCGCCGCCTGGTGCTGGCGGCGGGGGAGACCCCGGCGCTGACGCTGAGGCTCCGTCCCGGCGAGGACGTGCTGGAGTCTGCCATGGTCCTGACGGAGGATCTGCGTCTGGCCGCGGAGGAGGCGGAGAAAAAGGAATCATGACCGCGGCGCCTGCCGCATAGGATGTCTCAAGGACAACCTATGGGAGGGAGCGGGAACGATGAAAAGACGCGTGACTGCCCTGGCCCTGATGCTGAGCCTGACCCTGACCGCCTGCGGCGGCGGGGAGGACGGCAGGGGCCAGGGTCTTTTTCAAAAGGCCTCCGGAGTGGAGGAGGAAGCGGCGCTGCTGACGGTGGACGGCCGGGAGGTGCCCTCGTGGCGCTATCTCTACTGGCTGCGGCGTGGCTGTGAGCGGCTTCGGGAGCAGTACCGCGCCGCCGGGCTGCCGCTGGACTGGAACGCGCCGGTGGAGGGGGGCACCCTGGCGGACTACGTAAAGGACCAGGCCCTGGCGGACACGGTTCTCTACGCCACCGTGGAGAATTGGGCGGACTCCCACGGCTGTGTTCTGGATGAAGAGGACCGGGCCGCCATGGATGCCGCCTGGGCGGAGAGGACGGCGGCGCACGGCGGGGAGGCGGCGTACCTCCGGGCTCTGGCGGACATGGGGTTGGACCGGGCCCGGATGGAGGAGCTCACCGGCGTGGGGCGGCTGTACGCCAAGCTGTACGGCCTCTATCTGGAGGAGGGCAGCGCGCTGGCTCCGGCGCCGGAGGCCCTGGAGGCCTTCGTCCGGGAGCGGGGCAGGATCACGGTGGACCGGGCCCTGTTTGCCGCCGGGGAGGACCGGGAGGCCGCCCGGCAGCGGGCGGCGGAGGCCTTCGCCCGGCTGAACACGGCGGAGGACCAGCGGGCGGAGTTCGCCGCCCTGGCGGCGGCGGGAGACGACCCGGCGGGGCCCCGCACCTTCACCCTGGGAGACGGGACGCTGGACAAGGAACTGGAGGCGGCGGCCCAGGCCCTGGAGGCGGGGCAGTGCTCCGGCATTCTGGAGACCGGGGAGGGGTTCTCCATTCTCCTGCGGGGGGAGACGGACCGGAGCGGTGTGGAAGAGGCCTATTTTGACCACATGCTCCAGGAGGCCGCGGAGGGCGCGGCGGTGCGGCTGACGGCGGAATATGAGGCCTTGGACCCGGCCGCCTTCACCGCGCTGGCGCTGCCGGAGGCGGAATAAGGCCGGCAAGACTGAGCCGGCCGGCCGCTTCGCGGACGCGGCGGCTTCCCCGCTGGAACACGTCTTTGATATGGTTTGGGTTTGCCGGCGGCAACGGTTTTTTCGTCAAGTTGACGAAAAAAGCGAAACGTATTGTCAAATATTTAACGAAAAACCGGAATCGCATACTTTCCCATTGACGAAGCGGAAAACACCCTCTATAATAGAAACGGCAAGGCGTGGAGGGACAAGGTTTGTCAAAAAATTAACGGAAGGCCCTTCATTTCCCTGACACTGTGCTCCATGGCGGCCCGAGGCCGCCGATTAAAATTAAAAAAACGGAGGAACATCATGAAAGACCTTTATATCGTCAACTGCTGCAGAACCGCCATCGGCTCCTTCGGCGGCAGCCTGAAGAACACCCCCGCCGCTGAGCTGGGCGCCATTGTGGTCAAAGAGGCTCTGAACCGCGCCGGCGTGAAGCCCGAACAGGTGGACGAGCTGATGTTCGGCTGCATCCTGACCGCGGGTCTGGGCCAGAACGTGGCCCGCCAGGTCTCCATCAAGGCCGGTATCCCCTACTCTGTTCCCGCCTACACCGTGGGTATGGTCTGCGGCTCCGGTATGAAGTCTGTCATTGAGGGCGCCCGTTCCATCCTGGCCGGCGACGCCGACGTGGTGGTCTGCGGCGGCACCGAGAACATGAGCGCCGCTCCCTTCATCTCCCCCGACGCCCGCTGGGGCGCCCGCATGGGCGACAAGAAGCTGGTGGACGAGATGATCAAGGACGGCCTGTGGGACGCCTACAACAACTATCACATGGGCACCACCGCCGAGAACATCAACGACATCTGGGGTATCAGCCGCAAGGAGCAGGACGAGTTTGCCGCCGCCTCCCAGCAGAAGGCCGAGGCCGCCCAGGCCGCCGGCCGCTTTGACGACGAGATCGTCCCCGTGCCCGTGAAGGTCAAGAAGGACATCGTGGAGTTCAAGAAGGACGAGTATCCCAAGGCCGGCGTCACCGCCGAGGGCATTGCCAAGCTCCGGGGCGCTTTCCCTGTGGGTCCCGAGTCCCCCAATCCCGAGGTGGTTCACACCTTTGACGTCACCGGCAAGCAGGAGACCGAGGACAAGGGCCAGCAGCGTGTCACCGCGGCCAACGCCTCCGGCATCAATGACGGCGCGGCTGCCATCATTCTGGCCTCCGGTGAGGCTGTGGAGAAGTACGGCCTCAAGCCCATGGTGAAGCTCATCGGCTGGGGCCAGGGCGGCGTGGATCCCAAGATCATGGGCGTGGGCCCCGTGCCTGCCTCCCGCGCGGCCATGAAGAAGGCCGGCGTCACCATCGACGACATCGACCTCATCGAGGCCAACGAGGCCTTTGCCGCCCAGTCCATCGCCGTGGGCCGGGAGCTGGGCTTTGACACCGCCAAGCTCAACGTCAACGGCGGCGCCATCTCCCTGGGCCACCCCGTCGGCGCCTCCGGCGCCCGCATCATCGTGACGCTGGTCCACGAGATGATGAAGCGCCCCGAGGCCAAGAAGGGCCTGGCCACGCTGTGCATCGGCGGCGGCATGGGCACCGCCGTTGTGGTGGAGAAGTGCTGAGAGAGCCCCTGTAAAGCGCAATGAAAAAGAGGAGCCGAAAGGCTCCTCTTTTTTCTTACTTTTTGATTTTAATGGCGTTAACGGGACAGCGGTTGGCGGCTCCGGCGGCCCGGTCGTACTGGGTCTCGTCGGGCTCCGGCAGGACGGTGGAGACGCGGTTCTCCATGCGGAAGATGCCTGGGGCGGCGTAGGCGCACATACTGCATCCGATGCAGCTGGCGGCGTCCACGGTGACGGTCATGAGAAAAACCTCCGTTTCTTCACTGTGATCTGTTCTTATTATAGTACGCCTTGCCGCCGTTTCCAAGGAGATTTTTCAATGGGGCGGGAACATTTTTTCACGAAAGACCGTCTTTTTTATGGGGTGAAAGAAGATTCTGGCGGAACCGGGAGAATTTTGTAATCAATTGGACATTTACTTTGTCCGCCGGATGTGTTATCCTTATAGGAAGTGTTATGTAGACCGAACCCCGCGCTGAGGCGGGGCGGAGCCGGCGGCCGGACAGGTTTGCCGCCGGAGACCTTTTGGAGGCAGACTATGAAACTATTTTTCCGCAAGACCGCTGCGCTGACCCTGGCGCTGTCCCTGATTTTCTCCCTGGGCGTGAATGCCGCCGCGTCAGACGCCATGGGCGAGGACCTGACGGCGCTGGATACGCTGCTGCACCAGGAGACCCAGCTCTCCACCAACACCTTTTGGAGCACGGCGTACAATGATCTCCGGACGGAAAATCTGATTACATACACGCCCAATGCGGACGTGACGCCCATAGTCGCATACGGCCAGGTCCTTACGGACCGGAACTCCGTCACCGCCGTGGCCCGGGAGCTGGAGACCCAGGGCTGGCGTGTGGTGGCGGGCATCAACGGCGATTTTTACAACGTCAACACCGGACTCCCCATCGGCCTTGTGATCTCCGAGGGCCAGCTCCGCAGCAGCGACGGCGGCTATTACGCCATCGGTTTTCGGGCCGACGGCACCGCCGCCATCGGCAAGCCCGCCGTGAAGGTCACCGCCCGTCTGGGCTATATGGACGGAGACGGCTATGGGGAGGAGATCTCCCGCCAGCTCACCGCGGTGAACAAGGCCCGGGTCTCCGAGGGCGGGACCTATCTCTACACCTACGACTTCAACAGCAAGCACACCACCGGCAACACCGAGGCCGGAGTGGACGTGCTCTGCACCATCCAGGAGGGCCGCCTCTCCATCGGCGAGACCGTCACCGCCGTGGTGGAGCGGGTGGAGGAGACCGCCTCTGCCACGGCCATGGGGCCGGATCAGATCGTCCTCTCCGCGAACCTGAAATCCGACAGTTATCACGTGGACGCGCTGCGAAACATCCCGGTGGGGGCCACCATCACCTTGGAGGCCAGTGCCGCCGGCGAGGAGTGGAACGACGTGGAGTACGCCGTGGGAGCGCTGTACTCTTTGGTGGCGGACGGTGCCGTGGTGGCGGGCCTGCCTACCGGCGTCAATCCCCGCACCGCCGTGGGCGTGCGGTACGATGGAACTGTGATCTTCTACACCATCGACGGCCGCCGCTCAGGATACTCCGTAGGTGCGTCCATGGATCAGGTGGCCAAACGCATGATTGAACTGGGCTGCGTCACCGCCCTGTGCCTGGACGGCGGCGGCTCCACAACGCTGGCAGTTACCGCGCCGGACAAGCTGGAGGCCAATACCGCCAACCGTCCCTCCGACGGGGCTGAGCGGAAGGTTTCCAACCAGATCTTTCTGGTGGCTCCCAACCAGCCCACCGGGGAGCTGAGTCACTTCTATGTTCAGGCGGACCACCAGTATGTGCTGGCGGGCAGCAAGGTGAACATCTCCGCATCCGCCGTGGACACCAACTTTATCCCCATGCAGGAGAGCTACCGCCTGGAGACCGATGGCGGCGACCTGGACGGCAATGTGCTGACCACGCCCCTCTCCGGCGGCGAGGTCACCGTCACCGCCGGCAGCGGCCGCGGGACGGGCGCCACTACGATTCACGCCGTCACCACGCCGGATGCTCTGGCCATCCGCAGCGCCGACGGCACCGCCCTTACCACACTGGGGGCCGCCCCCGGCACCGTGACTCAGCTCACCGCCACCGCCGCTTACCAGCACAAGTCTTTGAAGGCGGACCCGGAGGCATTTACCTGGACGGTGGAGGGGGACATCGGCACCATTGACCCCATGGGGAACTTCACCGCGGGTCTTCCTGGCGAGGGGCTCGTCACCGTCTCCGCCGGGGGGCGGAGCACCTCGATTCAGGTGACGGTTTCCAACCTCTCCATCCTGCCGGTGGAGGACTTCGAGGAGGAGTCCACCATCTTTGAGGGCATGTATGGCGAGGGCCTCCAGTTCAGCCGCTCCACGGCGCCGGAGAATGTGCGTCTTGGCCGGGGCTCCGGCAGGCTGGACTACACCCTGACAGAGGAGCACCGCGCCCACTGGCGGGCCTTCCTGAACACGCCGGTGAACCGGCAGCTCTACAGCAGCCTGAATCTGTGGGTCTGCGGCGACGGCTCCAACAACGTTCTCGCCCTGCTGTATACCGACGGCGGAGAGGAGCTCCAGGTCCTGCCGGTGGCCACGCTGGACTTCACCGGCTGGAAGCAGGTGTCCGCGGCGATGCCCCAGACGGACTTCTCCATCCAGGGCGTGCAGGTCAGCGCCGGGGAGCCGGTGTACACCTACGACGAGGAGACCGGGACGGAGATTGCCACCTACCCGGAGACCGCCCGGACCGGAACGGTCTATATCGACCACATCGCCGCCTCCTTTGACGGCCAGGTGGACACCACGGCGCCTGCCGTTACCGCCCAGATCAGCGGCGCAGCCCTCACCGGCACCGTGAACGACGACGTGGACGGCGTGCTGTCCCAGACCTCCGTCTCCGTGCTCTATGACGGCGCGCCTATGGCCTTCACCTATGACGGCAAGACCGGGGCCGTCTCCGCCGCCCTGCCGGCGGCGGACGGTGCGGCCCATCGGGTCACCATCACCGCCCGGGACGGCTCTGGCAACATCGGACGCTGCTCCGCGGATGTCCCCGCCGCCGGAGCGGAGCGCCGCTTCAAGGACACGGCGGCGTACTGGGGCGCGGACTACTGCGACTACCTGTACGACCACAATATCTCCAAGGGCTACGAGGACGGGACCTTCCGCCCCGACCAGCTGCTGACCCGGCTGGACTTCTCCGTGATGCTGTACAACACCTTGAAGCTGGACCCGGCGAAGTACGAAGGGGTGTCCGTGCCCTTCGCGGATCTCAGCAAGATTCCCGCCTCCGCCCTGCCGGCGGTCCGGGCCCTGTACGCCGAGGGCATTGTCACCGGCACCCAGGGCAAGGACGGGAAGCTGTACCTCAATCCCACCGGAAACCTGACCCGGGCCCAGGCGTCGGCCATGATCGGGCGGAGCCAGGATAAGGGCTACGCCATGGCGGACCTGACCTTTACCGACGCCGGGAAGATTCCCGCCTACGCCACGTTCTACATCCAGACCATGGCGGCCCAGGGGATCATCAACGGCTATGCCGACGGCACGTTCAAGCCCAACAACAACATCACCCGGGGGCAGATGGCGAAGATTCTCTACAATCTCATGTAATTGGCAGAAGGAAGAGAGCCCGCCCGGCGCCAGCGCGCCGGGCGGGCTTTTTCAGAAGTCGTGGCGGGCGGTGCTAGGCCGCGCCGATGGCTTGAAGGAAGAGCTCCTCAAAAGTCAAATGGTCCATAAAACCCTCCTATGACATTTAATGAATGTCAATTATGAGAACAGGATACCATAAAATCACTCATACGACAATCAATAAATGTCAGGAGAGTGGTTTTGTGTATAAAAATCACGCACCGGATGGGCGTTATAATATCTGCGGCAGACGAGTAGCCGCGTTGCGCAAAGCCAGATCGCCGAAATTGTCTCAGAGAGGATTTGCCGATTTGCTCCAGCTGAGGGGCTTGGATGTGGACAAAAACGCCGTGCAGAGGATTGAGAGCGGCCAGCGGTTTGTGACGGATATTGAGCTGAAAGCGATTGCCTGTGTTTTGGATGTCGCTGTTGAAGAGCTGTTGGAATAGACGGTGCGAACGATGCAAAAGCGCCGCCGCCCACATGGGCGGCGGCGTTCGTTTTATTGGGCTCTGACCGAGGCTGCAGGGGCTTTGCCCCCGCACCCCACCGCCCTTTGAAAAGGGCGGCCCTAAACTTGATCACATCTCTCTTCGGCCCTCCAGGGCCCGCATCAGCGTGGCGTCGTCGGCAAACTCCAGGTGCCCGCCCACGGGGATGCCGTAGGCCAGGCGGGTCACACGCACGTCAAAGGGCTTTAAGAGGCGGGCGATGTACATGGCCGTGGCCTCTCCCTCCGTGTCCGGGTTGGTGGCCATGATGACCTCCTCCACGTCCCCCTTCGCCACCCGCTCCAGCAGGGGCTTGATGGCCAGGTCATCGGGTCCCACGTGGTTCATGGGGGAGATGACGCCGTGGAGAACGTGGTAGTGGCCGTCGTACTCCCGGGACCGCTCCACGGCGGCCACGTCCCGGGGGTCCGCCACCACGCAGATGGTGGTTCCGTCCCGCTTGGGGGAGGCGCAGATGGGGCACAGGCCCCCGGCGGTGAAGTTCTGGCACACCGGACAGCAGGTGACGCCGCGCTTGGCCTCTGTAATGGCGTCGGCGAAGGACTGGGCCTCCTCCTCGGGCAGGCCCAGGATGAAGAAGGCCAGCCGCTGGGCGGACTTGCCGCCGATGCCCGGCAGGCGGGCGAATTGTTCTACTAACCTTTCCAGAGGGGCGGGGAAGTATTCCATGGTGGGGGCTCCTTTTTGATACCTGACAGGTATCGGGGGATTTTGTATTCCTGGGGAATCCGCCCCACGGGGGCGGGACGGGGATTTTCCGCCGCGGGCGGGGACGGGGGTTATCCGGCCGCGGGCCGGGGACGGTGACGCGCCGTTCCGGCGTGTCTGGGGATGCACCCCCCATTTTCTTTTCTCCTGGCGTGGAGAAAAGAAAACGGGCCGTGCACGGTCCAAAAGAAAAGAGACGCTTTTGGTGGTTGCGGAAGTCTCCTGCCGCTGTTGAAAGTCCGGGAAAAGTCGCCGCGCGGACGCATGGATGTTCTTCTCTTCCCGCGCTTCGCGCCTGGCCGGCTCCGGGTGGGGAAGAGGGGGTGTCTGCCGCTTTTTACGAAGGAGCGCCAAGCGAGGCCATCCCCCTTAGGGGAAGATGGCGCGGCCGCCCGCCCTTCAACAGCCGCCTATGCCTCCTGATCCGGCAGAGGGGCACGCCCTGCCAACTGGTCCAGAGTGACGCCAAAATAATCCGCAAAGGTGCAGAGAGTCGATAAATTTGGTTCCCGCTCGCCTTTTTCATACCGCCGGTATGTGCCGGAGGCAATTTTGCAGTTTACTGCAACGACCTCTTGGCTCATATGGCTGCGTTTTCGGCATATTTTTAGGTTTTCAGGAAAAGTTCCCATAATTTCTCTCCATATCTCTTGACAACAGTGTTCGGCACGGATATACTAAAAACGAACCGAATGAAACGAACCGAAAGGGGCGATTTTGTGCAACCGCTTGTGGATGCTCTCTATTTTTACGCACAGGAACACCGTGTCATGGACTATCTTCAAATCAGAGAATACCGCCGGTGCTCCTCCGGGCTGGAGGAGGAATGGGACAAATTTCGCACGGCGCTGACGGCGGAGCAGGGGCGGCGGCTGGAGGTTTTGCTGGCCCGGCAGTTTGAGACAGGGTGCCTGGAGGACCGGGCCTCTTTCCTGGCGGGGGTCTCTGTCGGCCTGGAGCTGGCCCGCATTTAGGCCTGGCTCCCTCTCAGCTCGGCGATGCGGGCGGGAATGTCCGCCGCCTTGTATACGGCGCTGCCGGCCACCAGCACGTTGGCCCCGGCGTCAATGCAGGTCTGACAGGTGTCCGGGGCCACGCCGCCGTCCACCTCCAGCTCGCAGGCGGGATTTTTCTCATCGATCAGCTTCCGCAGGGCGGAGACCTTGGGCATCATATCCGCCATGAAGCTCTGCCCGCCGAAGCCCGGCTCCACGGTCATCACCAGAATCAGCTCCACCTTTTCCAGGAAGGGCAGGGCGGCCTCCGCGGGGGTCTTGGGCTTGAGGACGATCCCCGCCCGCCTGCCCTTGGCGTGGATTTTGTCAATGGCGGCGTGGATGTTCTCCTCGCTGTCCGCCTCCACGTGGACCGTCACCAGGTCGGCCCCGGCGTCGCAGAACTGCTCCACGTACCGCACCGGCTCCACAATCATCAGGTGGACGTCCAGGGGCAGGGAGGTGGTGGGGCGGATGGATTTCACCACCGGAATGCCGATGGAGATGTTGGGCACGAACATGCCGTCCATCACGTCCACGTGGACGTAGTCGGCGGCGGAGATGCGCTGAATATCCCGCTCCAGATTGGCAAAGTCGGCGGAGAGGATGGAGGGCGCGATTTTAATCATGAAAAAAGCCTCTTTTCTTTTTTGAGATTCGGGAGAACCGGCGGGGACGGGCGGCGGAGAGGCGGTGACAGGCGGCGGGGGCGCCGCATAGGATGGTGCAAGCGGACCGGGTGCCCCCAGTCAACAGCTCCGCGCAGCGTCCGCCCCTGGGCGCGGCACCGCCGCTTTTTTGAATAGGGAGCCGGCGGGGAAGCCCGCCGGCTCCCACCTGCGCTTCCATGTTGCTTGTAGTGTACCAGACTTCCGGCGGAAAAGCAAACGCTTCCGAAAAAATAAGGTAGAAAATGGCGCTGTACAGGGAGGGGCCTTGCCAGAGGCCGGCCTTTGTGGTAGAATTTCCCTGTAAAGGTGAGCCGGAGACTGGAGATTTGGGGGGAGGACACGATGAGGACGGGGAGAAGAACCGCCGCCGTGTGCGCGGCCCTGCTGCTGGTCTGGCTGCTCTGCGCCTGCGGAGGCGGCGACGTCAGTGAGGTCGTCATTGACTATGGGGAGTCGGAGCTCTATGAGGCGGAGGAGCTGGAGGCTGCGGCGAAGGTGGTTTTGAAGGAGTTCGGGGATTTTGACGGCTGTGTGCTCCGTACATTGGAATACGCCGGGGACGATGTGAGCGCCGGAGAGCTGGAGTATTACAGAGGCGTGGGCCGGGAGCTCGCCCAGTGTGCGGTGTTTACCTCGTCGTTTCACTCCCCGGTGAACGGCGGCGGGGCCTGGGAGGCGGACCGGGCGTATACCGGCTGGTCCTGGCTCCTGGTTCGGGAGGAGGACGGCGGCGATTGGGCGCTTCTTACCGCCGGATACGCCTGAGGGGAATTTTACGGCTTTTCCGGTTGACAGGCCGCGGGAAGTCTGCTATGATGATTCTGCTAAATTGATGAAGAGGAGTGAAAGGATGAAGTCTGCTTCCTGCTGAAACTTGATAGGCGCTGTGGAAGCCCCGAGGGGGCGGTCTGCCCGGCGCCGGAAGCAGGAGAGAATTTCATCCTTTCGCGCCATCTGGACGACAGACGCCCGCTGATAGAGCGGGGCATCCTCTGTTGCGCTGCGGGCCGTGGGACTTTCCTGCGGCCTATTTTTGCGTTTGGAGGGATGCCATATGTCTATGATCCGGGTGGAAAACCTGACCTTTGCCTATCCGGGCAGTTACGATAACATATTTGAAAATGTGAGCTTTCAGTTTGACACCGGCTGGAAGCTGGGCTTTCTGGGCCGCAACGGCCGGGGGAAGACCACCTTTCTGCGCCTGCTGCTGGGAGAGTACCCCTGCGGAGGGGGGATCTCCGGCGCGCCGCCCTGCGCGTACTTTCCCCGTGAGCCGGGGGACCCGTCCCGCATGACCCTGGAGGTGCTCCAGGAGGCGGCCCCCACGGCGGAGGAGTGGGAGCTGCTGCGGGAGACGGGACTGCTGGGCGTGGAGGCCGAGGCGCTGTACCGGCCCTTTTCCACCCTCTCCAACGGGGAGCGGACCAAGGCGCTGCTGGCGGCGCTGTTCTGCGGGGAGGAGCGGTACCTGCTCATCGACGAGCCCACCAACCACCTGGACGCCAGGGGGCGGCGGGCGGCGGCGGCGTATCTGCGGCGAAAGCGGGGCTTTCTGCTGGTGTCCCACGACCGGGCCTTTTTGGACGGGTGCGTGGACCATGTGATGGCGCTGAACCGAACCGGCGTGGAGGTCCAGAGCGGGAATTTCTCCTCCTGGTGGGAGAACAAGCGCCGCCGGGACGAGTTCGAGCAGGCGAGAAACGAACATCTGCAAAAGGAGGTGGGGCGTCTGCGGCAGGCGGCGGCCCAGACCTCTAGGTGGTCCGACCAGGTGGAGGCTACCAAAAAGGGGACAAGGACCGGCGGCCTCCGGCCGGACCGGGGCTATATCGGCCACAAGTCCGCGAAAATGATGCAGCGGGCCAAGTCCATTGAGGACCGGCGGCAGCGGGCGCTGGAGGAGAAGGCGGGACTTTTGAAAGATCTGGAACGGGCCGAGGCGCTGAAGCTTCGCCCCCTGACGGCCCGGGGACGGCTGCTGGACGCCCGGGAGCTCTCCCTCTTCTACGGAGAGCGGCGGGTCTGCGGCCCGCTGGACTTCCGCCTGGAGCCGGGCCGGAGAATTGCCCTGGACGGCGGCAACGGCTGCGGGAAGTCCACCCTCCTGAAATTCCTCCTGGGGGAGGAGATCGCCAGCCAGGGGACGCTGGTGAAGCTCTCCGGGCTGACCGTCTCCTACGTGCCCCAGGACACCTCCCATCTGCGGGGGCGTCTGCGGGACTATATCCGGAGAACCGGAGCGGAGGAGCCGCTGCTGCTGGCGATTCTGCGGAAGCTGGATTTCCCCCGGGAGCAGTTTGAAAAGAATATGGAGGACTGGTCCGCCGGACAGAGGAAGAAGGTGCTGATTGCCCGGAGCCTCTGCGAAAGCGCCCACCTGTATATCTGGGACGAGCCGCTGAATTATATCGACGTCTGGTCCCGAATGCAGATTGAGGAGCTGCTGCTGGCGTTTCAGCCCACCATGCTGTTTGTGGAGCACGACGAGACCTTTAGACAGGGGGTTGCCACGGAGACGATTACAATCCCGTGCGGATAACATTTTACAGTGGGAGGGGGGCCGCGAAAGGCGGCTCCCTCCGCTGTGGAAAGCTTTCGCGAAATTTTTCGAAAAAAATCGAATTTCCCCCTTGACAAACGGCGCTTTGTCTGGTATTCTAGCAAAGCTGTCAGGAACTTCTGAGAACTTCTGGAAATTTCTAAAAAAGAATTTCAAAAAAGTTGTTGACAAGCCTGTATTTTTGTGGTACAGTAATCAGTACCCGCCGAGAGCGGCCTGCACCTTGTAAATTAAACAACGTAACGAAAAGAAAGCACCAGAGATCGTGGCC
>CAJUDV010000020.1 GCA_910585385.1 uncultured Oscillibacter sp. | reverse complement strand
AACGCTAGCCTGTCACGCTAGAGGTCGACGGTTCGAGCCCGTTCCGGGTCGCCATCTCCCACGGGATCTGTGATGATCCCGTGGGTCCCCCAGGGGTTGTGATTCCCCATCCGCGCTCCATGGCGCGGAGAAAGATTTGCCCAGATAGCTCAGTTGGTAGAGCAGTGGACTGAAAATCCACGTGTCGCTGGTTCGATTCCGGCTCTGGGCACCATTTGCGGGCATAGCTCATCTGGTAGAGCGCCACCTTGCCAAGGTGGAGGTAGCGAGTTCGAGCCTCGTTGCCCGCTCCATACGCAATTCCCACACAGCTGTGTGGGAATTGCGGTTTCAAAAAATAAATGTGGACTTTTTTCAAAAAGCCGCATATAATACAGTACAGAGACGGTGACATAGCCAAGTGGTAAGGCAAGGGTCTGCAAAACCCTGATTCCCCGGTTCAAATCCGGGTGTCACCTCCAGTAAGAATCCCTGCAATCCTTAGGATTGCAGGGATTCTTTGCTGCCGGTATGACTCCATTCCGGCGCAGGACTCCGGTGGAGCGGTACCGGTATCTGCCCCGGGCAGTCACCTCCAGCTCTCCTGACACAGCTGGATCATTGTTTCCATGGGCCTTGTCAGGTATTTGTTCCGGTGGTAGAGCAGACGAAAGCGCCGGGTGAACTGGATTCCCTCCACCCGGAATTGGCTCACCCTGGCCGTGCTCAGGGCCGGTTGGATCAGCGACAGGGGCAGTACGGCCATGCCCAGGCCTTCCGCCACCCCGCTGATGAGAGTCTGGGTGCTGATGCTCTGCCATAGGGGGCGCGTTTCCACTCCGCTGGCTTTTAAGGTGGACTCCACCAGGTCCCGTCCGGCGCTGCCTCTCTCCCGGAAGAGAAAGGGTTCCCCGTTCAGCTGCCCAGCGGAGACAGTCCGCCCCGCAAAGGCATGTTTGGGGTGGCACAGGAATACCAGCTCGTCTCCGCCCAGGAGGATGTCTTTCAGATTTCCGTAGTGGCACTCCCCCTCAATGAGGCCCAGATCGATTTCATTCTCCAAAATGGCGGTCTCCACGGTATCGGAGTTGCAGATCATGACCTCGATCCGCAGCTTTGGATACCGTTCCTGAAGCCGTGCTGCGATTCCAGGCAGCTGCACGGTGCCAATGGTGATGCTGCTGCCCAGCCGCAGTGTGCCGGTCTCCTCCCAGTCCTGGGAGCGGACCTCCATCTCGTCCAGCAGGGACACGATATGCTGAGCATAGGAGCGCATCTGCCGGCCCGCGTCGGTGAGGAACAGCCGCCGCCCGATCCGGTCGAAGAGGGTGACCTTGTAATGGCTCTCCAGCTCCCGGATTGCCACACTGACGGTGGGCTGGGCGATGTACAGCTTCTCCGCGGCGGCAGTGGCGGAGCCCTCCCGGCACACGGCGAGAAAAATGCGCAGGTGGCGCAGCGTCATCTTCCTTCTCCTCCATTTATAATAAAAATACTATGATTTATATTATATCATAGTATTTCAAAAATGTAAATTCACGGTGTAGAATAGGGATAAAGGATGTGAGAAGAATGGGTAAGATCTGCTGGAAATTGTTTTCCTCGATGCTGGTCCTAAGCGGCCTCACCTTTGGCGGCGGGTTCGTCATCATCCCTTTGATGCAGAGGCGGTTTGTGGATGAGCTGGGCTGGCTGACCCAGGAGGAGATCCTGGATATGACTGCCTTTGCCCGGGCCTCTCCCGGCGCGGTGACTGTTAATGTAGCGGTGCAGGTGGGCGCCCGGATGGCGGGGGCTGCCGGGGCTCTGTGCGGTGTGCTGGGCACGATACTTCCGCCTCTGGCGGTTCTCTCTGTCATCTCCCTCTGTTATGAGGCGTTCTCCGCCAGTCCTGCCGTCGCCGCGCTGCTGTACGGGCTGCGGCTGGCGGTGGCCGTAGTGGTGGCGGACGCTGCCTCCTCCATGGCGGCGGAGGTCCTCCGCGGAGGAGACCGTCTGCGGTGGGCGGTGATGGGCGCGGTATTCCTGCTGTCTCTGACCACAAATACCGGCACTGTCTGGTTTCTGGCGGGGAGCGCCCTCCTGGGCTGGCTGACGGCGGGGAGGGAGAAGTTATGACGGCGCTGGCGCTTCGCTTTTTGTACATCGGGCTCTTCAGCATCGGCGGAGGCCTGTCGGCCATCTCTCTGATTCAGGCGGAGATTGTGAACAAGCTGGGCTGGGTGACGGCGGAGACATTGGTGGACCTCATGGCCATCGCGGAGATGACTCCAGGTCCCATTGCCGTCAACGCGGCGTCCTTTGTGGGGATGCGCCTCTATGGCCTTCCTGGCGCGGTGGCGGCTACCTGCGCGTGTATTCTGCCTGGCTGCCTGATCTCTTTTCTGATCTCACAGGTAAATGACCGCCTGCAAAAAAACCGCCGCTGGCAGTATATGTTAAAGGTGCTGCGGGCGGCCGTAACTGGCGTAATCCTAAGTGGCGGCCTGACGATTGTGAAAAACGCGCTGTATTCCGGCGGGTCCGGTCTGGTTTTGATGTCCGCGGTTCTGTTCTGCGGCGGCCTGGCGGCCTACCGGCGCTGGAAGTGCTCTCCCATGGTCTTTATGCTGGCCATGGGGACGGCCTGCGGCATTCTGCGCTTGGCGCTTCCTCTGTTTTTGGCGTTGTGAGCGCTGTTTCCCGCGGTGGAGCGGATTGGGGTCCGCTCCGTTTTTCTCCGCCATTTTCGCCCCGGCACGGATGTTAAGTAAATTTTTGCCGAATCATTAGAAAAAAATTGTTAAAGTTTTATGAATCGGCAATTGATTTTAGGCGGCCGAAGTGGTATTCTACCTCCAGGTGTTTCACCTGCAAGTCAAAAAGAAAGGTTGATTTGAGAATGAAGAAGAAATTCCTTGCCCTGCTGCTGACAGCACTGATGCTGCTGAGCCTGTGCGCCTGCGGGGGCGGTTCCGGCAATGACGCTGGCACCACGCCGCCTCCCGCTGATGCCGGCACCAGCGGCGACGCCAACGAGCCCTCCGAGCCCGCAGCCACCGGCTGGACCCCCAGTGAGCCTGTGAATATGATCGTGGCCTATAAGGCCGGCTCCGGCACCGACAACACCGCCCGGGTTCTCAGCGCTTATGCCGACAAGTTCATTGGTCAGACCGTGGTCATTGACAACCAGGAGGGCGGCTCCGGCTCTATCGGCTGGACAGCCCTGTCCCAGGCCAAGCCCGACGGATATACTCTGGGCTTCGTGAACCTGCCCACTCTGTGCTCCAACATCGTGGAGGGCCTGGGCGACTACACCATGGAGGACTTTGTGCCCATCTGCAACCACGTCTCCGAGACCTCCGTCATCCTGGTGGCCGCCAACAGCCCCTTTGACACCCTGGAGGATCTGGTCACCTACGCCAAGGAGCATCCCGGCGAGCTGAAGGCCTCCACCAACGGCAACAAGGCCTCCAACCACATCGCCGTTCAGCTGCTCTCCACCACCGCCGGCTTTGAGTACACCGCCATCCCCTACGGCGGCACCGCCGACCAGCTGCTGGCCCTGCGCCAGGGCGAGGTGGACTTCTCCTCCGCCAAGCTGGCTGACTTCGCTGCCTTCACCTCTGAGGTAAAGGTCCTCGGTGTGTTTGACACCAAGCGTCTGGCTGAGTATCCCGACGTCCCCACCCTGGGCGAGGCGGGCTACTATGACCAGTGGTACGGCTCCGCCCGCGCCATCGTGGCCCCCAAGGACACCCCCCAGGAGATCATCGACTTCTACGCCGATGCCTTCAAGCAGACCATGGAGGACGCTGCCTATCTGGACGCCGCTGTCAAGGCCAGCGTCACCACCGAGTACATGGACCCCGCCGCTACCGCCGCCCTCCTGGACGCGCAGTATGTTTTCTGCACCGATACCGTATCCTCCATCTGGGCCGAGTAATTCCATAGAGCCGCGCGGGGCTTCACGCCGTGAAGCCCCGCGCTTTTTTACGACTGAAATGTGAGGTTTGAGAGATGAAGAAAACCGATATTGGCGTTGTCGCGTTTATTTACGCGGTGTGCGCCCTGTTTCTGGTGATGACCCTGCGCCTCCCTGCCGCCGCCCAGACGTATCCTCTGTTTATCATCGTTCTGCTGGCCGCTCTGACCACGCTGTATGTGGCGCAGATGGTCCGGGCGGCAAAGAAGAGCGGCGTCACCACCGGTCTGGAGGATTTCCAGGGATTCCTTCCCAAGCAGTTTTTCCCCATCCTGGGCATGGTGGTGCTGTATCTGGTGGTGATGTACTTTGCGGGGTTCTACATTGCCACGCTGGTATTTATGGCGGCCTGTTTGTTGTTTTTGAAGGTTCCCAAGTGGCAGATCCTCCTGTCCACCGCCGTGATCCTGGCACTGGTCTACTGCGCCTTTACCCTGTTCCTCAAGGTCAAGCTGCCTGTGGGCCTGCTGTTTAAGTAAAGGGGGAGAACGACAATGTTAGAAACGTTAGCCCTGATGGGGCAAGGTTTTATTAATGCCCTGGTTCCCGTTAATATCCTGGCCATGGCCGCCGGCACCACCATCGGCATCGTCATCGGATGCCTGCCGGGCCTGTCCGCCGCCATGGGCGTGGCGCTGCTGCTGCCCATGACCTTCACCATGGAGGCCTCCACGGGCCTCATTATGCTGGGTGCCATCTATTGCGGCGCCATCTTCGGCGGGTCCATCTCCGCCATCTTGATTCACACCCCCGGCACTCCCGCCTCGGCGGCCACCGCCATTGAGGGGTATCAGATGACCCTCCAGGGCAAGGCCGGCAAGGCCCTGGGTACCGCCTGCATCTCCTCCTTTTTCGGTGGACTCCTCTCCTGTATCTCTCTCTATTTCTTTGCACCCCTGCTGGCTCAGCTGGCTATGAAATTCGGTTCCCCGGAGTATTTCTGGCTGTCTATCTTCGGCCTGACCATCATCGCCGGCGTCAGCTCCAAGTCCATGGTGAAGGGCCTGATCTCCGGTGCGCTGGGCCTGCTGCTCTCCACCATCGGCATGGACCCCATGGAGGGTGTGAAGCGGTTCATGTTCGGTCAGTCCTCCTTGTACGAGGGCATCAACACCACCTGCGCCCTCATCGGCCTGTTCTCCATGAGCCAGGCGCTGATTCTGGCGGAGCAGAAGATCAAGCAGCGGGCCAGAGCCGCCAAGTTCAACGACAAGATGATGCTGACTAAGAAGGAGATGAAGCAGATCGCCCCCACCGTAGGCCGGTCCTGGATCATCGGCAACCTGATTGGCATCCTTCCCGGCGCCGGCGCCTCCATCGCCTGCTTCCTGGGCTACAACACCGCCCGCCAGTTCTCCAAGGAGAAGGAGAAATTTGGCCACGGCAGCATTGAGGGCGTGGCCGGTTCCGAGGCCGCCAACAACGCCGTCACCGGCGGCTCCCTGATCCCCATGCTGACCCTGGGCATTCCCGGTGAGAGCGTCACCGCCGTGCTGATGGGCGGCCTCATTATCCAGGGCCTGACCCCCGGCCCCGACCTCTTTGTAGGCGAGACGGCGAAAATGACCTACACCTTCTTCGCGGGCTTTGTGCTGATCCAGTTCTTTATGCTGGGCATCGGCCTGCTGGGCTGCCGTGGCTTTGCCCAGATCTCCCGTTTGTCCGACGCCATTTTGATTCCCGCCGTCTCCGTTCTCTGCGTGGTGGGTTCCTATGCCATCCACAAGAACTTCGTGGACGTGGTGATCATGATGATCTTCGGCGTGCTGGGCTACCTCTGCCGCAAGTTCGATCTGAACACCGCCGCCATCGTGCTGGCGCTGATTTTGGGGCCCATCGGCGAGAAGGGCCTGCGGCGTTCCCTGGCCCTCTCCGGCGGCAATCCCGCCATTCTCTTCTCCACCCCCGTGTGCTGGGTGCTCATCGCCCTGTGCGTCTTTGGCATTCTCTCTCCCATTATGATGAACCGCATGGAGAAGAAGGCCGTGGAACAGGCCGGCGGCGACATCCCCGGCGAGACCGGAGACGACCCCGTGCGCACCGCTGACTGACAAGCGGACTGTGGACCGGGAGTCGTCAAAGTATACCAGAGCCACGGAAATTCCTTTGGATTTCCGTGGCTCTGTATTGGTAGATCGTTGGAACACCGCCAGAGCACCGTGTATCAAAGATCATGTCTTCCTTCAATAAAGGTATACAAAAACACAAGAACTTAAAGGGCCTGGCGGCCTTACGCATAACTGGTGTATAACTCCGGCAAAAAAATTTTAAATTTTGAATGGATTTTTCTTTGACAATCGTATTAGTATTGAAGTCAGAAATGGCTATCAAATATAACGGAGGAGTACCATGAAAAAAGCGTTTTTAGGAGTTTTGTCAGCTGCCGTCGTATTATCCATGTGCATGGCAACTGCATTTGCGGCAGGTCCGGGGAGGGGACGCTATTTTGTAGATGCGGATGGGGACGGCATTTGTGACAATGCCGGTAACAGGTGCGCCTATGTGGACGCGGACGGGGACGGTATTTGTGATAACTACGCCTCCGTCCAAAGTGTTGGATACGGGCGCGGATGCCACGGAGGGCGCGGAAACGGCTTCCGGGGCGGATGCGGCAGATAAATAACCAAAACCATCATGCGGAGCGAACAGGATACGATTAGAGTCATCGAGCGGTATTCCGATACCGTTCGGCGGCTCTGCGCGGTACATTTAAAAAATGATGCTGATACCGAGGACATATTTCAAACCGTGTTTTTGAAGTATGTCCTTAGCTCCGTTTCTTTTGAAAATGAAGAACATGAAAAAGCGTGGTTTATCCGGGTTACCATTAACGCCTGTAAGGACTTGCTGAAAAGCTTTTTTCACCGCCATACAGTTTCCCTGGATGACGTGATAGAGCACCCGGCAGAACTGTCTCCGGACTATCAGGACGTTTGGGAGGCTGTGATTTCCCTGCCTCAGAAATATCGGGATGTCGTATATCTGCATTATTTTGAAGATTACACCGCTCCTCAAATCAGCCGCATTTTGGGCAAAAATGTAAATACGATTTATACACTCCTGACTCGTTCTAAACAGATGCTAAGAGAAAGGTTGGGAGGTGGCTATGACTATGAATAATGCATTCAAGGAACTTTTCAGCCCAATACAGGCAGGGGAAGAACTAAAGGACAGTACCAAAGCCTTTCTTGCCGAAAAAACGCATAACTATAGAAGAGCGGCCCCGGAGCGGCGCAGGTATCACATTTACGCTGCGGCCTGCGCATGTCTGCTGTTCGTATTGTTGGGGGGGCAGCGGCTTTACTTCACGCCCACAGCGGAAATCAGTATTGATATTAACCCCTCCATCGAGTTAAGTGTCAACCGGTTTGACCAAGTGATTTCTGTGAGCGAATTTAACGAAGATGGGCAGGCCCTTTCCAAATCTGTTGACATAAAGTATAAGAACTATGTGGAGGCAATCGAGCGGATATTGCACCATGACAGCATAACGGCGCTGTTGTCCGGCGATGAAATTATGACCATTACAGTCGTGGGGGCAGACGAGCGGCAGTCCGCGAAAATATTTTCGGGTGTTGCGGCCTGTACGGCGAGCCGGAACAACACCTATTGCTATTTCGCGCGGGCGGAAGATGTTGCTGCCGCCCATGATGTGGGGCTTTCCTGCGGAAAATACAGAGCCTTTTTAGAATTACAGCGTCTGAATCCGAATGTTACCCCCGAAACCGTGCAGGGTATGACGATGAGGGAAATCCGAGAGTTAATCGAGAGTCTTTCAGACGGCGGCAATGACACCGCATTATACAATAGCTGGGGAAATGGGCATCATGGACAAGGCGGTAATCATGGAAACGGATGGAGAAACAAAAGCACAGAGCGGCAGGGCAATGTGTAGAGCGAAAGCTGCCGGTGGATACATAGTATCCACCGGCAGCTTTCACGGTTAGATTTTGGTGATGTCCAAGGGACGCAGGTCGGCGCTGCGGCCCTGGGTGCGGACGGTGAGCATGGCCCGGGCGGTGTCCAGGGCCGTGACGCAGGGGACGGAGTGCTCCACCGCCGAGCGGCGGATGCGGAAGCCGTCGGTGTCGTGGCGGCGGCCCCGGGTGGGGGTGTCGATGATGAGATCCACAGAGCCGGAGGAGATCATATCCAGGATGTTGGGGTGGGCTTCGGAGACTCGGGCCACTTTGCGGGCGGGGACGCCGGCGGCGCGCAGGGCGTCACAGGTGCCGGGGGTGGCCAGGATCTCAATGTCCATATTGGCAAAGCCCCGGGCGATGTCCACGATCTCGCCCTTGTCCTCGTCCCGGACGGTGACGATGATCCGTCCGCCTCGTTTGGGGGCCCGCATGCCGGCGCCTTTGAAGGCCTTCAGCAGCGCCTGTGGGAAGGACTCCGCCAGACCCAGGCACTCGCCGGTGGATTTCATCTCCGGGCCCAGACCGGTGTCCACGTCGGTGAGTTTTTCAAAGGAGAACACCGGCATTTTCACGGCGAAGTAGTCCGCCTCCCGGTAGATTCCGGTGCCGCAGCCCAGGTCCCGGAGCTTGCCGCCCAGCATCACCCGGGTGGCCAGGTCGATGATGGGGACCCCGGTGACCTTGGAGATATAGGGGATGGTGCGGGAGGAGCGGGGGTTGACTTCAATGACATATATTTCGTCATTGTAAATAATGAATTGGATGTTCACCAGGCCGATGACTCCCAAGGCCCGAGACAGGTCCCGGGTGTAGCGGAGAATGGTCTGCTTGTGTCTGTCCTCGATGTGCATGGGGGGATAGACGGAGATGGAGTCTCCGGAGTGGACGCCGGCCCGCTCAATGTGCTCCATGATGCCCGGGATCAGCAGGTCCTCGCCGTCAAATACGCCGTCCACTTCCACCTCCCGGCCGCAGAGATACTTGTCCACCAGGATGGGGTGCTCCTGCTCCACCTGGTTGATGATGCGCATGAACTCGGTGATATTCCGGTCGTTGTAGGCGATCTCCATGCCCTGGCCGCCCAGGACATAGGAGGGGCGCACCAGCACGGGATAGCCCACCTCGTGAGCTGCATTCAAAGCCTCTTCGGTGGTGTAAACCGTCCGGCCCTGGGCCCGGGGAATGCCGCACTGCTGCAAAATCTCATCAAAACGCTCCCGGTCCTCGGCGGCGTCCACACCGTCTGCGGGAGTCCCCAGGATGGGCACGCCCATATTGGTGAGGGCCTGAGTGAGCTTGATGGCGGTCTGGCCGCCGAACTGCACCACAGCGCCCCAGGGGCGCTCCTGTTCCACCACGGCCTCCACATCCTCCGCGGTGAGGGGCTCAAAATACAGCTTGTCCGCCACGTCGAAGTCCGTGGAGACGGTCTCCGGGTTGTTGTTGATGATGATGGTTTCGCAGCCCAGCCGCTTCAATGCCCAGACGGAGTGGACGGAGCAATAGTCGAACTCAATGCCCTGGCCGATGCGGATGGGGCCGGAGCCCAGCACCAGCACCTTCCGCCGCTGCTGGACCTCTCCGGTGCGGTGGGGGGCCTGGGTGGAGGCGGCCAGCCAGGGGGCCACGGGGATGCCGGGGGCCACCCGGCCCACCTCCGGCAGGCACAGGGGCTGATCCGCCTCGTTCTCCCCGTCGTAGGTGGAGTAGTAATAGGGAGTCTGGGCCTCAAACTCCGCGGCGCAGGTGTCCACCATCTTGAAGGAGGGCCGGATGCCGTAGGACTCCCGCAGGATTTTGATCTCCTCCCGCTCTTTGCCGGCCAGGGCGGCGATCCAGGCGTCGGAGAAGCCCATCTCCTTGGCGGAGCGGAGGGTGTCCTCGTCCAGGCGGCCGTGGTCCAGCCGGCTTTCCATGTCCACAATGTTCTTGAAGCGGTCCAGGAACCACAGGTCGTATTTGGTGATCTGATTGATCCTCTCCGGGGAGAAGCCCCGGCGCAGCGCCTCCGCCACCACAAAGAGCCGCTGGTCGTCGATATTTACCAGCCGGTCCTCGATGTCCTCGGTATACAGATCTCCCAGGCCGGACATGCGCAGAGACTTCACCGGCAGCTCCAGGGAGCGGATGGCCTTCATCAGCGCCCCCTCAAAGGAATTGCCGATGGCCATGACCTCGCCGGTGGCCTTCATCTGGGTGCCCAGGGTCCGGCTGGCGGTGGTGAATTTGTCAAAGGGCAGGCGGGGGAGCTTTAAAACGCAATAGTCCAAAGTGGGCTCGAAGCAGGCGGTGGTCTTGCCGGTGACGGCGTTGGGGATCTCGTCCAGGGTGTAGCCCAGGGCGATTTTGGCCGCCACTTTGGCGATGGGGTAGCCCGTGGCCTTGGAGGCCAGGGCGGAGGAGCGGCTTACCCGGGGGTTGACCTCGATGACGGCGTACTCGTAGCTGTCGGGATTCAGGGCGAACTGGCAGTTGCACCCGCCCTCGATCTCCAGGGCGGAGATAATATCCAGTGCGGCGGTGCGGAGCATCTGGTACTCCCGGTTGGCCAGGGTCTGGGTGGGGGCTACCACGATGGAATCGCCGGTGTGGACGCCCACGGGGTCGATGTTCTCCATGGAGCAGATCTGGATGACATTGCCCGCAGAGTCCCGCATGACCTCGAACTCGATCTCCTTCCAGCCGGCGATGCACCGCTCAATGAGCACCTGGCCCACCCGGCTCAGCTGGATGCCACGGCCGGCGATCTCCCGCAGAGAGGGTTCATCGTAGGCGATGCCGCCGCCGGTGCCGCCCAGGGTGTAGGCCGGGCGGACGATCACCGGATAGCCGATGGAGGCCGCGAAGTCCACCGCGCCCTGGACGCTCTCCACCACGTCGCTGACCACGCAGGGCTGGCCGATGGCCTCCATGGCGTCCTTAAAGCCCTGGCGGTCCTCCGCCTTGCGGATGGACTCCGGGGAGGTGCCCAGAAGCCGTACGCCGTACCGCTCCAGAATGCCCTGCTCGTGGAGATTCATGGCCAGGTTCAGCCCCGTCTGCCCCCCCAGGGTGGGGAGGATGGAGTCGGGGCGTTCCTTCTCAATGACCTGTTCCACCGACGCTAGATTCAGCGGCTCGATGTACACATGGTCGGCGATGTCCTTGTCGGTCATGATGGTGGCGGGGTTGGAGTTCACCAGCACCACCTCCACGCCCTCCTCTCTCAGGGCGCGGCAGGCCTGGGTGCCGGCATAGTCGAACTCCGCCGCCTGACCGATGACAATGGGGCCGGAGCCCAGCACCAGTACCTTTTGAATAGACGGATTCTTGGGCATTACCGCGTGCCTCCTTTCCTGCGGATTGCGGGGTGGAGCATCATCTCCACGAAGCGGTCAAACAGGTACTCCGTGTCCTGGGGACCCGGGGCGGCCTCCGGATGGAACTGGACGGTGAAGCAGTCCGGCCGCTTGTACCGCAGCCCCTCCACGCTGCCCTCGTTGACGTTTACGTGGGAGATGTCCGCTACTGCTGGGTCCACGCTGCTTCGCGTGACCACATAGCCGTGGTTTTGGCTGGTGATGAAGGCCCGGCCGGAGGCTACGTCCCGGACGGGGTGGTTGCCGCCCCGGTGGCCGAAGGTCATCTTTCGGGTGGCGGCGCCGGTGGCCAGGGCCAGCAGCTGGTGTCCCAGGCACACGGCAAAGAGGGGCAGGCCGCTGTCATACAGAGCCCGGACCTCTTTGATGATGCCGGCGTTGTCCGCCGGGTCCCCGGGGCCGTTGGAGAGCATCACTCCGTCAAAGCCGCCCTCCAGGATGGTCCTGGCGGGAGTCAAGGCGGGGTAGACCGTCACCTGGCAGCCCCGGTCCTGGAGACAGCGGATCATGTTCTGCTTGACGCCGTAGTCCATCAGCGCCACCCGCAGCCGCTGCTCCGTGACGGCGGGGTATACCTGGGGGGCGGAGCGGGTGACCCGCTCCACGGTGCCCTCTACCCGGTAGGCCTGGATACAGGCCAGACAGTCCTCCACATGAAAATGCTCCGCACAGGTGATCATGCCGTTCATGGTCCCCTGACTGCGGAGAATCCGGGTCAACGCGCGGGTGTCCACGCCCTCAATCCCGGTGATGCCGTATTCTTTTAAATAGGAGTCCAGATCTCCTTCACAGCGGAAATTGCTGCCCCGGGGGGCCAGGTGCCGGACGATAAACGCCGAGGCCCAGGGCCTCTGGGACTCGTTGTCCTCATGGTTGACGCCGTAGTTGCCGATGAGGGGATAGCTCATCACAATGCCCTGCCCCGCGTAAGAGGGGTCGGTCAGAATTTCCTGGTAGCCTGTCATGGAGGTGTTGAAGACCATCTCGCACACGCAGTCCGCCGCGGCGCCGATGCTCTGCCCCCGGAAGACGCTGCCGTTGGCCAGAATCAGGGTTGCCTTCATCAGTGTTATCCCGCCTTTCTCTTCCGTTCGTTCGCGTTCCGTCTGATTTTAACGCAAATTTTTCGGACTGGCAACCTCATTTCACCCGGTTTTTTCAAAACCGTGGTTTTGGACAAAATCCGGAGTGCGGAGGAGGGGAGATACGGGCAATGCGCCGGAGAGGTAGTACCATTTTGCTCTTTTTGAGTGGGCGGTGTCTCCGTATCAGGGGACAGTCTCTTGCTTTTTATAAAAATTTACAGATTATGAATTGTCTGTATAATTACCTATTGCATATTCTGTAACTAACCGATATAATAGAGCGGAAAATAGCCTTGAGTTGGCTCGCACCTTTAGAAAGGAGTGGATCATTCATGAGAGCAGTCAGGAAGAAGCCAGATTACAAAAGGTGGTTGTCCGTATTGTTGTGCCTGTGCATCATATTGCCCTGCCTGAACGGGTTTACGTTGGCGGCGCAGGCGGACGGTCGGCAGGGACTGTGTGAGCACCACCCGGCTCACACTGCGGACTGCGGCTACGTAGAGGCTGTGGAGGGGCGTCCCTGCGTCCATGTCCACAGTGAGGCGTGCGGCTATGCGGAGGGAACCCAGGGATCTCCGTGTACCCATGAGCACACGGAGGAGTGCTTTGTGACGGAGTGTCTCCATGTTCACGGCAGCGCTTGCTATGCCGCGGCGGAGCCTCCTGCGGATACAGAAACGAACCCGGGCGGCGGGGAGGAGATTCCCTCGGCTCCGGATTCCGCAGAGCCCCCGCCGCCTGTGGACGGCGAGGAGGAGATTCCCTCGGCTCCGGATTCCGCAGAGCCCTCGCCGCCTGTGGATGGCGGGGAGGAGGCTCCCGCGGCTCCGGATTCCGTGGAGACCGCGCCGCCGGCGGACGGTCTGGAAGAGGGCTCCGTGGAGATAGGCGGCGCACAGCTGCCCCTGGCCGAAAGCCCGGAGGGCCAGGAGCCTGTAAACTGCGTCCACAGGTGCACGGAGGAGAGCGGCTGCGTTACGCTGCGCTGTGAGCATGTACATAATGAGGACTGCGGCTATGCCGCGCCTGAGGAGGCGGCCTGCGCCCATGTCCACGACGAGATCTGCGGTTACGCGGAGGCCGTGGAGGGTCAGCCCTGCCGCTATGAGTGCCGGCTGTGCGGGACGAAAGAGGTCCTGTCCTGGAGCTTTGACGGGGATGGGGCGCTGGCTTACAACGATGAGACGAAAGCGTGGGGCCTGGCGCTTCCCGGTGTCAGTCAGGAGCGCCCTGTCACCGCCGCTGATCTGGAGGATTTTCTGCCCGGAGAGGCGGAGGTGGAGCTCCGTGATGGCGCAAGTGAGACCGCCGGAGTTGCCTGGGACCTGAGCGGCCTTCCGGAGGAGGGATGCTATGGGGGAAGCTTCTTCGTCTATGGCACTCTGTCCGGGGAGTACCGCCTGGCCGAGGGCGTTCCGGCTCTGGCGGTGTTGCTGGATCTGGGCGGAGGGGAGACGTACGCGGAGCTCCCCGCCAAACACTTCAACCAATGGAGCTTTGTCGGCAGAGACGGCGCGCTGGTTTCCAATGAACGAGTGGGCGTCTTTTTTGCCTCGCCTGTGCGGGAGCTGACCCAGGAGGAAATTCTCCAGTCGGTGAAGGAGGCGCTTCCCGCCCGGGTGGGCGGACTGGTGTATGGCAGTGAGGCCGCTTTGACCAGCACCGGACTTCTGAATGTCAGTAAAGATCCTCAGCAGTGTGTGGCCTATGAGTATGACGCTGCCACACAAAGCGTTAAAGAGGTCTCCTACCCAACGCAGTGCCGGTGGGCGGAAGCGGATCTGGATTGGGGCGCTGTCAGCGTGCCGGCCTCCATTGAAAAGGGAACTGTTCTTCAATTCCGCGCCAACACTGTGTCCAGTGCAACCCACAGATTTCTCGCGGACTCGCACAATCGGGAAGATTACTATCCCGACGACCCAAACGCGGGGAAATTGACATATTCCAAAAAGTCCTCTGATTTGAATCCGGATATTCTCACAGTTAATATTGTTTTTGTTGAATTGGCGGATTATATTGAAGATCCTGCGTCCCCCGCCAATACCACCGTCAACCTCTTTGACTATTGGGTGGAGGACTATGGTAAAGCCCCCAAAGCGCCCCAGGGTGATATTCTGCAAAAGAGCGACCGTCACTACCGCCCCCAGGTGGATGGCAATGGAAAACCGCTGGAGAACAGCCTGGGAGAAGTGATTTACTCCGATACGCCAATAGGATTTTCCACCTCCAATGACTGGAACCGGGGGATCAACGCCGGGCATCTGCTTCTTTTTGGCGACGGACTGATTCACGCGGGCCTTTGGAACAAGGGCGCCGGCGAGAACACCGAGTACGGAAAGAAGTACGCCGGGATGGAGGGGATTGTAAAAAACTGCCTGGAGGGCGGATACCCCGTGGTGAATACGGCCGACGCAAAGAAAACACTGGAGGACCAGGAGCTGGTGCGGGATTACAGGCTGGCCGGGGACCACAACAGCGCTGTCAGCAGTGACGCCTATGATGGAATAAATATCCAAAATCTAAGCGACACGGTAATTGGCACCTGGGGCAGGGAGATTGACATTGATTCGGAGTCGCTGGCATATCTGTTCGACCCGGAGGTGACTCACCCCAATAAGATCTCCCATGAGGATGTCACAGGACTGTTCCAGCTGGACAATGAGGGATATTATTACTACAATATGCGGCGGAATTTTGCCGAATATGACGAGGCGTCCAACGAATTCATTCTCTACAATGCTCCCGCTACGACCCGTACGGACGCCCAGCAGAGCGTAGGCAATTTCTTCCCGTTTAACAAAGGCGTGGAGGTCTTCAACGGCGTGGATGAGAACGGGAAGCCGACCAGCTCCGTTCCCTGTTCCGGCAATGAGATGAACCACCACCTGGGCATGACTGTGGAGATTGATTTCCGCCAGCCCGCCAATGGGAAGATCAATATGGGCGCCAGCGGGATGAAGGATATGACCTTCGGCTTCTCCGGAGACGATGACGTTTGGGTGTTCATTGACGACGTGCTGGTTCTGGATCTGGGCGGAACGCACAGTGAGATATACGGCACCATCAATTTTGCCACCGGCGATGTGTATATCGGGCGCGCTTTTGATACCAAGGGGATTCCGGACGACCCCGCGGACCCCGATCATATAGTGACGCATACGAACCTCAAAGATCTGTTTCAGGCGGCTGGAAAGGCCGGAGAGACGCAGTGGGCAGGCAATCGATTTGCCAGCGATACGGACCACACCCTGCGGATGTTCTATCTGGAGCGGGGCAACTATGACTCCAGCCTGGCCCTGCGCTTTAATCTCCAGCCACAGCTGAACCAGCAGATCAAGAAGGTGGACCAGGCCGGCATGCCCATGCAGGGAGTGGAATTTAAGCTGTTCCCCGCGGAGGAGACAGGGAATGGTCCAGGCGCCATTGAGTGCTTCTATACCGACAGCAAGACCGACAGCAGAATGCGCGTGCAGAATAATCAGAAATTCTATGTCGCGCAGAGCGGCGGCGCGCTTTGCACGCTGGTGACCGACAAGGACGGCGTCGCCAAATTCATGGACAACGACATGCCCTTCAATTTTGCCGACCAAGGCGACCGGTACTATATTCTGAAGGAGACCGGCACGCCTTCCGGATACCGGTCGCTGCCTGTGGATATTGTGTTGTACTATGACACGGAGACTTCCATGCTCTCTGTGGCGAACCGCTGGACCACCGGGGCCTACGCCTGCTCTGTCTCCAACATCCTGGGCGCGGGAGGACTGACCTACGGGGCCTTTAACGATGTGACGGGGGACATTGGACGCAGAGATGATCTGCCTGTGTCAAAGACGGCGCAAAGAGACGGACTGGTGGTGGCGGTGCCCATGCTGCTGCAAAGGAGCCAGTCAAAGTGGATTGCCCTGTACGGCAGCAACCTGCACGGTTTCGGCTCGGTTCGTCCGGCGGAGCGCAGCGCGGCAGAGTGGCGCGCGGCCGTTCTGGGCGCCGCGCTGCGGCAGGCTGTGGCTGGGGACGGATACGCCGAATGGCATCTTACCTGGGACGTGGATAACCACCGCCTGACCGGCATGCTGGAGGATCTGCCGGGGATTGCCAGCCGGTACCAGATAAACGGGGGCGACGACATGCGCATGGTCTACGGCGTCATTGAACCGGCGGCGCTGTCGGCGCTGGGGATCACAGGAGCGGACGCCGCGGAGCGCTACAAGGATCTGGGCGAATACGTGAGGGAAAGGGAGGAGGCATTTGGCGGAGAGGACGCCCTGGAAAAGGCCATAGCGGAAACTGTCGAAAAAATTATGGGGGAAACGGTCGAACATACCGGCAGCGGCAGGGGATTTAGCTTCCTGAACGTGGACCAGTTCAACCGAAATTTCCGGTCTTTGATCTATATCCCCAACGAGCAGCGGGAGCTGTGGGTCATGAAGGTGGACCAGAACGGCGTTCCACGCGGCGGCGCGGAATTTACGCTGTTTAAGGATGCGGCAGCTGCTGAGGCGGTTGCGAAGGGAGTCACTGATGCGGATGGACGGCTGATTTTCTCTCCCCAGGGCAGCGATAACGGCACAGGCCATACCAAGATGGTATGGGCGCGGGAGGGCGTACAGGCCCGCTACTACCTCAAGGAGACCGGCGCGCCTGCGGGATGCGGCCTCAATAACACTGTGATTCCCGTGGTGGTAGGCACTTATTCCATCTATGCCGACGCGGGAACGAGGAACGATGACGTCTCCGTCCTGGCTGGCGTCGGCCGTTTGACTCAGACAATGTGCCAGTACGCCATGGACAACGATGTGGACATTACCCTCCGGGACATCACAGCCATTGGACAGTATCAGCCGTCCGGAGGAGACGCGCTTCCTGGCAGCTGGGTAGATATGGAGCTGGAAACCACGCTGGAGAGCAATCCCATTCTGCGCTCCATGAATCTGCACTATAAGATGAATGAGATGGTGGACTATGGTCTCCATAACGCGGACGGCGGGCAGAATTACAAGCCCTTCTTCGTCACGGATACTGGCTTCATCCGCGCACGGGTGCAGCAGAATTATCCGGCGCTCTTGCCAAACGGTCCCTACGCGGGCGAGGTGATCAATGAAGATACCAATAAGGATTGTCTGGACGATCTGGATCTCACCAGTCTCTTCAGTTTGCTGAATATCGTGGTTGTAACGGACCGGGAGACGCATCCCACAGAGGATACCGGGGAGCTGGTCATCAGCAAGCGGGTTACGGGAAGCGCCTTGGAGGCGGACTATACCAAAAACTTCCTGTTTACGGTCTCCCTGACCGATGGCACTGGTGCGCCGCTGACGGGTACGTACTATTTCTACGGAAGTGACAAATCCGGCACTGTCAGACACGGCGATACCATTCCCCTCCACCATGATGAGAGCATTACAATTCAGGGTTTGCCTGCGGGAACTCGATTTAAGGTAAAAGAGGAGCTGCCGGGGACGGACAGCGGCGGCGTTTGGTATATCGTCCCCGCCGACGGCGTGATCTCCGGAACCATTCAAAAGGACAAAACGGAGACGGCTGGATTCATCAACAGCAGAGTGGAACCGGTCCGCGGAAGCTTGACCGTCAGAAAGAATTTCGGCGGCGTGTCTGTGCCCGGCGAGGCAAAGAACAAGGTCTTTGCCTTTGCCGTTACAGGTCCCAACGGCTACTCTGAGACGGTATATATTACCGGAGAGGGCAGCAGGACCCTGGCTGATCTGATTCCCGGAGAATATCAGGTGGCGGAAAAGCGGGATGGCATTGACATACAGGACTATACCGTAAGCGTTGAGGGCGAGGGAAGCGTCACGGTTGCGGCCGGCAGCGCGGAATCCGTGACGGTGGTCAATACCTACACGCCGGAGGATCCTGCAACCGGCAGCCTGCGGATCAAGAAGACCGTCACTGGCTCCGGCGGCAGCAGGACAATGGATTTCACATTTGTCGTAACGCTGAAAAAGGCCGACGGCAGTGCTCTGGAGGGCGCTTACAGTTATACCGGCAGCAAGAATGGCACGCTGTCCAGCGGTCAGAGTGTTAAACTCAAACACAATGAGTTTGTCAAGATTTCGGGACTGCCCGCCGGAACGCAGTACGTGGTGGCGGAGAGCGGCCATGAGGGTTACACGGTGACGAGCTTCGGCGAGGTCGGGACGATTGAGGGCGGCGGAGAGTGTGAGGCAGTCTTCAATAATGACAGATCGAAAGATCCCCCGGAGGAACCGGAAGATCCCCCCAAAAAGCCGGAGGAGCCGCCCAAGGAACCGGAAGATCCGCCAAAGAAGCCGGAGGAACCGCCCAAGGAACCGGAAGATTCTCCTAAGACCCCGGAGGACCCCTCCGAGGAGCCGAAGAATCCTCCCGACAGCCCGACGGAGTTTCCGGACCCCAATGATCCCGACAGCCCGGATACAATTACGATTTGGGAAGATGGCGTACCAAAGACTTATATCAAGATTTGGGATCCTGAAAAGGCGGAGTGGGTCTATATTCCGGAGAACGAGGTTCCTTTGATTCCAATGACGGAGGACTCAGCGAATCCCGCGCTGTGGAAGATGATGTGCCTTTCCTCACTGGCTGGGCTTTGCGCACTTGCCCTGAAGAGGAAAAGGCATGGGGAGGAAGTCTGATTCTTCCCAAGAAAGCGGAGAAGATTTTGAGATCTGAGAGGGGAACCGGGTATCTTTAGATGCCCGGTTCCTTTTTGCGCCAGGGCGGCTGTCTTGTTCAAGATTTCAAAAGAAGGGCGGCTCCGGCCGTCAGGATCTGGTCTGGAGGCATACGAGCACCTTATCTGCCTGCAAAGGCGGGGCAGGAGTGGATAGCCGCGGAGAAGTGCCGGTGCTGCGGCCGCCGGTTTCTGCTGTGCCTTCTCCCCGGCTGGGAATCCAGAGGAGGATTTCCGTCCGAAAGCAAAAAAATTCCCGCCATGGCAAAGCTGGGAGCTTTGCCATGGCGGGAATTACTGAGCTGTCATGTGTTATCAGAAAATTCGAAAAGCGGAACCTAATTAGGGCAGTAAAACGGATGCGAGCCTATATTGACGGGATTCGGCAAGCGTAAAAAGGGAAAAATGGGAATAAGGGAAAAAATAAGGAAAAACTTTTTTCAGGGCATGAGAAAAGCCTTGAAACCATTGTGGTTTCAAGGCTCTCTTGTGGCAGCGGGTGAAGGATTCGAACCCTCACATACAGAGTCAGAGTCTGCTGTGCTACCTTTACACAAACCCGCTGTATCTGTTCGCCGTTCACTTCAACGAACAGATATTATTATACAGAAAAGTGATATTTTGTCAAGAGGGTTTTTCAATATTCCAGGAGAAATTTTGAAAAATTTATTTGCTCTTGCCGCCGCCGAAAAATCCCTTCAAAAAGCTGCCCTTTTCCCGTCTCTCCGGCTTCGCGCTTTTCAGACGTTCCAGCGCCTCGGAGGCGTCCTCAAATCCTTGATCCGCGGCAGCCTGGTACAGCTCCACGGCCTTTGTCAAGTCTTTTGCCACGCCCTTGCCGTTTTCGTAGCACCAGGCCAGGTTATGCTGGGCCCGGGGGCTCTGGAGCTCTACCGCGATTTTGTACCAGCGGACAGCCTCGGTCCAGCTCTGCTCCACGCCCTCTCCGGACTCATAGAGGTAACCCAAATTGCAGGCAGCCACCCGGTCACCCTGCTCCGCTGCCTTGTGATACCACGCCGCGGCGGACTTGACATCCTTCTTCACACCCCGTCCAAATTCACAGCATACGCCGAAATTGCGCATGGCCCGGGGATACCCGGAGGCGGCGGCCTTCTTATACCAGGCCGCCGCCTGATTCCAGTCCTGTTCTACGCCGCGCCCATCCTCGTACAGAGAACCCAGGTTGCATTGGGCGGCGGCATCGCCTTTGTCCGCGGCCATGCGGTACAGACGGGCGGCCTCCGCGGGGTCTTCGTCCACGCCCTCGCCGTTTTCGTAGCACACGCCTAAGTTGCACATGGCCTGTGGATAACCGATGTCTACGGCCTTCTGATACCACTCTACGGCGGTCTTCAGGTCCTGTTCCACGCCCCGGCCCCGCTTATAGTAGTAGCCTACGCAGAACATTCCCCGGGGATCGCCCCGCTCCGCCGCCTTGCGGTACCAGTTGAGGGCCCGGGTTACGTTCTCGTCCACACCCTTGCCGTTTTCATAGCACCAGGCCAGGTTGCACATGGCGCGGGGAAAGCCCTGTTCCGCCGCGGCCTTGTACCAACGGACGGCCTCGGTCCAGCTCTGTTCCACACCCCGGCCAATCTCGTAGAGATAGCCTAAGTTGCACTGGCCTGGAGGATTGCCCATGTCGGCGGCTCTGCGGTACAGTTCCACCGCTTTCTCGAAGCTCTGCTCCACGCCCTCGCCCCGCTCGTAGCACACGCCCAGGTCGCACATGGCAGGGGCGTAGCCGGTATCTGCGGCTTTTTGATACCAGCGGCACGCCTCTGCCTGGTCCTGGGGCTGGCTCAGGCCGTAATCGTAGTCCCGGGCCACATTGAAGAGGCCGCGGGGATAACTCTGCTGCGCGGCGGCCATATACCAGCGGAAGGCGTCGGCCTGGGATCTCTCCACGCCTTTTCCGTTCTCATAGCACCAGGCCAGATTGCACTGTCCCCGGGGCAGGCCCAGTTCCGCCGCCTTGCGGTACCAGTGGACGGCCTCGGTCCAGCTCTGCTCCACGCCCTCTCCGGTCTCATAGAGGTAGCCCAGGCAGCAGGCGCCGTCCTCGTCGCCGTCCTCGGCGGCTTTGCGGTACCAGGAAGCAGCCTCCGCTTTGTTGGCGGGAACACCTTGGCCCCGCTCATAGCAAAAGCCCAGGCACACCAACCCACGGGGATAGCCCTGGTCCGCGGCGGCGCGGTAGAGGCGGGCGGCCTCGGTAAAATCCCGCTCCACGCCTTTTCCGTTTTCATAGCACCAGGCCAGGTTGCATTGGGCTCGGGGATAGCCGCGGTCCGCGGCGGTGCGGTACCAGCTCACCGCCTCCTCCCAGCTCTGCTCCACGCCCCGTCCGGATTCATAGCAGAAGCCCAGACAGCATTGGCCTGGGGCGTTGCCCTGTTCGGCTGCGGCCCGGTACCACTTCACCGCCTGCTCCAGGTCCTCCTCCACGCCGGTGCCAAACTCAAAGCAGCGGCCCAGCTCTGTCTGCGCCGCCGGGTATCCCAGCCACGCGGCGGACTGGTACCATTTGGCGGCCTCGCCGTCGTCTGTGTCTGTGCCGGCGCCCCGGCGGTAGGCCTCGCCCAGCAGGAACTGAGCCCGGGGAAAGCCCTGCTCCGCGCCCTTCTGGAAACATTCCAGAGCCTTGGCCATGTCGGTCTCCACGCCGATGCCGTATGTATAGCAGTAGCCCAGATTGGTCAGAGCGGGCATGTACTCCTGCGAGGCGGCCTGAGCGTACAGCAGGACCGCCTGCTTAGGGTCCGCCTCCACGCCGATGCCGGCCTCCAGGCACCAGCCCAGATTGGTCAGCCCCAGGGGATCTCCCAGGGCCGCCGCCCGCTGGTAGCAGGCCAGGGCGTCGGTCTCCCGCTTTTCGTCCACGGCCCGGTTGCCCATGGAGACCCAGTCGCCGGCGGTCATCTCCTCCTCATTCAGGGCGATGAAGAAAGTGCCGCCGCAGCGGGGGCAAACATCCGGCTCTTCGCTCTCGGCTACAAAGCCGCAGTCCGGATTTTCACAGCGATAGTAATCCATATATATCACTCCTGTCCGGCGCTGTCCTGGGAAAAGGCGGCGCCTGAATTATAGACATCCAAAAGGGAATAGGCGGCTCCCCGGTACTTGAAGCCGGGAAAGGTGTCCAGCTGTACGCCGTGGATGGCGCGGAAGATGCTCTTTTCAATGTTGGGATTCTCCTGCTTCAGCCGCCGCAGCAGCAGTTTCATCTCCTGGCGCTTGCTCTCGCCGATGCCGTCGCCGGACGCATCCCGGGCCTCTGTAAAACGGCAGGCGCACTGGAGAAAGCGCAGATGGTTGTAGTTCTTCCAGGCCACGATAGCATCCTCATGAACGCAGTACAGAGGCCGGATCAGCTCCATGCCGGGAAAGTTTTTGCTGTGGAGCTTGGGCGGCATGGCCTGGAGCTGGGCGCCGTAGAAGAGGCCCAGCAGAGTGGTCTCGATGACGTCGGAGAAGTGGTGCCCCAGGGCGATCTTGTTGCAGCCCAGCTCCTGGGCCCGGGCGTACAGACAGCCCCGGCGCATCCGGGCGCACAGATAGCAGGGGTTCTTCTCCACTTGGGTGGTGACATCGAAAATGCCGCTCTCGAATACGGTGAGGGGAACGCCCAGCCGCTCCGCGTTGGCCTCCAGCAGCTGGCGGTTGGCGGGGTTGTACCCTGGGTCCATGGCCAGAAAGACGAGGGAGAAGGGCTGGTCTGTGTGCCTTTGCAGCTCCTGCATGAGCTTGGCCAGTACCATGGAGTCCTTGCCGCCGGAGATGCACACGGCGATACGGTCCCCGGGGGAGACCAGTTCGTACCGCTTCACAGCGGCGATAAAGGGATTCCAGAGGGTCTTGCGGTAGGTCTTGATGAGACTGCGCTCGGCGGTCTCCTGAGGGGTGAGTTCACGGGACATATATTCTCTCCTAGCAGAGCAAAACTTCCCAACAAAAACGGGGTCCGGGGGCAGAGCCCTCAGTCTCTCCGCCGGAGGCAGAGAGACGAATTGGAATCATTTTCGGCAGGACATGTGCCTGCCGAAAATACCCTGACTTGTGCGCCCGTGGGGCGCGTATACCAGTCCGCAGACTGGTGGTGGGGGAGGTCGAGGCTGCGCCCGCAGGCGCGTTTCGGAGGCCAACCGCCCGTATGGCGGCTCTTAGGCCGGAGATGGAGCCCGCTCCCTCTCGAGACAACTACAGCCAGATCGCCCCCAGCCGGAACAGGGAGGAGAACATCTTCCGGAAGAGGCCCCGCCGGTTCCAGTCCTCTATGGTGTAGAGGGAGCTCTCCGCCATGATGTGGTGCAGATCCTCCAGCAGCTCCTCTACCACAGGCATATGGTACAGCAGTACGCCGCATTCATAGTGCAGCTGAAAGGTGCGGTAGTCCATGTTGGTGCTGCCGATCAGGGCTGTCTCCCGGTCCGCCAGAACGCTTTTGGCGTGGAGAAAGCCGGGGGTGTATTTGTAGATCTTCACGCCGTGGCTCAGCAGTTCGCCCCAGTAGGTCTCCGCCACCATATAGGTAAACTTGTGGTGGTCCGGAATGCCGGGAATCAGCAGCCGCACGTCCACCCCCGCGTCGGCGGCGATGCACAGGGCCTTCTGCATGGACTCCTCTACGGCGTAATAGGGGGTGGTGATATACAGCATCCGCTGGGCGGAGGAGATCAGCTGGAGATAGGTCTCTTCTATAGGGTTGTCCGGATTGTTGAGGGGACCGTCCGTAAAGGGCTGGCAGAACCCGGAGGAGGCGGGCATACAGTGGCGGGAGCGGTAGTAGTCCTCCTCGTTGGGCAGGGTGCGGCCCATCATCCGCCACATCTGGATGAACTGGGCGGCAAAGCCCCAGGCGCCCTCGCCCTCAATCCGGACGCCGCTGTCCTTCCAGTGGCCGAAGCGGATGATGAGGCCCGCGTATTCGTCTGCCAGGTTGATGCCGCCGGTCCAGGCGTAGTGCCCGTCCACCACGGCAATCTTCCGATGGTCCCGATAGTTGAAGTAGATGCGGTTGACATATCGGTGGACGGGGTTGAACACTTCCACCTCAATCCCGGCGTTCTGAATGGCCTGAAGAGTCTCGTCGGACAGGCGGGTCAGGTTGCCGAAGTCGTCAAAGATAATGTAAACCTCCACGCCGGCGGCGGCCCGCTCCCGCAGGACGGCAAAGATCCGGTCCCACAGCCGGCCTTCCGCCAGAATGTAGTATTCCAGAAAGATATACGTTTCCGCCCGGCTCATGTGGGTGATGAGATCGTCAAAAAACGCCGCGCCGTCCCCAAAGTATTTGGCGTCTGTATTTCCGTAGAGAATGAAGCCCCGCTTTTGGAGGTAAGCGGCAAGCCGTCCCCAGGCCGGGGTCCGGCGGCGCAGTTGAGCCAGATTTTTCTCACTGGCAAGGTGGTGGCCGTCCCGCAGGGGGATGGGGGGAACATGCCGCAGGCTCAGACTCTTGGCCTGGTGAGTGCCGCCCCACAGGCAGAAGAGAAGCATGCCGGATACCGGCAGGGCCAGCAGCAGGCACATCCAGGCCAGCTTGTAGGTGGGGCTGCCGGGACGCTGGTAGACCCGGATGGCCACAATGGCACCGGCCAGCTCCAGAATGGAATAGACGTAGGCGGCCTTCTCCCGCAGGAAGTGGGTCAGAAACAGCGTGGTCCCAATCTGGGCGATTACCGTCAGGGCGCACATGCCGATGCTGGTAGCGGCGGAGATGCGCCGCTCCGTCCGCTCAGTGGTTCTGGGCAAATTTTTGTGCATCTGCTCCGCCTCCTTCTTTGTCTCTTTCAGCATCTCATACTATTTTCTTATTATACAAAAAAACAGGCGGGGAAGCAACCGTTTTTCTGTAAACAATCCTGGAAGCAGGCACAGCCCCGCCGGAGGGCGGGGCTGTGCCGCGATGGGGTGGCGCTGGAATTTCTCAGCGTTTTTCCCGCAGGAGATCCTGCTTGATGTCCCACAGCTTCTGGCTCAGATCCACATAGTAGGTGTGGGGGTTCTCAAAGCGCTTGACCTCGTCCCAGAGCGTGTCCACCTGCTCCAGACAGTACCGCTGGATCTCCGGCAGGGAGGGACGGTCATAGACCAGGGCTCCGTTTTGGAACACAGGGCACAGCAGGGGCTTGGCGGTGAAGCCGGTATAGATCTTACGCTTCCAGGTGGCCTGGGGGTCAAAGAGCTCCAGGGGCCGGGACTCGTCCACCGTCTCATCCCAGACGGTGATGTAGTCCGCCTCTGCCTTGCCGGTGGCGTTGTCAAAGATGCGGTAGACCTTTTTAAAGTGGGGATTGGTGATCTTGCCCACATTCTCGCTGACCTTGATCTTGGGAATGATGTTCCCTTGGCTGTCCTCCACGGCGGCCAGCTTGTAGACCCCGCCAAACACGGGCTCGCTGCGGGCGGTAATCATCCGCTCCCCCACGCCGAAGAGACCGATCTCCGCGCCCTGGCGGATCAGGTCCTGGATGAGGTACTCGTCCAGGGAGTTGGAGGCGGAGATCTGGCACTCCGTCCAGCCGGCGTCGTCCAGCATCCTCCGGGCCTCCCGGGTAAGGTAGGCGATGTCGCCGGAGTCCAGACGGATGCCGCACCTGGTGATCCCCCTGGGCCGCAGGACCTCGTTGAAGGCCCGGATGGCGTCCGGCACGCCGGATTTCAAGGTGTTGTAGGTATCCACCAGGAGCGTTGCGTTGGTGGGGTAGATCTCGCAGTAGGCCTTGAAGGCCTCGTACTGGCTGTCGAACATCTGGACCCAGGCGTGGGCCATGGTGCCGCCGGCGGGGACGCCGTAAAGCTGGTCGGAGATGGTGCAGGCCGTGCCCTTGCAGCCGCCGATATAGGCCGCCCTGGCGCCGGTGATGGCGGCGTCGGTGCCCTGGGCCCGGCGGGAGCCGAACTCCAGCACCGTGCGCCCCTGGGCCGCCCGTACGATACGGTTGGCCTTGGTGGCGATGAGGCTCTGGTGGTTCAGTGTCAGCAGGACGAAGGTCTCAATGAGCTGGGCCTGGATGGCCGGCGCCCGGACGGTCAGGATGGGTTCCCTGGGGAAGATGGGGGTTCCCTCCGGTACGGCCCAGATGTCTCCGGTAAAGCGGAAGTTCCGCAAAAATTCCAGAAATTCCTCGGAGAACAGTCCCCGCCCCCGGAGATACTGGATATCCGCCTCCTCAAAGCGCAGGTTCTCGATGTAGTCGATCAGCTGCTCCAGTCCCGCGCAGATGGCAAAGCCGCCCTTGTCCGGCACATCCCGGAAAAAGACGTCAAAATAGGTGATCCGGTCCTGAAAGCCGGTCTGGAAATAGCCGTTGCCCATGGTCAGCTCGTAGAAGTCACAGAGCATGGTCATGTTCAGCTTCTCTTCTGTTTTCATAATAGCCTCCAAAGCCAGCGCCCGCCGCGGCCGCCGGTTTCCGGCGGACATCTTGCCGCCGGTCAAAGTTAGCTGTATTATAAGGCCCATGAAATGGAAAAGCAATCCTTATTTTTGCCGGTTTTGTCAAAATTTTATCAGCTTTGGATTGACAACCCCGCTCCGCTCTTTTATGATGAGGATATTCTGATGACCGTCATCGGGGCGGCCCGGCGGGAGATACGTCCGCCGGACAGGGAAGGGGACAATGGACATGGGTGTGATTTTGGGAATCGACGTGGGCGGTTCCACCACAAAGATCGTAGGGCTGAGGCCGGACGGAGCCATGATCTCCATGCTGCGGGTCCGGGCGGAGGACCAGGTGACGAGCCTCTACGGGGCGCTGGGCAACTACCTGACCACCAACGGCCTGGCCCTTACCGATGTGGAGCGGGTGGTCCTCACCGGCGTGGGGACCTCCTATGTGGAGGGGGACATCTACGGTCTGCCCACCTGCCGGGTGGACGAGTTCTCCGCCAGCTGTGCGGGGGCGCTGTCCCTGTCGGGGCAGGAGCGGGGCGTGGTGGTGACCATGGGCACCGGCACCGCCTTCCTCTGGGCGGAGCGGGACGGCACGGTGCGGCACCTGTGCGGCAGCGGCATCGGCGGCGGCACCCTGGGGGGCCTTTGCCGCAAGCTGGTGGACATGGAGCGCTTCGGCCAGATCAAGCGCCTGGCGGAGCAGGGGGACCTGGGCCACGTGGACCTGACCATCCGGGACATCTCCAAAAACGCCGCCGCCACGCTGGACCCGGACATGACCGCCGCCAATTTCGGCAACCTGGCGGAGGACGCGGCCCCCGCCGACCTGGCTGCCGGGGTGGTAAACCTGGTGCTCCAGGCCATCGGTACCATGACGGTGCTGGCCTGTCAGGCCTGCGGGGCGGACACGGTGATTCTCACCGGATCTATGACCACCCTCTCCCAAGTAAAGCCCAATTTCCAGCTGTTTGAGAAGCTGTACGGCTTTCGCTACATTGTCCCGGAGAACGCCACCTTCGCCACCGCCATCGGCGCGGGGCTGTGTAGCCTGCGGCAGCAGCCCTGAGACAATTCTCGTGGAGTATCCGGGAATCGGGATGACGTAGTTAGTTAAATCATCAAGCAGAGGAATAATAACCGCCCGGCGTAACAAGCGCCGGGCGGTTTGATGCGTTTTATGCGAGATTACTCCCCGTCTTCCTCTTCCTCGTCCAGACCTTCCAAGTCGAATTCCAGTCTCTCACCGCAGTTGGGACAGAGGACCTCGCCGTCCTCCAGAACGGATTCGTCAAAGTAGATGGTCTCCTCGCAGGTGGGGCAGGTGGTGGCGTAGCACTCTTCGTCCTCGTCCAGGTCGTCGTAGTAGTACTCGTCATCCTCCTGGTCCTCATCGTCCCACTCGTCAAAGACCACGTTTTCCACGTCCTCCAGATCGTCGCTGACGGCGTCCAGCCCGTCGGCCAGCTCCGCCTGCTCGTCCTTGATGTCCTCCAGTTCCAGCGCAATATCGTCCAGCGTGTCGATGATGGCGGCCAGCAGCTTGCCGACCTTCTTATCGGTGTCCAAATCCATGCCCTCGGCCAGTCCTTTCAGGTACGCGACCTTCTCAGTGATTTCCATAACAGCAGCTCCTTTCGTTTATCAGATAATTGGTGATGGTATGATCATGGCTTGTTCCCGGCGTCTCCGCGCCTCCAGGGACCGGGGGAGGGGCCAGGGAACTGCGGGTTTCCGTTTTTTCTGCCTCCGGCGGAACAGAGGGGAATCGAAAGGGGGGACGTCAGTCCCCCCTATTTTTATTCCTTGCAGCGGCCGAGATACTCGCCGGTGCGGGTATCTACCTGGATCTTTTCACCCTCGTTGATAAACAGGGGGACTTGAATTACGGCGCCGGTCTCCAGCGTGGCCTTCTTGGTGACGTTGGTGGCGGTGTCGCCCTTCACGCCGGGTTCGGTCTCAGTGACTTCCAGATCCATGAAGTTGGGGACCTCCACGGTAAACACGCTGCCCTTGTAGCTCACCAGCTTGCAGACGGTGTTCTCCTTCATGAACTTGAAAGCCTCGCCCAGCACGTCCCGGTTCAGGGGGGACATGTCGTAAGTCTCGGGGTCCATGAAGTAGTACAGGTCGCCGTCGTTATAGCTGTACTCGGCGTCCCGGCGCTCCACACTGGCCTGCTCGAACTTAGCGGTGGGGTTGAAAGACTCCTCGCGGATGGCCCCGGTAATGACGTTCTTGTACTTGGTGCGCACGAAGGCGGCGCCCTTGCCGGGCTTGACGTGCTGGAAGTCCACCACCAGCATGGGCTTTCCCTCCATCTCGAAGATCATACCCTTGCGAAAATCGCCGGCGGAAATCGTAGGCATAATAATACCCTCCTCAAAAATCTATGAGAAAACGACCTGCGGGAGGGCATTTTCTCTGTCTTTTCTATGATCTGGTAATTTGATCATCTTTATTCTACCGTATCTTGTCCCGTATTGCAAGTGTTTTTCCGCTGATCGGGTGGGGTGAAGTGAAAAAATTTGGTTTTCGCCATAGGAGAGTGTCTTGAATCATCTCAATCAGTGGCTGTTGGAGGAGGATGATTCAGATTTGACGTTTTCAGTTTCTTATCCGGCTCACCGCTTTGAAAGGGGCCTGAAGTCCGTGGAGGACCTTCTGCCACACCGTCACGGCTCCGCCCACTGGTTCTACCATCAGCGCCAGCACGCCGGCCCGGTTTGCCGCCAGCATATCCGTCAGCAGCTTGTCTCCCAGCATGGCTGTATGGGTCCGCTCCGCCCCGGTCCGGGCCATGGCGGCCCTCAGGCCCTTGGTGGAGGGCTTCCCGGCGCGGCCCTGGTAGGGGACGCCCAGGTCGGCGCAGAACTCCGTCACCCTTGTGCCGGAGCGGTTGTTGGAGACGATCATGAAGGCAATGCCTGCCGCCGAGAGTCCGGCGATCCAATCCCGCAGGGGCTGGTCCGGGCGGCGGGTGGATTTGGCGGCCAGGGTGAAGTCCAGGTCGCTGAGGAGCAGGGTGATGTTTTGCTCTTTCAAATATTCAACGGTGATGTCCCCATAGCGGTCAAAGACCCGGCGGGGGATCAGGGAAAAGGGCATAGGCGCCTCCTTGTTTGCATAGTTTATTTACATAGTATAGCAGTTGAAGCCCATTCACACAAGGGGGAGATCGCATTGCAGACGTACCTGGCTGTGACGCCGGAGGAATTGCGGGAGGCGGGGAAATATGGCCGGGCCTTTGCCCATGTGGCCTACCGCATCGGCCCGGGCTCCGCCATGCTGCGGCAGAATCTGCTGCTCCAGACCCGGGGCGGGCTGTTGTCCGTCAGCGACCGGGAGGCGCCGCTCATCGAGGATCCGCAGGCCCTGTGCGCGGCGGTGCTGCGGGAGTGCGGGCGGCGGGGGTATGGCGGCGTCCTGCTGGACTTTGAGGAGCGGCCCCGCCGTGACCGGCTGGCCTTTGTGGAGCGGTTGGGGCAGTCCCTGTCCGCCGGACGGCGGACGTTGTATCTGCCGGAGCGCTATGCCCGGGCCACGCCGGTAGGGATTCCCCTGCTGTGTACCGCCATTTCCGGCGGAAGCTTTTCCCAGCGTCTCCAGGAGGCCGCCGCAGCCCAGGGGGGCGCGTCCCGCCTGGCGCTAGACGTCCAGCGGCTGCGGATGGACTTTCGCCTGCCGGCACGCTCCGGGGAGGGAGAGCCCCTGACGGAGGAGGCGTTCCGCCGCCTGACGGAGCGGGAGCGTCCCTCGGTCTTTTTCTCCAGGGACCTCTGCGCCCGGTATTTCACATACAGCAGGGAGGGGGAGACCCATTTTGTTCTCTTTGATGACGCGGACACCCTGGCCCAAAAGCTGCGCGCCGGAAACACCATGGGGTTTGCCGCGGCCTTTCTCATGTGGCCGGAGGTGAGGGACATCGCGGGAAAGCTCTTCTCCCAGAGCGGACGGTGAGCTGCTGCGGGCGGAGCCGGAGGCTGTATCCGAAATAAAGAGGCCGCGCCATCGGCGCGGCCTCTTTTTGGAGACGAAGATCAATAGTAGCGCTTTTTGTTCTTTCGAGCGGCCTCAGACTTCTTGCGCCGCTTTACACTGGGACTCTCGTAGTGCTCTCTCTTCCGAACCTCGGCCAGAACGCCAGCTTTGGCGCAGCTGCGTTTAAACCGCTTCAGCGCGCTGTCAATGGATTCGTTTTCCTTCACATGGATCTCAGACATCTATATTTCCCTCCCTCCGAGGTATCCGGTTTTTCCAGGATACTTTAAGGGCCATACATATCATATATTATGGCTTTAACGTATGTATTATACAAAACGAATATTCGCTTGTCAAGAGAATTTACAAAATTCTGATAAAAAAAGAACGATGGCCGCAAAATTTTTCCGCTCCCCGCGGCCTTTCGACGAAAAAGCCTTGATAGCTTCGTTTTTTGTGGTATACTTGGGACCATCGAGACCCTATGAACTAAAGGAGGCTGAAGGATATGGGATTGTTTGGAGGACAGACAAAGGTGCCTGACCAGTTGGAGGAGCGGTACGCCGCGGAAGAGCAGGAGGAGATGCCCCAACTTCCGGAGCCGCATACCAATACGGTCATCGCGAAAGACCTGACCGTGAACGGTACTCTGCGGGGCGACGGGGTGGTTCAGATCGAGGGCCGGGTAGAGGGAGAGGTCAGCCTCAAGGGCTATGTGATTGTGTCCGCTACCGGCGTTATCAAGGGGCCGATTGAGGCGGATGTCATCCGGATCGCCGGCAGTGTGGAGGGAAACATCGTTGCCCACGACCACCTGCGGCTGGAGAAGACAGGCTCTGTGGTGGGGGATGTGACTACTGTCTCCTTTGTGGTTGAGGACGGAGGCCGTTTGAACGGCCGCACCACCATGGTTAAGGAGACGCCGCCCACCCTGCGGTCCGGGCAGGACATACGGCCCGAGGCCGGCGGCCAGGAGGATTGATTCCAGCGGCGTACATGGAACCCCGGCGGGACCAAGACGGCCCCGCCGGTTTTTTTCGCCCCGGTACTGAGGATTATAGGACGGCGGCCTCCCTGGCGGTAAAAATTTTCGTGCCGGAGAAACATTGGAAAAGCCCTTGTATTCCCAGAGGAAGTCTGTTATACTGAATGCCGGAAATTTTAAGAACCATTTGACGCGGAAGCGCGGAATTGGATGACCGTTGACGGGTTTACCGCTGTGGATGCTGCGTAAAGGGTTTGGCCGGGCAGCCCGTTGAGATTATCAATACAGGTTCTAAAAGGGGATGGTAGACGATGGATCGCTGTGCGCTTGCATATGAATATCACAAAAAGAACTACAACTGCGCCCAGGCCGTGACAGCCGCGTTCGCAGACCTGACGGGCTGGACAGAGGAACAGCTGTTTTCCGCGGCCGGGAGCTTCGGCGGCGGCTATGGCGGCAGCCACGAGGAGGCCTGCGGAGCCGTCAGCGGGGCGCTGCTGGTGCTGGGCGTGCTGTTCCCATTCACCGGCGAGGGGGATATAGAGGCAAAGCGGAAGATCTACGGATTGGCCAAGGACTTTCGCCAGCGCTACTTTGACGTCTTCGGATACACCCGCTGTAGGGATCTGCTGAAAGCACGGCCCGGCGTATCGGAGAGAACTCCGGCGGCCCGGCGGCTGGGCGTCACCGCCCACTGTGACGTGATGATTGTCACGGCTGTGGAATTGCTGGAGGAGCTGCTGCGGGAGCAGGGAAAGCTGTGAGTTACGTGTGAAAGCAGGGGGCATGGATTCTGCCATGCCCCCTGTTTTTTGTTTCAGTTCGTGGTGGTCTCATAGGGCCAGTCAATGATGCCCCCGAAGTCCGCCACGTTCTCATAGCCCATGTCCGCCAGCTTCTCCGCGGCCTCGGCGCTGCGGCGGCCAGAGCGGCAGTAGACCAGAATCTCCGCGTCCTTGTCAAAGGGGAGGGGGAGATCCGCGGAGATGTCCTCGTTGGGAAGGCACACCGCCCCGGGGATGTGGCCCCCGTCAAACTCCTCTTGGGTGCGTACGTCCAGCAGGATGACGTCCTCCGCCTCGTCCAGGCGGGCCTTGGCCTCCTCCGGCGTCAACGTGAGATACTTCTGATTAGCCCGCCGCGGGGCTGGGGTGTTGGGGGAGGAGCGGGCGGCGAAGAACTTGATGATGGCCATGCCGAAGCAGATGATGGCGGCCAGAAGAAAGAGATTTCTCATTGGTGTATTCCTCCTGTTTTGGGGATTGATGGAACCAGTATACCCCAAACGGAGGAAAAAGGGAAGACCCTTCCTGTGCCGCCGTCTATCGGCCCGCCTGACTCCGCTGGTAAAACTTATACCAGGCCTCCACGTCCATCTCCAGAGAGTCGTCCAGCGCCTGGCGGATCGCCTCGTATTTCGGGCCGTCTGACAGGAAGACGGTATTCGCCGCCTCCTCCGGGAAGCAGGATCGGATCTCCGGCTCGTACAGGCCGCCGCCGTGGGGCTGCCAGATCTCCGTCGCCTGGTAGCGGTCATTGACATAGGAGAAGGAGACGGCCATAGCGGTGCTGCCGCCGGTGACCAGCTCATAGCCGCCCTCCGTCAGCTCGTAGTCCCCCCAGGACACCAGAAGGTAGGCGGTGCAGCTGCTGCCGCCCCGCTGGGTGTCCAGCAGGTAGTAGGCCACGCTGTGGTGGTCGTATTCGTGGGCGGAGGCGTTCTGCCGCCAGTAGAGGAGGGCGTTCGTGATGGCGCTTCCCAGGTGGTTGCCGGTAAAGTTTGTGATGCCGTAGGCTTGGATGCCGGTGCGGTCCAGGAGCTTTTGGAAGAGGGCGGCGCCGTGCTCGTCCAGGTCCTGCTGGGTCCACACGGTGGTCTGGATTTTGTCCCGCAGATCCATTTGCAGTTCCTGGGGGCCTTTGTTGTGGAAGGCGTCCAGGGCCGTGAGGACCGCCTCCTGCTCCGCCTCCGGGTAGGTGCCTAAAAGGTTCAGGGACTGGATGTTCAGCATGGTCAGCAGCGTCTCGGCGTCGATCTGGGAGGGGCGGACCAGCTGATTTTCCAGCAGCGCCCAGGCGATCTCCGCCTGAAAGCCGGGAGAATCTGTGGAGAGGTCATCGGGAATATCGCTCTCCAGCAGGGTGTAGTGTCCGTCCTCCAGCAGGAACAGCAGGTAGGGGGAGGCGGACATCAGGCCCTTGACCCAGCCGTCCTCCGTGAAGTCCATGCCCCCCGCCAGAACCACCTTGTCCGGCTGGGAAGGGTGCAGCTCAAACCACGCGGAGTAGACGGGCAGGTTCAGGCCATAGGTGGAAAAGCCCGTCTCCCGGGTGAGACCGGAGACCCGCCACCCGTCGTACAGGGCGGGCTCCCGCAGGTACGCGGCCAGGTTGGTTTGGCCCAGCTGGAAGACCGCCTCCGCCACCTCCGCCGGGGCCAGGGCCCGGATGTCCTCCAGGGTGGGGAGGAGGGAGCTCTCCGGTGCGGCCGCCTGATCCGTCAGCCGCGCCCACAGCGCCGCGCCGCCCTCGGTGAGGTCCGAGATGTTGTCGAATCTCCGGGCGTAATACTGGTACAGCTCCTCGTGGCTCCAGCCGCTGCTGCTGCCGGAAAAGGCGATGTTGATCTCAATGAGGCCGTCCAGCGCACTGCCGTAGGTGGAGATGAGATAGCTTCGCAGACGGTCGATGACAATCTCGCCGTCCTCCCGCTCCGCCATGTTGTTGAGGAAGGAAGCCTCGTTCATCAGGATCATGTCCGCCAACACCTCTCCCTCCAGGTCCGACAGGGGTACGATGCCCATCCCGTCCAGGGTGTAGGCCATGTCAGTGCGGAACATCTCCGTGCCGGGGGCGCAGTCATTCTCCATGGCGGAGTAGAGGTAACGCCGGGAGCCGTCCTCCATCAGCTGAAAGTAGAGGTAGGTGCACCCCGGGTAGGTGTTGCAGTGCCATGCGTCCTCCGTCAGGTAGCTGCCCCCCGCCAGGATGACCCGCTCCGGCGTGGTGGTGTGAAACTCGTAGTTGATGTTCCAGATCTCAAAGGTCTGTCCGCCCAGCGTCTCGGTCCAGGGGCCGCCTGTGATCTCCAGCCGCCAGTCGTCGTACTCCGCCGGGGTGTCCCACATCTCTCCGTCCCCTCCGGTGACGCCGGTGTGGGTCCGGGCGTACTCGTACCGGTTGTGGACCTCGGTCCTGGCGGCTTCCAGCACGTCCTCCGGGGCCTGAACGCCCTCCATCACGTGGTCTGTCACGGGCTGGTTGTCGTCCCGGTAGAGCCGCAGGTTCTCCCCGTCAAAGTACACCTGCCGCACGGCGGTGCCGGTGGCCTGGCCGCCGCCGAACTCCGCTGGTAAAACCGCGTCCGGGAAGGGAACTTCGGCGTTGAGATACAGGGACCGTCCGTATTTGTCCCAGTAGGTGGGATAGAAGGAGACGGGGTCCCTCCACCGCTCTGCCAGCAGGGGGAGGACGTCGGCCTCGTACAGCTGCCCGTCCCGCTGGAAGAAGATCTGGACGTCGTGGATGCCGGCGGAGGCCAGCTCCCATATCCCGTCGCCGTCCAGGTCTGTTTTGATTACGGACTCGCCGTAGGCCCGGGCCAGCAGGCAGGGCGCGCCGCTGCCGTCCACGGTGTAGTAGTCGTTGAAGGTGGTGAAGTACTCGCCGTCCTTCGGGGCACGGTAGGTGATGACCACGCCGTAGTGGCCCAGAAGGTCGTAGAAGTCCTCCATGGCCGCGCCGTTTTCCGGCAGGGTGAGGAAGGGCTTTTGCTCCGGTCCCTCTCCCAGGGCGGCGTAGCAGCTGCCGTCGGCGGCGCGGCAGAGCTGGAAGGTCTGGTCGTAGACCATCCAGGAGTCCAGCACCTCCGCCGTGTCGCCGGAGCGGGGCGTCATCACCTCCATCACCTGGGGCTCATAGGGCGTAAGGTCCTCCAGTGGGATGGTCATCCAGGGCTCTCCCGCCGGGTAGGCCGTGGGGACGGCGGGCCGCTCACAGAGGAGGTTGGAGGAGAACCAATACTCCCCGTTTGGAGCCTCCCGCAATGTGACGCACTTCCAGCCGTCGGGGATGAAGGTGTCCTCATAGTAGAGGCGGAGCAGATCTCCCTCCCGCTCTCCGGATACGATGTCTACATCTCCCCAGTAATTGGTGTCTCCGTGGAAGTGGTAATAGGCGTCATAGTCCGGGAGGTAGATGAAGTCCTCCAGCCCCACCCGGTTTGTCGCGGACAGGGGCAGATTGGCATTTTGCGTCAGAACGGTGCTCATATCCGCGGCGGGGCACTTGGTCAGGTCGACGCCGGGGTCCTCGTCAAAGGCTCCGGTCCGGCACACGGCCCGCCGCTCCGCCCCGTCCGTGTCCGCCGGAAGGCCGGTGCCGTTGTAGAAGAGCTGGAAGAGATCGACGTCCTCCGCCCGTTCATAGGTGGAGGTGAGGAACTGGTTGCGGATGTTGAAGCCCTCGCCGTTGAAGAACGTCTCATTGAAATACCGCAGCTCGTCGCCGGTGAGGGGGCCGTCGGCCTTGCCGCCGCCGGTTTCCTCCGGCGCTTTGGAGGCCGCCCCGGTGAAGGTGGCGGCGCAGACCACCGCCGCGATGGCCAGCACCGCGAACAGCGCCGCGCCCAGGTGGCGGCGGTTCTCCGCGATGCGGGTGACCCGCTCTTTCAGCTGCTTCTTTCCCGCCGTCATGGTGGTGGCGGACAGCAGGGGATTGGAGGGTCCCCGCCGCACGGGGATCAGGGAGAGGAGCGTTTTTCCATAGGGGATGCGCTCCCCCTCGCCCAGCCGTAAGACGGCCCCCTCGTCGCAGGCCAGCTCGCAGTCGTTTTTACTGGCGAGGGCGGCGGCCCACACCAGCGGGTCGAACCAGTATACCGTCAGGCACACCGCCCGCAGGAGAGACCACAGCGGGTCCAGATGGCGGGCGTGGGTCTCCTCATGGGCCAGCACGTGGCGCAGGGTCTCGGGGGAGGAGATGGCGGCGGGGGTCAGATAGACGGCGGGGCGGAACAGACCGAAGAGGCAGGGGGAGGGCAGGCCCGACTCCACCAGGTACACCCGGCGGGCGCGGTTCTCCACGGGATAGGGCGTCCGGCGCCTGCGCAGCTTTTGCCAGAAGAGGAGGTTGGAGAGGAGGAACCAGACTGCCGTGAGGACCATTCCGCCGTACCAGACGGGGCGCAGGAGATCCTCCAGGGCGATTTGCTGCTGGTAGACGGTGGCGGCCTCCACCGGGGTGTGAAAGGCATCCTGACCGGAATGTGTGAGGGTATTGTCCGGTGTGGCGGGGCCCACCACCACCTGCGGGGAGTCCGTGGCGATGAACGGCGCGCCGGTGGGACTCGTGATGTAGACACGATTGGGCGCGAGATAGAGGGACTCCATATTCCGGGTCACCGGCTCCGCCGCTGTCAGCACGTTGTGCTCCAGAGCGGGCAGGTTGAAGGGCACCAGCAGCCGCAGCAGCACCAGGGCCCACAGGGCGTACTGTGCCCGCCGGGAAATGGTTTTTCGGAACATCTGCCGCAACAGCAAAAGCGCTGCGATGAGCACCGAGGATGTAATCAAAATCTCTTTCATAATGGGTTCCTCCGTTCAGTCGCCGGGGACGTCCGCCGGGCCGTAAATAAGGGAAAAGCCTTTCTCATTTTTTCTCGCCCCCCGCCTGTTCCAAAATCGCCGAGAGCTCCGCGATGTCTGATTCCGTCAGCTGGCGGCTCTCCACCATGGCGCTCATCATCAGCCCCAGGCTGCCGCCGTAGACCTTTCCTAAAAAGCTCTCCGTCTCCGCCCGGGCGGCATCCCGCCGGTCTACGGCGGGGAAGTACCGCTTAGCCCGCTCTCCCTCCTCATGGCGGACGGCCCCCTTGGCCTCCAGCCGGGAGAGCATGGTAATGACGGTGTTTTTGCTCCATCCGGTGTCCGCCCGCAAAGACGCCGTCAACTCCGTGATGGTCTGGGGACAGCGGCTCCACAGGCAGTTCATCAGCTTCCACTCGCTGTCCGAGAGGTTGATCTTCATAGGGCATCTCTCCTTTGGTATACGATTGTCTACCTATACCATAACAGAATGGTAGACAGATGTCAACCACAAAACGGTAACAAAAAAATCAGAAGCGTAACAGATTTCGGTTGGGCGGAAAAAACGCCGCGCGATTGCCCGCGCGGCGCTGGATGGAGATTTGAAGTTGTCAGGTCTTCGCCGGACGGCAGAAGTAGGGGCCGCACTGGGCCTCGTGGGTGTGGGCGCAGGTCCAGGTAAAGTCCTTGTCCACCAGATACCAGTCCGCTCCGGCGTGAGTCTCCGGCGGGCGCATGGAAAGCGCCTCCGCCTTAGAGATGGGCCGCACCCGGGAGGCTCCCTGGGGGGGATACTCATTATAAAATAAGTAGAATTCCTCCTCCGGCACCTCCGCCAGGGCCTTTTTAGCCTCTTCTCCCTCCAGACAGGGCACCAGCTTCCAGGAGAAGGCGTGCCAGAGATAGTTTCCCTCCGCCAGCACGTGTCTGCCCAGGTCCGCCTCGGAGACGCCCTCGGTGAAGGCGTCCAGCCACCGCTCCCTCACCCGCCGGATGTCGGTGGGAAAGGTCTCTGTCCAGGGGATCATGGTGCCCACCAGCCGGTTGATAGGCTGGCCCAGCTCATGGAATTTGGCCTCGTAATCGGTCATAACGCCTACGGGGCCATGTTCATGGAGGTTCCGGGTGACTTCCGACAGGGCAAAGCCGAACTGGGGGATCTCCTCCACGGAGAACTCAAAAAGGCCCTGGTTGTCGGTCTTAAAGTGAAGTTCGCCGCCCTCTTTTAATACCTGGCGGTAGAGCCTCAAAAAATTCCCGTGGGTCAGGCGGCGCTTGGCATGGCGGCCGCTGGGCCAGGGGTCGCAGAAGTTGACGTAGATGCGGTCCACCTCGCCGGGGGCAAAGAAAAAGGGCAGCTGGTTGGCGTTGGCGTCGATAAAATAGACGTTGGAGAGCCCCGCCTCCACGCACCGCTCCATAGCCACCACCATGGCGTCCGGCACCCGCTCCACGGCGATGAACAGCACGTCCGGCTCCGCGGCCGCCGTCCCGGCGGTAAAGCGGCCCTTGCCGCAGCCCAATTCCAGCCGGAGCTCCCGGGCCCGGGGCATCAGCTCCCGCCAATGGCCCCGGCGGTCGTAGGGGGTTTGGATCAGGCGGTCCCCGCACCGCTCCATCCGGGGGATCAGGTTTTTCTTTTTCCGCATCCGCATATGTGAAATCCTCCTGGGAGATTAGAATTATGACACTAGAGCCTGTTTGAAACAGACGCTAGGTATTGTGTGCGCTCCGCCATTGTATCACAGGAAATGGGGCGTGTAAATGCCTTTTCCGCAATGAGGCGGAGGGATTGTGTTAAGCGATTAACAAAATTGCATAAAATTCAACGGGTAATTTGTGGGAAATGTAAAAAAGCAGAAAAGGGGTGGGAATAGCCTTATTTTCCACTTGATAATTGCGGCCAGGGTCCCTATAATAACATTGTCAGTAAATTGGCAAAGTGCGGGTTTACTGCGATTTTCCGCGGGCTGAACGGACTCAGTAACTCCCCCGCGCTCCACAGAAAATCGAAGCACAAATTAAAATAACAGGAGGAACAAACATGAAGGTAGCAATTTTTGGCGCTGGCACCATGGGCAGCGGCATTGCCCAGGTCTTCGCGGCGAAGGGCCACACCGCCCTGATGTATGCCAGCTCCGTCGCTTCCGCCCAGAAGCACAAGGACAAGCTGGCCGCCTCTCTCCAGAAGCGGGTTGAGAAGGGCAAGATGGAGCAGGCCGCGGCCGACGCCCTGATGGCCAACGTCCTGGTGGAGGAGAAGGCCGCCTGCGCTGACGCCGACCTCATCATTGAGTGCGTCAAGGAGGACATGGCCACCAAGAAGGAGCTCCTCAATGAGCTGGACGCCATGTGCAAGCCCGAGGCCATCTTCGCCTCCAACACCTCCTCTTTGTCCATCACCGAGATGGGCAACGGCCTCAAGCATCCCGTCATCGGCATGCACTTCTTCAATCCCGTCCCCAGCATGAAGCTGGTGGAGATCATCCGGGGCGCCAACACCACCCAGGAGACCTTTGACTTTGTCTACAAGCTGTCCCAGGAGATCGGCAAGGACCCAGTGGAAGTGGCCGAGGCCCCCGGCTTTGTGGTGAACAAGATTCTCATCCCCATGATCAACGAGGCCGCCGGCCTGGTGGAGACCGGCGTGGCCTCCGTGGAGGATATTGATAAGTCCATGCGTCTGGGCGCCAATCATCCCATGGGCCCCTTGGCTCTGGGCGATTTCATTGGTCTGGATGTCTGCCTGGCCATCATGAACACCCTCTACAGCGAGACCGGCGATCCCAAGTATCGTCCCGCCCTGCTGCTGAAGAAGATGGTCCGCGGCGGCCTGCTGGGCAAGAAGTCCGGCAAGGGCTTCTACGATTATTCCAAGTAACACCGGACTGGAAAGGAGTATAAGGTATGGATTTTCATCTGACAAATGAGCAGCTGATGCTCCGCAAGATGTACCGTGACTTCGCCGAGAACGAAGTGAAGCCTCTGGCGGAGGAGGTCGATGAGACCGAGGAGTTCCCCATGGAGACCGTCAAGAAGATGGCCAAACTGGGAATGATGGGCATCTACTTCCCCAAGGAGTACGGCGGCGCCGGCGGCGACGTTCTCTCCTATGCCATGTGCGTGGAGGAGCTGGCCAAGGTCTGCGGCACCACCGCGGTCATCGTGTCTGCCCACACCTCTTTGTGCTGCGCTCCCATCTTTGAGAACGGCACCGAGGAGCAAAAGCGCAAGTATCTGCCCGACCTGCTGAGCGGTAAGAAGATCGGCGCCTTCGGCCTGACCGAGCCCAACGCCGGCACCGACGCCTCCGGCCAGCAGACCACCGCCGTTCTGGAGGGCGACCACTACGTTCTCAACGGCTCCAAGTGCTTCATCACCAACGGCAACGTGGCCGATACCTTCGTGGTCTTCGCCATGACCGACAAGTCCAAGGGCAACCACGGCATCTCCGCCTTCATCGTGGAAAAGGAGTTCCCCGGCTTCTCCACCGGCAAGCACGAGAAGAAGATGGGCATCCGCGGCTCCTCCACCTGCGACCTGATCTTTGAGGACTGCATCGTTCCCAAGGAGAACCTGCTGGGCAAAGAGGGCAAGGGCTTCAAGATCGCCATGCAGACCCTGGACGGCGGCCGTATCGGCATCGCCTCTCAGGCGCTGGGCCTGGGCGAAGGCGCTGTCAACGAGGCTGTCAAGTACACTCAGGAGCGCGTTCAGTTCGGCCGCCGCCTGAGCCAGTTCCAGAACACCCAGTTCCAGCTGGCCGATATGCACTGCCGCATGCAGGCCGCCCAGTACTTAGTCTACGCCGCCGCCATGAAGAAGCAGAACCACGAGCCCTACTCCATGGATGCCTCCATGGCGAAGTTGTTCGCCGCCGAGGCCGCTTCCGACGTCACCCGCCGCGCCGTTCAGCTGTTCGGCGGCTACGGCTACACCCGTGAGTATCCCGTGGAGCGCATGATGCGCGACGCCAAGATCACCGAGATCTATGAGGGTACATCCGAAGTCCAGCGCATGGTTATCGCCAGCAACCTGGGCGTGAAATAAGATAGGAGGTAAAGGTAAAATGAAGATCATTGTTTCTATTAAGCAGGTTCCCGATACCTCCGGCAAGGTCGCTGTGAATCCCGACGGTACCCTGAACCGCGCTTCCATGCAGACCATCACCAATCCCGACGACATGAACGCCCTGGAGGCCGCCCTGAAAATGAAGGACGCCACCGGTTGCAAGGTCATTGTGGTCACCATGGGTCCGCCCCCCGCCGCCGGGATGCTCCGCGAGGCTCTGGCCATGGGCGCTGACGAGGCTGTTCTGGTCTCCGCCCGGGAGTTCGGCGGGTCCGACACCTACGCCACCTCCCAGATCCTGGCCGCCGCCATTGACACCATCGGCGTGGAGAAGGACGACGTGGTCATGTGCGGCCGCCAGGCCATTGACGGCGACACCGCCCAGGTGGGCCCCCAGATCGCCGAGAAGCTGGGCCTGCCCCAGGTGACCTACGCCGCCGACATCT
>CAJUDV010000019.1 GCA_910585385.1 uncultured Oscillibacter sp. | reverse complement strand
CGGTTGGCCTCGGTGAACTCCACGGCGTGCTTCTTCTCCGGGGAGCGGAAGATGATGTTGCAGCCGATGCCGGCCTCCTTGGCTCCCGTGATGTCCCGCTTCACATTGTCCGCCACGGACACGCAGTCCTCCGGCGCCACGCCGATGTCCCTGCAGGCGATGTCGTAGATCTCGGAACAAGGCTTTCGCAGGCCGCAGACGGAGGAGAGAATCACGGAATCAAAATACTGGTCCAGGCCGTCCTCCTCCAGCCAGTCGGGCACCTCGTTCTCGCCGATGAGGTTGGAGATGATGCCCAGCTTATACCCCCGCTCATGGAGACCCTTGATGACCTCCACGCCGCCGTCCACCACCACGCGGCGGCCCTTGCACTGGCGGTACTGGAAGCTCAGCTCATGGCAGACCTGCTTCACCCGGGCCTGGTCGTAGTCCGGCAGCAGCCACTTGCACCACAGCTCCTCATCGTTGGACTCCCTGTTCTCCCCCAGGGCCCACTTGCGGTAGGGCTCATAGCGCTCCTCGATCATCTGGTAGAAGTCCTCATAGGGCACGGGGGAGCCGGCGATCTCCGCCATCTTTCTCCGGGCGTGCCTCATCCAGGCCTCCTCCAGCAGCGCGATGCGCAGGGTGCCCCCCAGGTCAAAGAAGACGGCCTTGTAACGCTTGCTCGTATCCATGGCGTTCCCTCCTTTATGTCAAGTACGGGCCGGGAAGATGTCCAGCAGCTCACTCAGCTGGGTGATAACGTGGTCGGGGGTAAACTCCTTGCCGGTGGCGTGCTCGTTGTTCAGGGTGTCCGGCTCGTCGATGCGGATCATCATGCCGAAGCCCGCGGCCTGGGTGCCCTCCACATCCCGGACAGGGTTGTCGCCCACGTAGGCGCAGTTGGCCTCGGCAGTACCGATGCAGCGGCAGGCCAGGTGATAGATCTCCGGGTTGGGCTTGCGCAGCCGCACCTTGGAGGAGAGAATGGTGGTCTTAAAACACTGGGCCACGCCGTCGGCGGCCATCCAGTCGGGGATCTCCGTCTCAGTGACCGTGTTGGCGATAATTCCCAGGGTATAGCCCCGGGCGCACAGCTCCTTAATGGTCGCCACGGCGTCGGGACGGGCCACCCGGCGGCCGTCGTGGTCCCGCCACAGGCGGGTGAGCCGGGCGGCGTTGGCGAAGATCATGTTGGGCTCGTACTCCGGCAGCATGTACTGGGTCCAAAGCTCCCCTTCGGAGGCGTCCAGCAGCGTCTCCTTGGACATCTTGCGGTACTTCTTCCACCGCTCCTCCAGCTTGGCAAAGAGCTCGTCGTGGCTCTCCTTGGTCTGGATCAGCTCCATCAGGCCCGCCTCGGCCCTGTCGATAAAGTCCTGCTCCTTGAGCACGATGCGCAGGGTGTTGCCCACATCAAAGAAAATCGTCTGAATATCCGGGGTCATTCCAAAGTCCTCCTTATTGATATAATTACGGATCTCAATTCCGCGGAACATCCGCCGGAGAGCCCCGAGGGCCCCGTGAACCAGCGGCGGGGAGCAAACCTGTAAACGTTTGCGGCCTTTTACAGATTTCATTCTAAATAACGGAGGGTTCTTTGTCAATATCCCAAATGCCAAAGTGTAGGGCCGCTTTTTCGTTTTTATGCCCAAAAGGCGGAAAAAACAAGATTGTTATTGACAATATCGGGAAAATCATATATGCTTTTATTATATGGCTGGCAGCGGAAACGGCGCTGTCAGCCGTGAAATATGAGACGGAAACGTTTGCGGTTTTTTCGGGCCAGGGAGGAAGGTTGAATTCTATGAAAAGCGTAACGTTAAAGGATGTGGCAAAGGCCGCCGGCGTCTCCTACGCCACCGTCTCCCGGGCCCTGTCCGGCAGTCCCCAGATCGGCAGCGACACCCGGGAGCGCATCATCAAGCTCTGCGACGAGATGGGCTACACCACAAACTATGTGGCCCGCTCCATGGTGATGAAAAAAACGGACCTCATCGGCCTGGTGGTCCCCTCGGTGGACAACCAGTTTATGAGCGAGATGGCCTATCACGCAGAGATGAGCGCCCGAACCCACGGCTACAACATCATGCTGTGCAACTCCGGCCCGGACTTAAAGCAGGAGAAAACAGTGGTTAAGCTGCTGCTGGGCCGCCAGGTGGACGGCATTCTCATCGTGCCCCAGGGCCCCCAGACCTACGAGAACATCCGGGCCTACACCGACCAGGTGCCCACGGTATTCGTCAGCGAGAACCTGCGGGACCAGCCCCAGAGCTATGTCACCGTGGACAACAGCCGCGGCACCTACATCGGCACCAAATACCTCTACGAGCTGGGCCACCGGGACATTTTGTACTTTGGCCGCCGCCGCACCACCACCCACCAGCTGCGGGCGGAGGGCTACATGCGGGCCTGCCAGGAGCTGGGCCTCCAGCAGCGGTTTTTCAACAGCGAGTACAGCCGCTCCTCCATCAACAACGGCTACCAGATGGCCCGGGAGCTCTTCTCCCGGCCCATTGACTACACCGCCATCTTCGCCTCCACGGACTCCCACGCCCTGGGCGTCATGCGGGCGGCGGACGAGCTGCGGATCGACATTCCCGGGCACCTCAGCCTCATCGGCTTCGACAACATCCCCTCGGCGGAGCTGCCCCGCATCGAGCTGACCACCATCGAACAGCCCCTGCGGGAGATGGCCATTCAGGCCGTGGATATGCTGCGGGACAAAATTGAGCACGGCACCCAGGGGTATGTCCACCAGATCCTCCTGCCGGGCCTCGTAAAGCGGGGCACCTGCCGGACGCTGGATTGAGCTCTAAAAAATCCAGGGATGCCCGACATCCACGCCGGACCCCCTATAAAAGAAAGGGAGCAGATCTCATATGAACGGCTATCTCTACGACCCCCACACCCACACGGCGGAGACCAGCAGGTGCGGACGCCTGTTTGCCGCCGACGTGGTGGACCGCTATGTCCGCCACGGCTTCTCCGGCCTGGTGGTCACCGACCATCTCCACCCGGAGTACCTCTCCCGCATCGACACGGAGCACAACTGGGACAAAGTCATGGACCACTATCTCTCCGGCTACCACGCCTCCAAAAAGCGGGGCGACGAGGTGGGCCTGGACGTGATTCTTGGCGCCGAGTTCCGCTTTCCCGAGAATGACAACGACTATCTGGTCTACGGCATTGACGAGCAGTGGCTCCGCTCCAACCCCTACGCCTGCTGCATGAGCGCCCAGGAGTTTTTCGACCGGTTCCACAATGAGGTTCTTATCATTCACGCCCATCCCTTCCGCGAAGGCAGCGCCCCCGTTCAAGAGACCGCCGTCCACGGCGCGGAGATCATCAACGGGAATCCCCGTCACGAGAACCATAACGACCAGGCGCTGGCCCTCTGCCGCCGCCATCCCGAGTATTACCGCCTGGCCGGGTCCGACACCCACCGGGACGGCGATGAGGCCCGGACCGCCGTTATCCTGCCGGAGCGGGTAAGGGATTCCTTCGCCTATAAGGCCATCATTGAGAGCCGGAATTTTCACCTCTGGAGCCCGTCGTTCCAGGAGTTTACAGAGGCCGACGAGGCCATTCGGAAGGAGACAGCAAAATGAGCCAGTTTGATTCTCTCATCATCGGCGAGGTGGCCCGGGACACCAACGTGGACTATGACGGCGCCACCGTTCAGGCCATTGGCGGCGCGGTGTACTACTCCGGTTTCGCCGCCGCCAACATCGGGCACAAAATCGCGGTGCTGCCCAAGGCGGACATGGCCCCGGAGGAGCTGGAGGCGGCCTTCGCCAAAGCCCCCAACGCCGCCGTATATCCCCTGCCCAGCACCCACTCCTTTGTGACTAAAAACGTATACCACACCCCGGACCGGGAGCGGCGCACCTCCACGGTGGACAGCGTTATTGATCCCTACCGCACGGAGGAGGTGCCCGCCATTGACGCCGCCATCTGGCACCTGGCGGGCCTGGTGGGAGGCGACATCCCCGACGAGATGATCCCCTTTGCCGCGAAGCGGGCCATGGTGGCCATTGACGTGCAGTGCATGCTCCGCTGGGTGGAGAACGGCGGCATGGTGTACCACGACTGGGCGGCCAAACGCGAGATGCTGCCCTATGTGCGGTTTTTGAAGACCGACGCCGCTGAGGCGGAAATTCTCACTGGCCTTACGGACCGGGCGGAAGCCGCCAAAATCCTCCACAGCTGGGGGGCAAAAGAGGTGCTGATCACCCACAACACCGAGGTGCTGGTCTACGACGGGAAGGAGATCTATACCTGCCCTATCAAGGCCCGGAACCTCTCCGGCCGCACGGGGCGGGGAGACACCACTTTCGCCTGCTACATCAACGAACGGCTGACGGAGGACATCCCCACGGCTCTGCGCACCGCCACGGCCCTGGTCTCCCTGAAAATGGAGACTCCGGGACCCTATATGGGCACGCGGGCAGATCTGGAGTCCTACCTCAAGGAGTTCTACTGAGCAGACCGCAGACATACCAAGGCGGGGCGCCATTTTCGGCGTCCCGTCCTTTTGTTATTTTTTGCCCGGATCTGTATCTCTTTTGTAATTCTTTTGAGATTTCTTCCCCTCTGCAAGCTGTCCTCTGCGCCCCTGACGGCGGAGAACATCGCCGAAGCCCTGAATGTGCCCTATGTGGAGCTCCTGACGGATCTCCACCCCAACGCCCTGGGATAAAACAAACCCCCGGCTCCGCCATAGGCGGAGCCGGGGGTTCCTATTTTCCCGGAAAACCGATCACTTCTCCTCAGGAGTGAAGTACACGAAGAAGGTATCGCCGTCGTCGCCCTCCTCAAAGGCCTCCATATAGGAGATAGAGAAGTCCTTGCCCTCGGCGGGGACCTCGTACACCAGCAATCCCGTGCGCTCCTGATTCACCCCCAGCTCATATGTACCGGGCAGCTGCTCGTCGCTGATGGGGTCCAGCTCCTCAAAGGTCTCCGGATCGGTGGTGATGGGCAGGCGGTAATCCTCTTCCGCGTCGCTGCCCCACTGGGCCTGGAAGTCGGTATCGTACATCTCCACGCTGGAGGTAACGGTGTTCTTCACGGTGATCTCCACCACCAGCAGCTTGCAGCCCTCCGCCGCCGCGCGGCCGGCGAACTCGCCGCAGGTGTAGGCGCTGTTGACCGTGTAATTGAACCAATAGGCGTGCATCGTGTCCCCCATGCGGCCCTCGGCCCAGCCGTCCTCCGCGTAGACGTCCCCGTTGCCGGAACCGACATTATCACCGCTGCCACCGGAGCCAGCCCCGGAATCTCCGGAGTCCTTGCCTCCGCAGCCTGCCAGAGCCAACGTCAAAAGCACCGCCAGTAATACCGATAACAACCGTTTCATCTGAATCCCTCCAAAAATCTCTCAAATTCTGTGCACCCATGGATGGTATCCCATTTGAGGCAAGAATTATTTTACCATCTTCACACAGCGAAGTCAACGAGGTTTTTCCCCTCTTCTCCGGCTTTTCACAGGGGTGAAAAGCCGCCCGCGGCGCCTGCCGCAGACGGCTTTCGCAGTCCTCTCACCGGTCGGGGATGATCTCGATCCAATACCCGTCCGGATCGCTGATAAAATAAATGCCCATGGCCGGGTTCTCAAAGCAGATACAGCCCATGCCGGCGTGCTTTTGATGGGCGGCCTCGTAATCCTCCGCCTTCAGGGCCAGGTGGAACTCGCACTCCCCCAGGTCGTACTTCTGAGGGTGCTCCCGCAGCCATGTGATCTCCAGGCAGAAATCCGTCTTTCCGTCCCCCAGGAACACAAGCACAAAGCTGCCGTCCTCCGCCTCTTTCCGGCGCACCTCCTCCAGGCCCAGGGCGTCCCGGTAGAATTGAATGGACCGCTCCAGGTCGGATACGTTAAAATTAAAATGGTTGAATGTCAGCATATCTCATCACCTCACAGGCAGTATAGCACAGGCCGCCGCTTCCGCGCAAGCGGTTTTCCCCGCTGCCGGAGGAATAAAATTATCGGAGTGTACGAAAAATCCGTCGAATTTTTTCTGTTTTTCTGGCAATTCCCAGTTTGACCTCCGGCCCGTTCCGTGATACTCTTACAGTAGTTAGAATAAGCTAACCTTGTGGGAGGGATCACTATGACACTGGATCTGCTGCCTCTCGGCCAGGAGGCCGTCATCACCGCCGTGGGCGGCGGAGGAGCCCTGCGCTGCCGCCTGCTGGACATGGGCCTGATTCCCAGGACTGCCGTGCGGGTGGAGAAGACCGCCCCACTGGGAGATCCCATCGAACTGCGGGTGCGGGGCTACGCCCTCTCCCTGCGGAAGGAGGACGCCCGAAACATCCAGGTGGAGGTGGCACAGTCATGATCTTCGCTCTGGCCGGCAACCAAAACTGCGGTAAGACCACCCTCTTCAACCAGCTCACCGGCTCCAATCAGCACGTGGGCAACTTTCCCGGCGTGACGGTGGACCAGAAGTCCGGCGCCGTCCGAGGGCAAAAGGACTGCACGGTGGTGGACCTGCCGGGCATCTACTCCATCCGCCCCTACACGCCGGAGGAAATCGTCACCCGGGACTTTATTCTCAACCAGCGGCCCGACGGCATCATCAATATTGTGGACGCCACCAACATCGAACGGAACCTGTACCTGACCCTCCAGCTGCTGGAGATGCGCATCCCCATGGTGCTGGCCCTGAACATGATGGACGAGGTCACCGCCGGCGGCGGCACCATCGACGTCAAGGCCATGTCCGCTGCCCTGGGTATCCCTGTGATCCCCATCTCCGCCGTGAAGAATCACGGCGTGGAGGAGCTGATCCGCATCGCCGTGTCTACGGCCCGGAATAAGACCCTGCCGGCTGTCTACGACTTCTGCTCCCCCGGGCCGGTACACCGCTGCATCCACGCCGTGGTCCACCAGATTGAGGACCACGCCGAGGCCGCGGGCCTGCCGGTGCGCTTCGCCGCCGCCAAGCTCATTGAGGACGACGAGGACGTCCGGACACGGCTGAGACTGGACCAGAATGAGCTGGAGCTTATCGAGCACAGCGTCCAGGAGATGGAGGCGGAGCACGGCATGGACCGCAACGCCGCCCTTGCGGACATGCGCTACGACTTCATCGAGGGCGTGTGCGCCCGCACGGTGGTAAAGTGCCAGGAATCCCGGGAGCGCCGCCGCAGCGAGGCCATTGACCGGGTGGTAACTAACAAATACCTGGCCCTGCCCATCTTCTTTGGCATCATTCTGGCCATCTTCTATTTGACTTTCAGCGTGGTGGGCCAGGGGCTCTCAGACCTGCTGGCAATGGCCATCGCCGCCCTCACCGCCGCCGTGGACGGCGGCCTGACGGCATACGGCCTGAATCCTGTGGTCCACAGTCTCGTAATCGACGGGGTTTTCGCCGGAGTGGGCAGTGTTCTGAGCTTCCTGCCCATCATCGTGGTGCTGTTCTTCTTTCTCTCCATCCTGGAGGATACCGGCTACATGGCCCGGGTGGCGTTTTTCATGGACCAGCTGCTGCGAAAGATCGGTCTCTCCGGCCGCTCCATCGTGCCTCTGCTGATCGGCTTCGGCTGCTCCGTGCCCGCCATCATGTCCACCCGGACCCTGGCCTCCGAGCGGGACCGGCGGATGACGATTTTGCTGACGCCCTTTATGAGCTGCTCCGCCAAGATTCCCATCTACGGCGTCTTCTCCGCCGCCTTCTTCCCCCGCTATGCCGCCCTGGTGATGATCTCGCTGTACTTCGGCGGCATCCTGGTGGGCGTTATCGCCGCCAAAGCGCTGGGGGCCACCGCCTTCCAGGGAAAGCCCGTGCCCTTTGTCATGGAGCTGCCCAACTACCGCTTCCCCTCTCCTCGCAGTGTGGGGCAGCTGTGCTGGGATAAGGCCAAGGATTTTCTCACCCGGGCCTTCACCATCATCTTCGCGGCCACCATCATCGTCTGGTTCCTCCAGACCTTTGACACCCGGCTGAATTTGGTGGCCGACAGCTCCCACAGCCTCTTGGCCGCCGTAGGCGCGTGGATCTCCCCCCTGCTCGCCCCTCTGGGCTTTGGGGACTGGCGGGTCTCCACCGCCCTGATCACCGGCTTTATCGCCAAAGAGTCCGTCATCTCCACCCTGGGGGTTCTCACGGGGTCCGGCGCGGACGTCACCGCCGCCGCCCTGGGAACGCTGTTTTCCCCCGCCACCGCCGCCAGCTTCCTGGCGTTCACCCTGCTGTACACCCCCTGCGTGGCCGCCATCTCCGCCGTAAAACAGGAGCTTGGCTCCGGCTGGAAGGCCGCCGGTGTGGCCATGGCCCAGTGTGTCATAGCCTGGATCGTATCTCTGCTGGTGTACCGCGCCGCCCTGCTGCTGTAGCCGGCTATATAAGGAGGATTTCATGCTGGAAGTGTTGATTTTAACGGCTCTGGGCCTCTGGCTGATTCTGGCCCTGCGCTCCTGCCTGCACCGCAAAGGCGGCTGCGGCGGAGACTGCGCCCACTGCCCCGGCTGCGGCCGGTCCTGACCCGGTCCGCCTCCCGGGCAGTCCGGAGGGCGCGGAGCAAGAGCGGGCGGTATGACTCCTCTCCGCGCCGCTGTTCCCGCAGGAACCGGGATTCCAACGGAGAATCGGATCATCCAAAAAAAACGCCCTCCCCGGACCGGGGAGGGCGCTTTGCTCTCTGTGTCATACAGCCTCGTGCTGTTCCAGGTCCCGCAGAATAGCGTAAACCTGATAGATGTCCTCGATCTCATGGGTGGCCCGGATCTCCTTAGGCACGTCCACATCCTTGCATTTTGTCAGCTTGGAATTGATATGGAACGTCATGCCAAAGCCCATGCGCTGGGGTCCAATGACGTCCCGGGACAACGTGTCGCCCACATAGGCGCAGGTGGACGGATCAGAGCGGATCTGATTCAGGGAGACCTTGAAAATATTCTGGTCCGGCTTGCGATAGCCGGTGACGGAGGACAGCGTGACATCCTGAAAATAATCCCGGATGCCATACTCCTCCAGAATGTCAAACACCTGGTAGAGGCTGGCGGTATTACTGATAACGCCAAGTTTCATCCCCAGGCCTTTCAACCCTGCCAGCATTTCCGCCACACGGGGACGGAGGGTGCGGTGGTAGTAGGTAACCTCCCACATGTGGGCCAGCTCCTCGGCAAAGGGGGCCACTGTCTCCTGGTCCAGACCAAAGTCCGTCAGGACATATTGCCCCCAGATCTCCTCCGGCTTCAGCTCCCGGTCCGTGGGGCCCCGGTAGGCGGCGTAGCGGTCCCAGCCGTCCGCCAGCTTCTTTTGAGCGGAGGCCAGATCGTCGGGCACAGCGACGCCCTTTTCCTTCAAAATACGCAGGACTTCCCGCGCGGACTGCTCACGGCTCTCGTCGTCCGTAAAGATGTCCTCCAGCGTTCCGCCCATATCGAACAATACAGTATCAATCATCGTCTTACGGCCCTTTCCTAAGCTCCGCCACGTCTTTGACAGGGGGCTTATGTTTCCAGTATCGGTAAAACAGGAGAATCGACATCCCATCCCCCATGATCAGGGGGATCAATACGAACATCCCGAAAAATCGCAGAGCTAAAATCTGCGCCCCCCGCTCTCCTTTTAGAAGCGCCAGCAGGGCGATTACGCAAGCCAGCATCAGCAGCGTCAGCCACAGATAAGCCGCCGGCAGCTTTCGTTTGTCGCCAGGCAGAAACCATGTCAGGCCGCATATCGCCGTGCCCAGCGCCGCGGGCACCAGGGCGGTCACCAGATTCTCAAGGAAAACAGGCGTTCCGGCCATCAGCGCGTGCAGCGGGTCGATCAAAAGGGCAATGGCCGCGCCGTGAACAGCGGCAAATACCCAGCACAGGCAGAAGGAGTACAGCATCAGCGTACTCTTCACCCTGCCGTTTTCCATCATCTGGAAGGCGGACCAAAAGCTGTCCGCCGCCCGGCTGATCTTTTCGTCTATCTGACTTTCCTGAATGGGATTGCCTCTGCCCAGCATGGAGTTCCTCCTCTTGAAAACGGGCGGGCGGCCGATTGGCCGCCCGCCCGGCGGAGCCGCTTACGCGGCAAACATCTTACTTACTTGGGAGCCTGGTCACGCCAGAAGGTCCACATGTCCTGCACGTCGGGGAAGATGCTGTAAATGCCGTCCACATCGTTGGCGCGGGCGCCCAGATCCGGCAGGGAGACGGGGTTCTTATCGTTGGGAACGTCGTCACGCAGGGGCCAGTTGCCGGTCTTGGTGAAGGGCTTGAAGCCGCCGCTCTCGCCGTCGGCGCCGCCGGTGACATAGCGGATGAAGAGCCGGGCGCCGGCGGGGCTGTCGCAGCCCTTGACGGCGAACATAGACTCGGTGTTCAGCAGAGCGTTGTAGGGAGTCAGGTTGGTGCACCAGGCGATGTTGTAGCCGGACTCCTCGCGGTTCTCCACCTTGCCGGCGGAGGCCAGGCACAGGGCGGGATCGTCCTTGGTGGAGTTATGGACGGCCAGCACCAGCTCGTCGCCGTCGCCGATGAAGACCAGAGTGGCCTGGGTGAAGCGCCACAAGTACTCCACGCCGGCGTTGTTCTCGGGCACCTGGAAGGGGAAGCTGGAGGCGTCATAGGTGTACTCCAGGTCGGTGCCGTAGACATCCTTGTAGGCCTGGGCCATCTCGTCAGCGTTGGTGATGAAGCTGGCGAACAGGCTGAGGTACGCGGCCTCGGTGCCGATCTCCTTGGTGAAGAGGCGGTACTTCTGGCTGCCGTCGGGATTCTTCTCGATGATCTGCCACCAGCTGGTGATGGGCTGGCCATCGGGGAATGCCTCGGTGTTATAGTACCAGAAGGCCTGGGAGGCATACAGGGGGAAGCTGAACTTCAGGTTCTCCTCAGCAATGTGGGAGCAGATGTCCCGGGGATAGAAGGGCTCCAGAACGCCCTTGTGATAGTACTCGAAGAACACGTCGCCGTTGACGTCCTTGGTCTGGAGCACGTCGGCGGTAACGTTGTTGGTGCTGTTCTCGATCTCAGCCTTGCTCAGAACCTCGCCGGCGTCCAGGTCGGAGACCACCAGATCCAGACCGGGGTACATCTCCTCAAAGCCCTCTTCGCACTTGAGCATCTTGGAGGAGGTGGCGTAGACGTTGATCTCCTTCGCACCGCCCTCAACCTCCTTAAGGGCCAGCTCATAGAGCTCCTCGTCGGTCATGTCGCTCCACTCGTCCCAATAGGGGCCATAGACCTCTTCGCCGGTCGTGGGGTTGTAGCCGAACTGGCCGGCCTCGGGCTGGGCGGCATCACCGCTGCCGTCGGGCTGGGAGGTGGAGGGATTGCCGCTGTCGGCGGGAGGGGTATCCGTCTTGCCGCCGCAGGCCGCCAGGCTCAGCACCATAACGGCTGCCAGCAAGAGTGCCAGTAACTTCTTTTTCATCGGGTTCTTCTCCTTTCGTTTTTGAAGAATGATTGGGGAATTGCGCCGGAGTTCTATAATCAAGCGGGGCCGGGCGGCGGTTCTCCGCTGCCGCCCGGGAGCGCTTTGATCCGAGCTGGGGAGAATCACACCGCGCGCTTAATGAGGCGGGTGGTCTCCTTATTATACACGTTGATCTTATCCTGGTCAATAATGGCCCAGACCTGCTGGTCAATCTCATAGTGGACCTGGCCGATCTCCTTGGACAAGAACTCCTCCTCGCCGGCCTTGAGGGTGACGATGGTTTCGGAGCCGGCGGGCTGGCTGGCGTACACCTTGACGGGGAGTGCGCCCTCCACGCTCTCCCGGGAGATGATGATCTGCTCGGGACGGACGGCCAGGACGCAGTCGAACTCGCCGCTGGCGGGCTTCTGCTCATTGGTGAGGTGCTCGGCGGAGAAGGTGTGGCCGCCCAGCTCGCTCTTGACCACCAGCTCGCCGCCCTTCATCTCGGCTCTGCCGGAGATCAGGTTGATGCGGGGGTTGCCGATGAAATCGGCGGCCTCCAGGTCAATGGGGTTGTTGTACAGCTCCATGGGCGTGGCCACCTGGTTCAGCTCGCCGGCCTTGAACAGGGCGATCTTGGTGGACATGGTCAGGGCCTCCACCTGGTCGTGGGTGACGTAGATGATGGTGGTGCCCAGCTCCTTGTGGAGGCGCTGGAGCTCGGCGCGCATGTCGATGCGGAGCTTGGCGTCCAGGTTGGACAGGGGCTCGTCGAGAAGCAGCAGCTTGGGGCTGGAGGCCACGGCGCGGGCGATGGCCACGCGCTGCTGCTGGCCGCCGGACAGCTCCGTGGGATAGCGGTCCTTGTACATGTCGATGCGCATCATCTTCAGGGAGTCCATGACCCGGCGGTCAATCTCGTCGTGGCTCATCTTCTGGATCTTCAGGCCGAAGGAGATGTTGTTGTACACCGTCATGTGGGGCCACAGGGCGTAGGACTGGAACACCAGGTTCAGCCCGCGCTTGCTGGGCTCGGCGTAGTAGGCCAGGTCCGCGTTAATCATTTCCTCGCCGTCGATGGTCATGATGCCGTTCTGGGGCTTCTCCAGACCGGAGACCACGCGCAGAGTGGTGGTCTTGCCGCAGCCGGAGGGGCCCAGCAGGGTCATGAAGTCGCCGTCCTCAATGGTGAGGTTGATGTTGCGCAGAACGTGGTTGCTGCCATAGAATTTATCAATATTTTTTAACTCAATACGACTCATTATCGTTCTTTCCTTTCTGTCATGTCATGTGGTCCGTGGTTTACCAGCTCTTGCCAATATCGGCGCCGCCGACCTTGTTGGCAACGATATAGCAGACCAGGATGAACAGCAGCACGCACACGGAAATGGCGTCGGACATCTGGTTATAGCCCTCCTGAGAATAGGTGAAGGCCAGGAAGGACATGGTCCGGGTGGTGGGCGTCATCATGATGATGATCAGGTCCAGCTCCTTGGCGATGGAGATGAAGGTCAGCATAAAGCCGGAGATGAAGCCGTTCTTTGCCAAGGGGATGATGATGGAGCTCATCCGCTTCCAGAAGCTGGCGCCCGCGATGTCCGCCGCCTCCTCCAGCTCCACGCTGATGGAGAGCATGTTGGCGGTACCGGAGCGGCTGGCGAAGGGGAAGTGCTTGACCACGGAGGTCAGAACGATCAGAGTGAAGGTGCCGTACAGGGAGGGGATCAGGCCGCCCAGATGGGGGATGCTGAACATGGAGAAGTACATGGTGGAGAAGGCCACGCCGCTCATCAGGTAGGGGACGAACACCAGCTGCTCGGTGAGGTTGCCGTACCACTTTCCGCGGCCCCGGGAGCTGATGTAGCCCAGGAACTGGCCGCAGATGGCGGTGATGATGGAGCCGATCAGCGTCAGCTTGACGGTGTTCTTAAACGCGCTCCAGAACTCGTCGTGGCGGAAGATGCCGGGATAGTTGGTGTACTTCTGGGCCTCGTCCACGGTGCCGATCCAGTTGTAGAGGGTCAGGTTGTCCATGCCGTAGCCCGCGCCGGTGGTGATCTGGAAGGTCTCCATAATCAGCACGAAGAAGGGCATCACCATGGCCAGGAACAGGAAGATTGACAGGAAGGCCATCATGGGCTTCTTGGCCGCGCCCAGAGGCATCAGGGTGCTGCGGCCGCCCTTGCCGCCCACGGTGGCGTAGGACTTGCGGACGCCGATGGCCTTCTGGTTGCTCATCAGAATCAGAGCGGCCAGACCCACCAGGACGATGGACATGGCGTAGCCCACGGACTGGGGACCCTGGTCAATGAACACGCGCATGCGGGTGGCCAGGGTGTAGTAGCCGATGCGGTTGCCCAGGTTGGCCGCCACGCCGTATGTACCGATGGACTTGGAAACGGTCATAACCAGGGCGCTGAGCACAGAGGGCAGGATCAGCGGCAGGGTGATGTGGCGCAGGATCTGGGCCTTGTTGGCGCCCTGGATCTCACCCATCTCCTCCAGCTCGGAGTTGATGGAGCGGAGCGCGCCGGACACCTGGATGTAGGAGAAGGCGTAGTAGTGCATGGACATGCAGAGCACAATGGCAACAGGGCCATAGGCCAGCACGTCGGGAATGGGAATGCCCAGGCCGGTCAAAAAGCCGTTGGCGCCGCTGGTGGGGGTCCGGAACACCGCCAGCCAGGCCAGGGCCTTGGTCCAGGAGGGGATCATGTAGGGCACGGTGACCAGAATGCCCAGGAGCTTCTTGCCGGGGATGTCGGTGCGGATCATCAGCCAGGCCAGCACCGAGCCCAGAGGCACGGAGATCAGCGTGGTGAAAAAGCCGCAGACGAAGGAGTTCAGCAGCGGCTTCCACAGCACAGCCTTGGACATGTTGCTGACGGCCATGTACCACCAGTAGTACATGGTGAATTCGCCAGCCTGGTGGCCCGGCATACGGCGCAGCTCGCCCTCCGCCAGGGTAAAGGTGGACTTGATCATGGTCAGCAGGGGGATCACGATCAGGCAGAACAGCACAATGAGGCTGACCAGCACGATCATGTTGAAGGGGTTGCGCAGAACGTTCAGGATCAGATTTTTCAGCCTTGTTTTCGTCAGGGGTTTTCTGGGAAGATCTTTCTTTGCCACGGTAACACCTCTTTCTGATACTATTCGCCAATGAAAACCAGACTTGATCTTCATTCCGTCAGCTTTGCTGCCGGGACGCCGCCGCTCAGGCGGTGTCGGCGAAGCCGTGTCATACGGCTCCCTCCAGCATCCATATGGATGTCGGAAACCGCGGCAGGTGCCGCGGCGCCAAAATGCGGCAAGCCGCATTTTAACCGGAGATTCGTATGATTGCTGCGGGGGAATCGCTGGAGCATCAATCAGTTTTCTTTTCCCTCAACTCTCGCTCCGTCTCCACAAATCCGCGGTGATCAGGCGCAAATTTGTGCAAACGTTTGCGTTTTTGCATTTTCATTATAAAGAGTTTTACCACCCTTTGTCAATTGATATGTTCCCTATTTTGCGGCGGGATTTTTGGCCATTTTCACAACTGTTGTTAACATTACATAAATTTATTATTCAAATTTTTATAATTTGACAATTGACTTTTACCGTGTTCTCGGATACGTTTTCGTACTTATCCCAGAGGCGCTCACTCCGCCGCCCGGTACAGCGAGGCGTAGAGTCCCCCCGCCGCCAGCAGCTCCTCATGGGTCCCCGCCTCCGCCACGCCGCCCTGGTCCAGCACCAGAATACGGTCGGCCCGGCGGACGGTGGCCAGGCGGTGGGCGATGACAAAGCAGGTCCTCCCCTGCCGCAGCCGCTCCATGGCCAGGCTGATCTCCCCCTCCGTCTCCGTGTCCACGCTGCTGGTGGCCTCGTCCAGAATGACGACGTCCGCGTCGGTGAGAAAGCACCGGGCGATGGCCAGCAGCTGCCGCTGGCCTTTGGAGACCCCGGCCCCCTCGTCGGTGAGGACCGTGTCGTACCCCTCCGGCAAAGAGGTGATGAAGCGGTGGACCCGGGCAGCCCGGGCGGCCTCCACAATCTGCTCCCGGGTGGCCTCCGGCGCGCCGTAGGCGATGTTTTCCGCAATGGTGCCGCCGAAAAGCCAGGTGTCCTGGAGCACCAGGGCCAGGCGGCGGCGCAGGCCGTCCCGGGCGTACCCCTCCAGGGGCAGGCCGTCGATGGAGATGGAGCCGCCCTGAGGACGGTAAAACCGCAGCAGCAGCGACACCAGGGTGGTCTTCCCCGCCCCGGTGGGGCCTACCACCGCCGCCAGGCTCCCCGGAGGGATATGGGCGGTGAAATCCCGCAGCACGGGCCGGGCCGGGTCGTAGCCAAAATCCACATGGGCGAAAGAGATCTCTCCCCGCAGCGTCTCCGGTTCCCGGGCGCCGGGGGCGTCCCCCGCCTCCGCCGGCTCATCCAGCAGGTCCAGCACCCGCTCCGCCGCCGCCACGCTGGACTGGAGCTCGCTGAGGAGGTTGGCGGCCTCCCGGATGGGGCTGGAGAACTTGCGGGAGTACAGCACAAAGGAGGAGAGATTCCCCAAAGTCAGGCCGCCCCCCAGATACAGCAGCGCGCCGAACATGCTGACCGCCGCCAGGGAGAGGTTGTTGATGAAGTTCACCGAGGGCCCCAGGGAGGCGCTGGCCCGGTCGGCCTCATAATAGGCCTCCGAGGCGGCGGCGTTGTACCGCTGGAACTGCTCCAGATCCGCCGCCTCCACGCCATAGGCCCGGATGGCCCGCTGCCGGCCCACCCGCTCCTCGGAAAAGCCGTTGAGGGAGCCCAGCGCCTTGGAGCGCAGACGGAACAGGGGGTGGATGCGCCTCATCTGGAAGCGGGTGAGGAAGAGGGACAGGGGCACCGTGACAAAAAACACCAGGGTCAGCCGGGGGGAGATGGCCAGCAGCATGACAAACGAGCCCCCCACCGTCAGGGCGCTGGTGCAGAGGTGAAGAAGGTCCGTGGAGATCACGGCGTTCACCGTGTCCACATCATAGCACACCCGGCTCACCAGATCTCCCGCCGGGTGGGTGTCGAAGTACTCCACCGGCAGCTCGCTCATGCGGTCAAAGGCCGCTCTCCTGAGGTCCCGGGAGACGGACTGCCCCACCTTGATAAGACGGGCCGCAACGGCGTAATTCAGCCCGGAGGAGAGGGCGTAGCAGGCCAGCATTCCCCCGCAGGCCCGGAACACCCCCGGAAAGTCCACCGCCCCGGGGACCACGCCCACCGCGTCCACCGCCCGGCCGGACAGCAGCGGCGCCGCCAGGGCCAGCAGGCTGGAGAGAACCGTCAGCGCCAGGGCCAGGGCCAGCCACAGGGCGTAGGGCCGCAGGAACCGGGCCAGCCGCCGCAGAATCTGTTTTTTCACAACAGCACCCCCTTCTGGAGCTCCGCGATGCGGCGGTAGCGGGCACAGCTCTCCAGCAGTTCCCCATGGGTCCCCTGGGCCGTGACGCGGCCCTCCTCCAGCACCAGGATGCGGTCCGCGTCCCGCAGGGAGGCGACGCGCTCGGAGATCACCACCAGCGTCACGCCGGGGCAGTCCCGGCGGACAGCCGCCCGCAGGGCGGCGGCGGTGGCGTAGTCCAGGGCGCTGTCGGCGCTGTCCAGCACCAGGACGGCGGGCTTCCCCGCCAGGGCCCGGGCCACCAGCAGCCGCTGCCGCTGCCCGCCGGAGAGGTTGGCCCCCCGGATGTCCAGGCGGCTGTCCAGGCCCTCCGGCAGCGCCTGGATAAAGTCCCAGGCCTGGGCGGTTTTGGCCGCGGCGGCCACCTCCTCCCGGGGGATGTTCCGCAGGAAGGAGATGTTCTCATACACGCTGTCGTTCAGCAGCGCCTCGTTTTGAAACACCACGCCGAAGCGGCTCCGCAGCGCTGCCTGCGGGATGGAGCCCACGTCCCGGCCCCCCGCCCAGACCACGCCCTCCCCGGCGTCGTACAGGCGCATCAGCAGCGCCGCCAGGGTGCTCTTCCCGCTGCCGGTGGGGCCCAGGATGCCCAGGGTCTCCCCTTTTTTCAGGGAAAAGGTCACGTCCGCCAGGTCCCGCTCCACCCCCAGATAGGAGAAGGAGACGCCCTCCATGCCCAGCTCCGCCCTGGAGGCGGCCTCCGAGGTCCGGAGGAGCTGGTCCTCCGGCTCCAGCAGGATCTCCTCAATCCGCCGGGCGGAAGCCGCGCCCTTGCTGATCCGGATAAACACCTTGGCGATGCCTAAGGTGGCGGTCTGGATCAGGGTGAAGTAGGACAAAAACGCCACAATCTGGCCCGGCGGCATCTGCCCGGCGTCCACCCGGAGGGCCCCCACCAGCACCACCAGTACCAGTCCCGTGTTCAGCAGAAGGTCCGTCAGGGGATTGGCGGCGGCCATGACGCACCCGGCGGTCTCCTCCGCCCGGCGGGAGGCCTCGTTGGCCTCTCCGAACCGCCGCCGCTCCCGGCTCTGGCCGGCCAGGGCCTTGATGACCCGGACGCCCGAGGCGTTCTCGCGGATAATCCGCACCACCGTGTCCCCCGCCTCCTGGGCCGCGGCATAGTGGGGAATTCCCCGCCGGGTCACCCGCCAGATGGTGAGAAAGGTCAGAAGGCTCACCGCCAGCTGCACCGCCGCCAGAGCCGGCTCCAGCAGGAAGGTCAGCACCAGCCCCCCCAGCACCAGCATGGGGGCCCGAATGCCGCCCCGCTGGACCTTGTCGAACATCTGGTGGACGTTGTAGGTGTCGTTGGTCAGCCGGGACACCAGGGAGGAGGCGGAAAACCGGTCCATCTGGGCGCAGGAGAGGCGCTGGGTCCGGCTGTACAGGTCACCCCGCAGAGTCTTTGTAACCTCCATGGACACCCACGCCGCCATGCGGTTGGCGGTGATGTTGCAAAAGGCCGCCCCAAAGGCCAGGGCCGCCATCAGCCCGCCGCAGATCCAGATGGCGGCCAGGTCCCGGGCCGGAACGCTCACGTCCACGATGTGCTCCAGCAGCAGCGGCAGCACCAGCTCCAGCAGCGCGGCGGTGAACTTCACCGTCACGCCGCAGGCCACCCGAACGCCGTGGGGCCGCAGGTATCCCAGTACCGTGCCCATGATAACGCCTCCTCTTCTCCCTGATAAGCTTACAAAAAAATGATACCACATCCCGGCGGCAAGTCAATCAGCAAATTGTTGTAATATGCAACTATTTTGCAGAGGCGCACAGGCTGCCAGAGATTTTACTGAAAACCAGCGCCCTGATGTGATATATTGATAAAAATTCATCTAAAAATCCATCAGGCGGAGGTTGTGATGCGATTCGGCGGTCTCGCGGAGGACGCTTTTGATGCAAATTTTTCGAAACCGCAGGCTGTGGAGCGCGGATGAAGCATATGAAAAGCGGAGGACAGCTCCATGGCCGTCCTCCGCTCTTATGTGCCTCAATACCCCCGGCGCTTCAAATCCGCCGCCAGCTTTACGTAGAACTCCCGCACGTCAAAGCCCCGGATGTTCTCCCGGTTCAAATCCACCACGTCCCCGTGGGAGATGCCCCGCTTTCCCTGGGGCTCCAGAAGGGTGAACTTCTCCCCCCACTTGGCGGACTCCACCGACACCAGCCCGTCGTTGAGGCCGTCGAAGTGTTTGACGACGGGGTAGGTCATATTCAGGGGGAACCTGCCGTGCTGGGCCTTTTTGCAGTAGGACATGACGCTCTCGTACACCACGCCGGGGATGTCCGGCGTCACCTCGTTCCGGCGAAGGCACGCGCTCTCCGTCAGGTCCGTCACCGCCGCCAGGAAATCCGGGTTGGGGTCCCCCACCTTCCTGAGGGCCGCGTTGTAGGCCGCGGCGATCTTCTCCCGGACGGCCTGGGGCACCTTGCCCAGCAGGTACTCGGCGAAGATGCAGCCCCGGTGGGGGGTGTTGATGGTGGTGAGGGTGGCCACATAGGGGGCCATGCTGCAATGGGAGATGGCGGCCCGGCTGTCCAGCCCGCCCTTGGAGTGGGCGATGATATTCACCTTTTCGCAGCCCGTCTCCTTCACAATCTGCCGGATGCGCTCCGCCAGCTCCTTGCCGCTGTCCTCCACCGCGGCGGCGGACTGCTGCTGGCCGTAGTAGACCGCGGCCCCGTTGCGACTCAGCTCCTTCGGGATGCGGCCCCAGTAGTTCAAATACCGGAAGTCCCGGAAGAAAACGCCGTGGACCATCAGGATGGGGTATTTTGTCTTACAGATCTCGCTCTCCGCCCGGACGGCGTCCAGCTCCCACTTCTCCGTCTCAAACTCCGCCTCTTTTCCGGTGATGTAGATGATTTTCATTAAGTACCACAGGTTCACCAGGGGAATCCAGCCGCACAGCGCCGCCAGGACGCGGTGCTTAACGCCCAGCTGAACGGAGGTGAGGTAGACCCGGATCATGCCGTTCCAGAAGAGGACGCACAGGGAGCAGACCGCAAGCAGCAGGTCCAAAAGCACCACAAATACCGCTCCGTCCCGGCTCCCGCTCCCGGCAAACACCCACCACAGCCAGACGGGCTGGACGCAGAGGGTCAGCGCAAAGGAGACGGCGAACAGCCACAGCAGCTCACAGCCCTCCGCCAGATACCGGATGCGCTTGGTAGGGGCCGTTTTTGGCAGAGGGCAGAGATTGATGTACACAAATCCCGCCAGCGCCAGCAGTCCGCCCAGCCAGGCAGCGGCGGCGCCCATCGCCGCCCGGGAGAGCGGAACCGTGATCAGCGCCAGATAATTGACCAGCACCCCCGCCAGCAGCGCGTAGACGGCCCTTCTGACATATTTCATAATAAACCACCCTTTCCCGTATGGACTCAGTAGGAGCTGATGTCCAGGCTCTCATCGTCCGTGCCCTTCTCAATGGACCGGATCTCCACAAAGTATTTCGTCTGAGGGTCCACCTCCACCTGGACCCTGTCCCCCGCCCTGTGCCCCAGCAGGGCCTTTCCCACCGGGGACTCCTTGCTGATGAGGCCTTTCAAGGCGTCCTGGCGCAATGTGGTGACAATGCGGATGGTCATCTCCCGCTTGACAAGCTCGTTGTAGATGGTCACGCTGTCAAAGAGACCCACCGTGTCCGCCCCGCCCTTCACCTCGATGACTTTGGCGGTGCGGATCATCCGCTCCAGGTAGCGGATGCGGCTGTCGTTACGGTTTTTCGCCTGCTTGGCGCATTTGTACTCAAAGTTCTCGCTGAGATCTCCGAAGGCCCGGGCGGTCTGCACCTCCTCAATAAGCTGGGGCCGCAGGACCCGGATCCGGTGGTCCAGCTCCTCTTTCATCTTCTTGATGTCAACCTCCGTCAGTTCGTCGTACACAAAAAACACCCCTTTTGTTTGGCATTTTCAAACAATTTATAGAATACCACTTTTTTCTCCCGATGAAAAGCCCCTTTTTCGGCGAAACCCTTGACTTGCACCCCGCTCCATGCTGTATAATGGTGACCATACCCACTTTGAAAGCGAGGAGTCCTATGGATGAAGCCCAGTCCACAACCCAATTTCTGCTGACCCAGTGCCGCGCCTATCCCGCTCTGCGGCCCCAGGACCTGCTAAAGGCCCTGCACCAGAGCGTGTTCGGCTGCGGCCACTTCGTCACGGATGAGCCGGCGGGCCTGGGGCGGCTCCGGGAGGAGCTGGCCCGCCTGCCACAGGACGCCGCCTCCGGCCCGGAGGCGCTGGACGGCCCCTATGTCCGGCTCCATCTGGGGGAACTGGGCGGTCTCTCTTCCCGAACGCTGTACCGCCTCTTCGCCCTCTCCGCCGAGGCTCCCGCCGGAGACGCGGCAGCGCTGGAGAAAAAGCTCCAATGCCTTCTGAACCTGGCCCAGGAGGGGCGGCTGCCCTTCTCCCGGGAGGAGACGGCCCAGGCTGTGGAAACATGGCGGGCGGCCGGATGCCCCCCCTGCCATCACTCAGAGGAATTCCGCGCCGCCTACGCCCCGGCCTACCGGGTGATCCGGCGGGAGTACGTCCGCCTTTTACCCCTGCTGTCCGCCCTGGACCGGCGGCTGGCGGAGAAATCCCGGGTCATCGCCGCCCTGGAGGGCGGCAGCGCCGCGGGCAAGACCACCCTGGCAGCCCTGCTGGCCAAAATTTACCCGGAGTGCAATGTGTTTCACATGGACGACTTCTTCCTCCGCCCGGAGCAGCGGACGGAGGCGCGTCTGGCGGAGCCCGGCGGCAACGTGGACTATGAGCGGTTCCTGGAGGAGGTGCTCCTGCCCCTGCGCCGGGGGGAGACGGTCCAGTACCGGCCCTATGACTGCCACGCCAGGACGCTGGGCAATCCCGCACCGGTGGTCCCCGGGGCGCTGAACATCGTGGAGGGCGCGTACAGCACGCACCCGGCCCTGGCGGACTGCTACGACCTCTCCGTCTTTTTGCGGATCTCCCCGGAGCTCCAGCGAACCCGCATCCAAAACCGAAACAGCCCGGAGGCCCAGGCGCGGTTTTTCAGCACCTGGATTCCCCTGGAGCGGCGGTACTTTGACGCCGCGGCCCCGGAGAGCCGCTGTGATCTGATCCTGGAGGTGGAGGGATGAAACTCGTTGTCATTGACGGCCAGAGCGGCCGCATGGGTCAGGTGCTCATCGAGCGGGTGAAGGCCGCCGCCCTGCCCTGCGAAATCGTGGCCGTGGGCACCAACGCCATCGCCACCTCCGCCATGCTGAAGGCCGGGGCGGACGCCGGCGCCACCGGGGAGAACCCCGTGGTGGTAAACTGCCGGGACGCGGACGTCATCGCCGGCCCCATCGGCATTCTGGCCGCCGACTCCCTGCTGGGGGAGGTCACTCCCGCCATGGCGGTGGCCGTGGGCCAGAGCCCCGCCCGGAAGCTGCTGCTGCCGGTGAACCACTGCAACAACGTGGTGGTGGGCACCCAGTCCATGACCCTCTCCAAGCTCATGGACGAGGCGGTGGAGCTGCTGCGGGCCATGTTCCCGGCGCCGCAGTAACGCCCATCCGCAATTCCCCGGCCAAGCCGGAGATTTAAATAGATTCCCCCGCACGCAATCGCGCCATGAAGGCGCGGCCTCCCGTTCAAGACGGCAAAACATCTGTTTGAAAGGGAGAACGACACCATGAAAAATCTCAACACCAAACACCTGATCACGGCATCTGTCTGCCTGGCCCTCTGTCTGGTCCTGCCCTTCCTGACGGGGCAGATTCCCCAGATCGGCAGCGCCCTGAGCCCTATGCACATCCCCGTGCTGCTGGCGGGCTTCCTCTGCGGCCCCTGGTGGGCCATGGCGGTGGGGGCCGTGGCGCCGCTGCTGCGCTTCTTCCTGTTCCACAGCCCCCCTCCCTACCCCACGGGCCTGGCCATGTGTTTTGAGCTGGCGGCCTACGGGCTGGTGTCCGGCCTGCTGTACCGCGCCCTGCCCAAAAGGGCCGGAAACATCTACGTGTCCCTCATCACCGCCATGCTGGCGGGCCGGGTGGTCTGGGGCGCCGCCCGGGTGGTTCTCAGCGGCGTGTCCGGGGAGCTCTTCACCTGGGAGATGTTCATGGCCGGGGCCTTTTTCAAGGCCATCCCGGGCATCATCGTCCACATCGCGCTGATCCCCCTGCTGGTGATGGCCCTGAAGCGGGCCGGATTCTTTGGGCGGACGGCCCCCCTCCCCGCCTGAATTCCGGGGAGCATGTCAAGGCAAAAACCGCAGCGGCCAAGCCGCCGCGGTTTTTTCTTGACATCTGCCTCCTACAGGTGTAGTATACTGGTATGACTACACTTGTAGGAGGAACTGCCATGGCGAATTTATCAGACCGGGAGTGGACGGTTCTCACCGCCCTGTGGGCCTCCGGCGGCAGCGCCCTGGGAGAATTGACGGAGGCTTTGCGGCCGGAGACCGGCTGGAGCCGGAACACGGTTTTGACCTATCTCATCCGGATGGAGGCCAAGGGTCTGGTTTCCATCCAAAAGGGGAGCTCTCCTCACGTCTACCGGGCCGCCCTGAGCCGGGAGGACTGCCAGGCCCGGGAGCGGGAGACCTTCCTCCGCCGGGTCTACCGGGGAGCCGCCGGAGATCTGGTGGCGGCGTTTTTGAAGGAGAGCCCCATCTCTCCCCGGGAGCGTGAGGAACTGCGGCGGCTGCTGGACGAGATGGAGGTATGATACTTTTTCTCGAGAGAAAAAGTATCCAAAAAGAGCTTTCGCGCGTTACGGACGTGGGCGGTCTCTCCGCCCTGCCGCTCGGCAACGCGGCGCTGTTCAAAACGCTCCTGCGGATTAGGAGGTCTCTATGTCCGATATTTGGTCATTTCTGCTGCAAACCCTCACCGCCTCCGGGGCGGCGGCGGTGCTGCTGGCCGTCAAGGCCATGCTGCGGGACAAGCTGTCCCCCCGATGGCAGTTCGCCGCGTGGGGGATGCTGGCCCTGGTGCTGGCGGTCCCCGCGGGCCTTGGGGGGCGGTATGCCCTGTTGAACTGGCCTCTGGCGGTGGAGTTTCTGCGCTCCCTCCTGACGGAGGAGTTCGGCACCCTGGCCCATGTGTCCGCCCCCGTGCCCCTGCCCCATTTCACGGGGCCGCCCCGCACCGGGGCGGAGTGGATATATGCCGTCTATGTGGCGGGGGCGGCGGTTTTGCTGCTGCGGTACGCCCTGTCCTACCTCCGGCTGCGGCTGGCTCTCCGCCAGGGGACCCCCGCGGGGGCGGAGCGGGCCGCCCTGGTCCGGGAGACCGCGGAGCGGTACGGCCTGCCCGTCTGCCCCGCCGTGGAGGTGGAGAGGCTGGACTCCGCCTTCATCTGCGGGGTGCTTCGGCCCGTGCTGGCCCTGCCCGCCGGGGAGGAGACGGACGAAAAGGTCCTGCTCCACGAGCTGCTGCACCTGAAACACCATGACGCCGCCTGGGGGCTTTTGATCTGCCTCCTGCGATGCGTCCACTGGTGCAACCCCCTGCTGTGGCGCTGCGCGGACCTGGCGGGGAACGACCTGGAGTCCCTCTGCGACCAACGGGCGCTGGAGCGGCTGGAGGGAGAGGACCGGCGGGACTACGGCCGCATCCTCCTCTCCATGGCCAACGAGAAATACGCCCGCACACCGGGCACCTCCTCCATGGCAAACGGCGGGAAAAATATCCGCCGCCGCATTGAGGCCATCGCCCGGTTCAAGAGATACCCCGCCGGAATGGCCCTGGTGGGCGTGTGCGCAGTGCTGGTGCTGGCGGGCCCCTGCCTCGTGGGCGTCCGGGCCCAGGGGGTCTACACAGGCGACGGCCTCCTCCCCCAGCGGCTGCGGCCCTATGCCGCCATGGCCTCCGCCCGCACCACCTGCTGCACCACCTATGCCGGGGCCTTCGACACCTACGCCAAGGCGATGCTGGCGGAGAACCCCGTCTACCTGGCCATGTGCGCCCCCCTGGAGGACCAGGACCGGCTGTGGATCAGCGCCCGCCTGCGGCGGGCCTCCCGGCTGGAGAGCTGGGACAGCGTCAGGATGCCACGGCTGGAGAGCTTCACTGTGGACTGGCAGTCCGGCTACTGGATCTACAACCTCCGCCCTGTGGAGAATGGCGCTTATGAGGGGCTGCTGGTGCTGGAGCCCGACACCGTCGCGCCGTGGGTCGAAAAAGAGCTGCCCCCCTGGGACGGCACCGTCCACAGCCGCTATCTGGCCATCCAGCCCCTCCGGGCAGAAAAACAGGGGGACCGCTGGGTCGTCCTGCCCCTGGGGGATTTCCAGGTGGTACAGGGAGATGAGAGGGACACCGGAAACCTGGGGCTCCCTGCCTGGGTCTACGAGGCGCGGTGCGGGGACTTCACCCTGCGAATGCGGTATCAGACCAACAGCTGTGCCAGCGATATTTACGCGTTCTTCGATCTCCCAAACTCCTCCATCCCCGTCTTCGACTTTTCTCTCCATCCCGACGGAGAGTTTATCAGCAGCTATTACAGCACAGACCTCACAGCCATCTACAACGGCACCCCGGCGGACTGGGTGTCCATCCGCAGTGTCGGCGCCTCCTCGACTCCGTGGTCTTTTGGAGACGAGCGCCCGGAGCTGGAGCACCCGGGCATTGGAAATACCAGCGGCTCCAGCAGCGCCGGAGGCGAGTGGGGCACCAGGTACACCTACGACTTGGAGCTGTCCGGCCGGAAACCGCATGGCATTGAGGTTCCCCTGGGCGGAAGCGGAGGCGGAGGCAGCGGCGGCACCGAGCCCTGGGTGTATCCTCCCCCGGACTGCTACGCCGCGGACTTCTACCTCAACGGCGAAAAAATCGGGGAGCTGACGCTGCTTCCTGTAGAAGGAGGCCTCCAATGACCGACCGGTCCAGCCTATACAAGGGCCTCTCCTGCGCCGCCTGGGGCTATCTGTTTCTCTGCCTGGACTTCAATCTGGGAAATGTCAGCATCCTGCCCCGGTTCGCGGGGTGGCTGCTGTTTCTCCGTGCCATCGACCAGCTGAAGGAGGAGCGGCGGGACCTGGCCCTCCTGCGGCCCCTTGGCGTCCTGCTGGCCCTGTGGACCGGGGCGGACTGGCTGGCCTCCTGGGCCGGCATGGATGTGGACGGGCACTTCCCGCCTCTGGACATGGTAGCGGCCGTGGCTCAGCTCTATTTCCTCTTCCAGTTCCTCACGGATTTGGCGGCCCTGGCAAAGGCCCGGTGCCGGGAGCCGGAGGCGGCGGACCTGAGCGGGAAAATCCTCCTCTGCCGCACGGTGCAGACCGTTCTGGTCACCGCCATCGCCCTGTGGCCCCATCTGCCGCGGCCCGGGTGGCTGCCGGATGGGCTGGCGGACGGCGCGGTGATCACCCTGGCCCTGGCGTACGCCCTTTTGGGCATCGCCCTCATGCTCTATCTGTTCCAGCTGCGCCGCGCCTTTCAGGACGCCGCGCCGCCGCCCTTTCCCCCTGCCCCCGGCGGCCCTGGGGAATTTTGACCCTTGTGCCGGAGTTTGGAACGTGGTATGATAAAAGGTGAAAAATGCCGATTTTTGTCCGGCGGGTGAAACCGGCGGACAAAAATTCCATTCTTCACTATCGGATCGCAATATCCCAAAAAACAATTTGTAGAGGAGGTCCCCAACATGCTTGACGCCATTTTGTCCTTCCTGCCCATTGTGATCGCCGTGGCGGTCCTGCTGGTCCTGCTGCTGATGGGCTATGTCAAGGCCCCGCCGGACCAGGCGTACATCATCTCCGGCCTGAAAAAGGACGGCAAGATCCTCATCGGCCGGGCCGGCATCAAAATTCCCTTCTTCGAGCGGCTGGATAAGCTGTATCTGGGCCAGATGACCGTGGACATCAAGACGGAGCAGTCCGTCCCCACCAACGACTTCATCAACGTCAACGTGGACGCCGTGGCCAAGGTCCGCATCTCTCCCACGCCGGAGGGCATCAAGCTGGCGGCCAAGAACTTTCTCAACAAGAAGGCCGTGGACATCACCCGGGACCTTCAGGACTCCCTCCAGGGCAACATGCGGGAGATCATCGGCACGCTGTCCCTCAAGGAGATCAACACCGACCGGGACTCCTTCTCCGACCAGGTAATGCAGAAGGCCTCCAAGGACATGGACAAGCTGGGCATCGAGATTCTCTCCTGCAACATCCAGAATGTCACCGACGAGAACGGCCTCATCCGGGACCTGGGCGCGGACAACACCTCCCTCATCAAGAAAAACGCCGCCATCGCCAAGGCCCAGGCGGACCGGGACGTGGCCATCGCCCAGGCGGAGGCCGACAAGGCCGCCAACGAGGCCCGGGTCCTCTCTGACACGGAGATCGCCCGGATGAACAACGAGCTGGAGATCAAGAAGGCGGAGCTGAAAATCATCTCCGACACCAAAAAGGCCGAGGCGGACGCCGCCTACACCATCCAGCAGCAAGAGCAGCAAAAGAGCATCGAGACCGCCACGGTCAACGCCCAGATCGCCAAGGCCGAACGGGACGCGGAGCTGAAAAAGCAGGAGGTGGAAATCGCCAAGCAGAAGCTGGACGCGGAGATCCGGGCCCAGGCGGACGCCCAGCGCTATCGCATGGAACAGGAGGCCCAGGCGGACCTCTTCAAGCGCCAGAAGGACGCCGAGGCCAAGCGCTACGAGGAGGAGCAGGCCGCGGAGGCCGCCAAGAAAGCCGCCGAGGCCGCCAAGTACGCCAAGGAGCAGGAGGCCGCCGGCATCGCCGCCGTGGGCAAGGCCGAGGCCCAGGCCATCCAGGCCAAGGCACTGGCGGAGGCGGAGGGCATCGACCGCAAGGCCGAGGCCATGAAGAAGTACGGCCAGGCCGCCATGGTGGAGATGGTGATGCAGGCCCTGCCGGACATCGCCCGAAACGTGGCGGAACCCCTTTCCAAGGTGGAGAAGATCACCATGTACGGCGAGGGCAACAGCGCCAAACTCCTCCAGGACATCGTCAACGGCACCACCCAGATCACCGAGGGCTTCACTGAGGGTATGGGCATTGACATCAAGTCCCTGCTGTCCGGCCTGCTGGGCGGCAGGATCGCCGCAGGAGAGGGCAAGGACGGTCAGACCATCATCAACATCTCCGGCGGTGAGGCCGTGCAGGAGAACCCGATCCCGGATCAGCCGGAGGCATAACCCCCTACAGCTCCAAAAATCCCCTGACGAAAACGTCAGGGGATTTTTTCGCGTGGAACCAATCAGATACGCTCCCGGATCAGCCGGCCCATCTCCCGGCAGCCCACCGGCTTTCCGCCGCCCTGCATGATGTCGCCGCAGCGCCAGCCCTCTTTCAGCACGGCGTCCACCGCCGCCTCCACGGCGTCGGCTTCCTTATCCATGTCAAAGCTGTAGCGCAGCATCATGGCCGCCGCCAGCACGGTGCCGATGGGGTTTGCCCTATCCTGGCCTGCGATGTCCGGGGCGGAGCCGTGGATGGGCTCGTACATCCCCCGAGTTCCCTCCCCCATGCTGGAGGAGGGGATCATGCCGATGGAGCCGGTGATCTGGCTGGCCTCGTCGGAGAGGATGTCTCCAAAGAGATTCTCCGTGACGATGACATCAAACTGGCTGGGGTCCCGGACGATCTGCATGGCGGCGTTGTCCACGTACATATGCAAAAGCTCCACGTCCGGGTACGCCTCCGCCACCGCCGTCACGGTCTTCCGCCACAGGCGGGAGGTGTCCAGCACGTTGGCCTTGTCGATGGAGGTGACCCGCCCCCGGCGCTTCCGGGCCATCTGGAAGGCCACATGGGCCACCCTGCGGATCTCGTGCTCACTGTAAGCGCAGATGTCCTCCGCTCTCAGTTCCCCCTCCACCTCTGCGGTGGCGTGCCGGCCGAAGTACATTCCGCCGATGAGCTCCCGCACCACCACAAAGTCAATGCCCCTTTCGGCGATGTCGGAGCGCAGGGGGCAGGCGGCAGAGAGGTCCGAAAACATCCGGGCGGGACGGACGTTGGTGTAGAGGCCCATGGCCTCCCGCAGCTTCAAAAGCCCTCGCTCCGGGCGGTTGGCGGAGGGCTGATCGTCCCACTTGGGGCCGCCCACGGCCCCAAGCAGCACGCTGTCACAATTGAGGCAGGTCTCCAGGCTGGAATCCGGCAGGGGCACGCCGAATTGGTCGATGGCGCACCCCCCCATGGGGGCCTCCCGATAGGTGAAGGTGTGGCCGAATCTGGCGGCCACGGCGTCCAGCACCCCCAGGGTCTCCCCCACGATCTCCGGGCCGATGCCGTCTCCCCGGATCACGGCGATGGTCTTGTTCATGCCCGCGCCTCCTTTGCTCTCAGAGAGGCCATCAGGCCGCCCTTGGCGATCATCTCCCTGATGAAGGGCGGGAAGGGCTCGGCCTGATAGGTCTCGTTCTTCGTGATGTTGGTGATGACGCCGGTGTCAAAGTCCACGGAGACCTCGTCGCCGTCGCCGATGCCCTCGCTGGCGGCGGGACACTCCAGGATGGGCATCCCGATGTTGATGGCGTTGCGGTAGAAGATGCGGGCGAAGTTTTTGGCGATGACGCAGGAGACGCCGGCGGCCTTGATGGCGATGGGGGCATGCTCCCGGGAGGAGCCGCAGCCGAAGTTCAGCCCCGCCACCATGATGTCGCCGGGCCTGTTTTTGGTATGGAAATCCCGGTCGATGTCCTCCATGCAGTGGGCGGCCAGCTCGGCGTGGCTCTGGGTGTTGAGGTACCGGGCGGGGATGATGACGTCGGTATCCACGTGGTCGCCGTACTTATGGGCAGTTCCGTGTGCGTTCATTTCAGCACCTCCTCAGGGTGAGCGATATGTCCGGCGATGCCGGAGGCCGCCGCCACGGCGGGTGAGGCCAGGTAGACCTCGCTGTCCACGTGGCCCATGCGGCCCACGAAGTTGCGGTTGGTGGTGGAGACGCACCGCTCCCCCGCCGCCAGGATGCCCATGTAGCCGCCAAGGCAGGGCCCGCAGGTGGGGGTGGAGACGATGCACCCCGCGTCCAGGAAGACGTCCGTATACCCCAGGTGCATACACTCCCGGTACACGCTCTGGGTGGCGGGGATGACGATGCCCCGGACGCCGGGGGCCAGACGGCGGCCCTTTAAAATCTCCGCCGCCGCCGCCATGTCCGGCAGCTGGCCGTTGGTGCAGGAGCCGATGACGATCTGGTCAATGGCGATGTCCTTCCCCTCCCGGGCGCTGCGGGCGTTTTCCGGCAGGTGGGGCCAGGCCACAGTGCAGTCCACCTGGTCAAGATCAATCTCCACCGTGCGCTCGTACTCCGCGTCGCCGTCGGCCTCCACGGCCTCCCAGGGGCGGTCCACCCGGCCGGCGACATAGGCCCGGGTAATATCGTCCACGGGGAAGATGCCGTTTTTCGCCCCAGCCTCAATGGCCATGTTGGAGATGGTCAGCCGGTCGTAGATGGTGAGCTCCCTCACGCCGGGGCCCGTGAACTCCAGAGACTGGTACCGGGCGCCGTCCACGCCGATTCTGCCGATGAGAGTCAGGATCACATCCTTGCCGGAGACGTGTGGCTGCAGCTTCCCGGTGAGGTTCACCCGGATGGCGGAGGGCACCTTGAACCAGGTCTCCCCCGCCGCCATGGCGGCGCCCATGTCCGTGGACCCCACGCCGGTGGAGAAGGCCCCCAGGGCGCCGTAGGTGCAGGTGTGGGAGTCGGCGCCGATGACAGCTTCGCCGGGGGCCACCAGTCCCCGCTCCGGCAGGAGGGCGTGCTCAATGCCCATCTGTCCCACGTCATAGTAGTGGTCAATGTCAAACCGCCGGGCAAAGGCGCGGCACTGCTTGCACTGCGTGGCGGCCTTGATGTCCTTGTTGGGGGCGAAGTGGTCCATCACCAGGGCGATCTTCCCCTTGTCGAAGACCCTGTCAAAGCCCGCCGCCTCAAACTCGTTGATGGCCACAGGGGTGGTGATGTCGTTGCCCAGCACCAGGTCCAGCCGGGCCTGAATCAGCTGCCCGGGGCGGACGCTGTCAAGTCCCGCGTGGCGGGCCAGGATTTTCTGTGTCATGGTCATTCCCATTTTGTTCACTCCCTGCCTTCCTCAGGGGCCGTGCCGGCCTCGATGATCTTGTTGATACCGTTGACATAGGCCCGGATGGAGGACTCCAGAATATCGGTGGAGAGGCCGGTGCCGGTGTAGGACTCGCCGCCGCTGGCCACCTTCACCACCGCCTCGCCGATGGCGTCCTCACCGTCGGTGACGGCGTTGAGGCTGAAGCTCTCCAGCCTGACGTCCATGCCCAGCATCCGGTTGATGGCCTTGTAGGCGGCGTCCACGGGGCCGGAGCCGATGGCCACCTCCTCCAGCATCTCCCCGTCCCGCTCCAGCTTGATATAGGAGGTGGTGGGCAGCACGTCGCTGGTGCTGGTGTTGATGGAGTGGCCCACCAGGCGGCAGGTGGGGTTGATGTTGTTGCGGCGGTGGAGCACCAGGGCCTCCAGGTCGGAGCCGGTGATGTTCTTCTTCTTGTCCGCCATGACCTTGAAGCGGGAAAAGACGCTCTCCAGCTCCTCGTCCGTCAGCTCGTAGCCCATGGACTCCAGCTTCTCCCGCAGGGCGTGCTTGCCGGAGTGCTTGCCCAGGACCATGGTGTTCTGGGGAACGCCCACCTCCGTGGAGTTCATGATCTCGTAGGTCTGGGCGTTGGCGATGACGCCGTGCTGGTGGATGCCGGACTCGTGGGCGAAGGCGTTGGCGCCCACAATGGCCTTGCTGGGGGGGATGGGCACGCCGGTGATGTTGCTGAGGAGCTTGCTGGAGCGGTAGATCTGCCGGGTGTTGACGCCGGTCTCCGCGCCGTAGAAGTCCCGGCGGGTGTGGAGGGCCATGACGATCTCCTCCATGCTGGCGTTGCCCGCCCGCTCGCCGATGCCGTTGACGGTGCACTCCACCTGGGTGGCTCCGGCCTGGACGCAGGAGAGGGTGTTGGCCACGGCCATGCCCAAGTCGTTGTGGCAGTGGACGGAGATGTCCACATTCTCCACGCCCGCCACGTGCTCCCGCAGGTAGCGGATCAGATCCCCCATCTCCTGGGGGGTGGAGTAGCCCACGGTGTCGGGGACGTTCAGGGTGGTGGCCCCGGCGGCCACGGCGTTGGAGTAGCACCGGGCCAGAAACGCCCGGTCGGAGCGGGAGGCGTCCTCGGCGGAGAACTCTATATCGGCGCACCTGGCCTTCGCGTAGGCCACCATCTCGCTGATGCGGGCCAGGACCTGTTCCCGGGTCATCTGGAGCTTGTACTCCATATGGATGTCGCTGGTGGCCAGAAAGACATGAATGCGGGGGTGGGCGGCCTCCTTCACCGCCTCCCAGGCGGCGTCAATGTCCCCCCGGGTGGCCCGGGCAAGGCTTGCCACCGTGCAGTTTTTCACGGCCTTGGCGATCTTCTGCACGCTCTTGAAGTCCATGGGGGAGGCGATGGCAAAGCCCGCCTCGATGACATCCACCCCCAGCTTCTCCAGCTGCCGGGCCATCTCCACCTTCTCGGGGAGATTCATGCTGCACCCGGGGGACTGCTCACCGTCCCGCAGGGTGGTATCAAAAATTTTGACGCGTCTCATAAAAATTCCTCCTGATGATCATTCAGAATCTGTACTCACAGTCGGCAAAAGGCCCTGCCAGACGGCGCCCCACGCCTGTGAATACAGCTTCTCAAAGCCGGCACAGACAACAAAAAAAGCCTCCATCCCTTCTCACTTGAAGAGACGAAAGCCCAAACTTCCGCGGTACCACTCTCATTGGCAGAAACTGCCCGCTCCCGGGATCGGTACGGCGCCGCCGCGCGAATCCCGCCTCTTTGATAACGGTGAGGAAACCCGTTCCCGCCTAAACCGCAGACCGGTCTCAGCGGAAATACTCAAGGGCCAGTGACGTCCTCCCCTCCGCGCCGCCTCGCAGCAACCGGCGGCTCTCTGAAGCGCTCCGGGGGACTTTTTCCCTGTCATCGTATCTGTGCTGTTTGCTTTTTTAATAAATTACAGGACTCGGACAGATTTGTCAAGCCCAAATTTCTGGAACAGGCCGGAGAGGCCGGGACACCACATAAGCTCCCCGCAGACGCCCGGCACCTGCCGCTGTGTCCCCGTCCCGGCCGGAGGATGCGTAGGGGGCATGAAACCCGGGCGCCGGCTCCATTTCGAGGCGGACAGTCTGCGGCTCTCGGAGCGCTTTTCGTATCGCGGGCTGTCTCCCCGGCGCTCCCCTGTCATATCACGCCCTAGGTTGTCTGAAAATTTCACCAGCGCACGCCCCCGTTATCTCCCCGGTTTTCTTGTCGTATTCTACAACAGATTGGTTTTTCCATTCCGATAGATTCGTAAAATCATCCAGAATCATCGGAGCGGCCCATTTTTTTGTTGCGCTTTGCCGGCGCGGCAGGTATAATAGCAAAATAAGACAGGCACTTAAGGAGGTTTCCATGGCTGGTACGTTCGCTCTCTACGGCATTCTGGTACTGCACATTATTCTGGCTCTGGTCATTATCACCGGAAATCAGAATAGTGCGCCTGGTCATGCGCGGAGAGTGAATACGGCCCCCGGTTTCCGCAGAAAATCACGTTAGCAGGAACCGCCGGAAACCGCAGTCGAGCTTTTAAAAGTCCGTGACCCGGCCAGGGTCACGGACTTTTTTCATTGGACCATTCCGGTACTACCGCCGTCAAACCGAGGGCGTAGCACGATAGATCGACGACAAACCAATTTTTTAGGAGGATAGGGAATATGGCAAAGATGTACTATGAGAAGGACTGTGACGTCAGCAAGCTGGACGGCAAGAAAATCGGCATCATCGGCTACGGCTCTCAGGGCCACGCCCACGCTCTGAACCTGAAGGAGTCCGGCTGTGACGTGTGCGTGGGCCTGCGGCCCGGCAGCAAAAACCAGGCCGCCGCCGAGAAGGCCGGTCTAAAGGTTATGAGCGTGCCCGAAACCGCCAAATGGGCCGACATCATCATGATCCTCATCAACGACGAGGCCCAGGCGGACATGTACAGGCAGGACATCGCCCCCAACCTGGAGGCCGGCAACGCGCTGATGTTCGCCCACGGCTTCAACATCCACTTCAAGCAGATCGTCCCCCCCGCCGACGTGGACGTGCTGATGATCGCCCCCAAGGGCCCCGGCCACACCGTCCGCTCCACTTACGTGAACGGAAAGGGCGTGCCCTGCCTGCTGGCCGTGGAGCAGAACGCCACCGGCAGGGCCGTGGACATCGGCCTGGCCTACGCCGCCGGCATCGGCTGCGCCCGGGGCGGCGTGATGGAGACCACCTTCCAGGACGAGACCGAGACCGACCTTTTCGGCGAGCAGGCCATCCTCTGCGGCGGCGTGGTGGAGCTGATGAAGCTGGGCTTCGAGACGTTGGTGGAGGCAGGCTACGCCCCGGAGAACGCCTACTTCGAGTGCATCCACGAGATGAAGCTCATCATCGACCTCATCAACAAGGGGGGCGTTGCCATGATGAACTACTCCATCTCCGATACCGCCGAGTTCGGCGAGTATGTCTCCGGCAGCCGCATCCTGCCCTATGAGGAGACCAAGAAGAACATGAAGTCCGTTCTCACCGACATCCAGGACGGCACCTTTGCCGGCCGCTGGATCGCCGAGAACAAGAGCTTCGGCCGCACCTTCTTCAACGCCAAGCGGGCCCAGCTGGCCAAGCATCCCATGGAGACCGTGGGCGCGGAGCTGCGCCGCAACATGCTCTGGGGCAGCGACACCGATCCCGACACCGCCTCCAACTGACCGAAAACAGAATGGGTCCCAGCCGTTGGCTGGGACCCGGCTCCCTATTCGTCCCGCTCAAAACACCACTTGATGGCCTCGATCTTCCGAGCGTCCGACAGGAGCTCCCCGTCCTCGCGGACGATGCTCTCAATGGCGTTCAGACGGCTGCTGAGATCCCGGTGCATGGCCCTTTCAAAGGCGTCCATGTCAAAGCCGGTGATCTCCAGCTTGATTTGACTCTTTCGCAGAAACTCCGCGAAGTTCTTTCGTAAAATATTCATAACCATATCAATCTCTCCGATCTCTATACATTTAGCTATATTATTGGGATACATAAATCTTACCGCTTTTGCACCACAATGTAAAGCACAAAATGTATAGCAGGTGAGATTATGGATAGAAAATTTAAGATCCCTGCGGTGCCAGGGAGCACACAGAAAAATATCCGTTTTCCCAATGATGTCATTGAAGATGTGGAGAAGGCAATCCGAGGTACAAATACCACCTTTTCCGCCTTTGTAATCGCGGCCACCAAGTGGGCGCTGGAGAGCCTGGAGGAAAACGATACGGCAGGGGAATAGGCGGCCCCTGCCGATAGAACGACGCGCCGCCCCGCAGCAAAATCCAATGGATATACAGGAGGCATTCCTATGCGTTCCGACGTAGTAAAATCCGGCATTCCCGCCGCGCCCAACCGCTCTTTGCTATACGCCCTGGGCTACACCCAGGAGGAGCTGGAGCGGCCGCTGATCGGCGTGGTGTGCTCCTATAACGAGATCGTCCCCGGACACATGAATCTGGACAAGATCGCTGAGGCCGTCAAGGCAGGCGTCCGGGCCGCCGGGGGCACCCCGGTGGAGTTCCCCGCCATCGCCGTGTGCGACGGCATCGCCATGGGCCATGTGGGCATGAAGTACTCCCTGGTGACCCGGGACCTCATCGCCGACTCCACCGAGGCCATGGCCATGGCCCACCAGTTCGACGGTCTGGTGATGATCCCCAACTGCGACAAAAACGTGCCCGGCCTTCTGATGGCCGCCGCCCGGGTCAACGTGCCCGCCATCTTTGTCTCCGGCGGCCCCATGCTGGCGGGGCGCCTCAGCGACGGACGCCGCACCTGCCTGAGCCACATGTTCGAGGCTGTGGGCGCCTACTACGCCGGCAAGCTGGACGAGGACGGCGTGGAGGAGTACGAGAACAACGCCTGCCCCACCTGCGGCTCCTGCTCCGGCATGTACACCGCCAACTCCATGAACTGCCTCACCGAGGCCATCGGCATGGCCCTCCGGGGCAACGGCACCATCCCCGCCGTCTACTCCGCCCGGCTGCGGCTGGCCAAGCGCGCGGGCATGAAGATCATGGAGCTGGTGGAGAAGAATATCCGCCCCCGGGACATCATGACCGCCGCCGCCTTCCACAATGCCGAGACGGTGGACATGGCCCTGGGCTGCTCCACCAACACCATGCTGCACCTGCCGGCCATCGCCCACGAGTGCGGCGTCCAGCTCTCCTTCGACATGGCCAACGAGATCAGCGAGAAAACCCCCAACCTCTGCCACCTGGCCCCCGCCGGGGACACCTATATGGAGGACCTGGACCGGGCCGGCGGCGTGTACGCCGTCATGGCTGAGCTTTGTAAAGCGGATCTGCTGGACACCTCCGTCCTCACCTGCACCGGAAAGACGGTGGCGGAGAACCTGGCCGGCGTTGTCAACCGGGACGAGACGCTGATCCGCCCCATCGAAACCCCCTACTCCAAAACCGGCGGCATCGCCGTCCTCAAGGGCAACCTGGCCCCGGACGGATGCGTAGTGAAGCAGTCCGCCGTGGCGGCGGAGATGATGGTCCACGAGGGCCCCGCCCGGGTCTTCAACTCCGAGGAGGAGGCCATTGAGGCCATCTATGCCGGGAAAATTCACTCCGGGGACGTGGTGGTCATCCGCTACGAGGGCCCCCGGGGCGGCCCCGGCATGCGGGAGATGCTGAACCCCACCTCTGCCATCGCGGGCATGGGGCTGGAGCGGGACGTGGCCCTCATCACCGATGGCCGGTTCTCCGGCGCCACCCGGGGCGCATCCATCGGCCACGTGTCCCCGGAGGCGGCCTCCGGCGGTCCCATCGGCCTGGTGGAGGAGGGGGACCTCATCGCCATCGACATTCCCGCCCACACAATTGCGCTGAAGGTCTCTCCCGGGGAGCTGGAGCGGCGGAGGGCCGCCTGGACCTGCCCGGAGCCCAGGATCAAAACCGGGTACCTGGCCCGGTACGCCAAACTGGTCAGCTCCGCCGACCGGGGGGCCGTGCTGGACTGATTTCCACCCCGCCGCTCCGGAACGGGCGGCGGGGATCTCAACATAACAAGGGAAGTGACGCAATGTATCGCGACGTGGCGCGCCTGCTGATGTACAGCGATCTGGGGGAGGACAGCATCCTCCTCCGCCTCTCGGAGATTCTGCGGGACTGGGCGCGGGGCAGCTTCGACCGTGAGGAGCTGATCCGGCGGATCTACCGGGAAATCAAGCGGCTTTTGGAGCTGGGCACCGCCTGCGGGTTTGATGAAAACCTCTGGCACTGCTATCTCACCTGGCTGCTGATGACCAACCAAAACGCCTTCACCCTCACCTGTGAGCGCTCCGGCGGCCGGGAGGGCAGCGTGAACGCCTTTGTCAAAAATGATTTCGCCATCTTCCACCGGCTGTTTCACTACGACTTTTCCGCCATCGAAGAGGACCTGGGCATCAGCTGCTTCACGGTGATCTCCCGCTACATCGCCCTGCCAAAGCGGGAGCGGATGTGCAACCGGGACGTGAGCTGGCAGGTCCGCGTCCTCAGCCGGGCCCTGGCCCGGGCCCGGAACGAGGAGGACGTCTTCTCCCTGATGACCAGCTACTACCGGCAGTACGGTTTCGGCCTCTTCGCCATGAACCGGGCTTTCCGCGTCCAGGGCCACGGGCGGGAGCTGGAATTCCTGCCCATCACCAACGTGGACCGAGTGATGCTGGAGGACCTGCTGGGCTACGAGCGGCAGAAGGAGGAGCTCCGCCGGAACACCGAGGCCTTTCTGGACGGCAGGCACGCCAACAACGTGCTGCTCTACGGCGACGCCGGCACCGGCAAATCCACCAGCGTCAAGGCGCTGGTGAACGAATACTTCAGCCGGGGGCTTCGGATGATCGAGATCTATAAGCACCAGTTCGAGGATCTGTCCGCCGTGCTGGCCCAGGCGAAAAACCGGAACTACCGCTTTATCATCTTCATCGACGATCTCTCCTTTGAGGAGAACGAGGTGGAGTACAAGTTCCTCAAGGCCGTCATCGAGGGCGGCGTGGAGACCCGGCCGGACAACGTGCTGATCTACGCCACCTCCAACCGCCGCCACCTGATCCGGGAGACCTGGAACGACCGCACGGACATGGAGCACCACGGCGACATCCACCGCTCCGACACGGTGGAGGAAAAGCTGTCCCTCTCCGCCCGGTTCGGCGTCACCATCAACTACAACGCCCCCACGCCCAGGGAATACCAGTCCATCGTCCTGGCCCTGGCCCGGCGGCAGGGAATCCGGATGGAGGAGAAGGAGCTGCTGGCCCGCGCCAACACCTGGGAGGTACGCCACGGCGGTTTTTCCGGCCGGGTGGCCCAGCAGTTTGTCAACTACCTCGAAGGGCTGGATGACGCGTGAATGCGCAGCGCCCTCCGGCTTTAGCCGGAGGGCACTCTTATCGCCGCCGCAGTTGAAGAGGCGGCCATGCGGCGGACTTCATAGAAAGCGCCGGACGCATTTCAGCCCAATGCCTCCCGCTCCTGGGGCGACAGCAGCGTGACAGCCCCGTAGGCCCCGTCAAACCCCGCCCGCAGCTCCACCTGCCCCCGCCGCAGGCGGCGGACGCCCTCGGCGGCCAGGGGCCCCGCGGCCTGGGCGATGTCCGCAATGGGGGTCTCCCGGAGGATATGAAACTCCGGCCCCAGCGCCTCCAACAACGCCTCGTACAGCGCCGCCGTCTTCTTCCCCGCCGGGGAGAAGCCCGTGGAGGCGGCGATGACCTCCGGCAGGGGCGCCAGGCTCTCAAAGGGCTTGGCATCCGGGGGCCGGAAGCCCGCGGGACGCCCCGCCAGCGCCTCCACCCGGTGCTCCACCCCCACGGTCAGCCTCTTCCCGCACACCGGGCATACGCCGCCCTGGGCCAGAGTCTCTTGCGGCGTCAGGCACACGCCGCAGTTCCTGTGGCCGTCCAGGTGGTACTTCCCCTCCTCCGGGAAAAACTCGATGGTGCCGCCGAAGCCCTCCCCGGTGCGGATGGCCCGGACCAGGGCGGGGTACGTCCGCTCCGTCTCCAGGAGGTTGGCCTCCCGGCCCAGCTTCGCCGGGGAGTGGGCGTCGGAGTTGGACACCAGAGTTAGCCCGTCCAGGGCGGGGACCCGCCAGTTCATGGGCGGGTCCGAGGACAGGCCCGTCTCCACGGCGTGGATGTAGGGCGCCAGGTCCCCGAAGCACTCCTCCACCCTCTCAAACCCGGTAAACGCCCCAAACATGGAGAAGTGGGGCGTCCAGATGTGGGCGGGGATCAGCTCCGCCTCCGGACAGGCCTCCAGGGTCATCTCCAGCAGATCCCGGCTGTCCAGGCCCAGGATGGGCCTGCCGTCGGAGCGGATATTTCCCACGGCCTCCAGCCGGGCGGAGAGGGCGTCCGCCGCCTCCAGGGAGGGCAGGAGAATCAGGTTGTGAACCCGGCGGGTCTTTCCGTCCCGCTTGTAAATGGAGCTGATCTCTCCAGTGACCACAAACCTGGGCGATTCCCCCGCCGGCGCCCCCGGCAGGCGGAACCCCTCCCGCAGGACATAGACCCCCTCCCCCGCCGGAACCAGCCGCTCCCGCAGCTCCGCCCGCCAGGCGGGGTGGGTGAAGTCCCCGGTGCCCACCAGGCCGATGCCCTTACGGCGGCTCCACCAGTCCAGATGGGGGAGGTCGCAGTCCCGGCTGGTGGCCCGGGAAAAGCGGGAGTGGATGTGGAGGTCGGCGATATACATGGCGGTGCTCCTTCTCACAGAAATCAACATGATTGTACGCGTTTTTTCCTCCCGCCGCAACAGAAAAACCACAGTTTCCACCATCTGGACAGACACTGCCCTTTTGTGGTATACTGCACCCATAAAGAGAAACGAGGACTCTGCCATGACGCCGGATAAAATTCTCAATTATTGTCTGAACACCCTGGAGGGAACCGTCCTGGTCTCCAGCTGGGGAGAGCGGGGCATCTTCTACAATCCCGGCGGGAAGCTGAAGCGGGGCGTCTACGTCCTGACCGTGAAGGAGAAGGACGGCGAAAACGACAAGAGCTCCCGTCTGAGTCGGGAGGGCGTGTACCGGGTCAGTCTGGGGCTGCGGCCGGAGACCTTCCTCCGCCTCTTCGGTCCCCTGCCCCCGCGCCCGCCAAAGGGCGGAATCGTGGAGATGCCCTTTGACTTCTCCCAGCCGGACTGTCTCCTGCCTCACCCGGTCTACGCCTGGATGGGCTGGGTCTGTGGGATGAATCCCTCTCCCCGGACCTTTGAGACTCTGAAACCTCTGATTGAGGAGAGCTATGAATACGCCAGGGAGAAATATGCAAAACGGGCAAAATGAAACGGGGCGCGGCTTAAAAGCCGCGCCCCGTTGGTCTATTCCCGCTCCAGCTCCCGGACAATCAGGGCATCCGCCAGCTCAAACGCCCGGATTCGCCGCCGGGCCAGCGTGATCTGCGCCTTGTACCGCTCCGGGCGTTCCTTTCCCTCCAGGGTCTCCACCGTCTTTCGCAGCTTGTGGAGGGTGGAGCCGATCTGCCGCCGGGCCTCCGCCAGCTCCTCTTTGGAAAACTCCATGCTCTCCGCCTCCCCTGTCAGAATACACCCAGGTGCTCCAGCAGGATCTTCACCCCCAGAAGGATCAGAATCACGCCGCCGGACAGCTCCGCCCGCCGCTTGTACCGGGCCCCGAAGAAGTTGCCCACAGCCACGCCCACCAGGGACAGGCAGAAGGTGGTGACGCCGATGATGGACGCCGCCGGAACAATGAGGACCTCCAAAAAGGCGAAGGTCACGCCCACAGCCAAAGCGTCAATGCTGGTGGCCACCGCCATCAAAAAGAGCTGCCGGAGATCCAGCCGCCCGGCGGCGCAGGCGGTCTCCGCCTCCTCCTCCGGCCCCAGGGCCTCCCGCACCATGTTTCCGCCGATGAGGCCCAGCAGAACAAAGGCCACCCAGTGGTCCAGCTCCTGTATGTACACGGCGAACCGGGACCCCAGCGCCCACCCCAGCATGGGCATGGCGGCCTGAAATCCGCCGAAGAACAGGCCGATCACCCCGGCGTGGCGCCAGTTGAGCCGGGGCATGGACAGCCCCTGGCAGATGGCCACGGCAAAAGCGTCCATAGAGAGGCCCACGCCGATCAAAAGCAGCTCCAAAAAACTCATAGACAGTTCTCCTCCATATCTTCGCTCCTCACAGAATCACCGGCACCTGGCGGCGGATGGCAATGCTCTCCGGCGTCACCGCGCAGTCCCAGGCGCAGACGCGGACTCCCCGCTCCGCCGCCTCCCGCAGCGCCGCGCCAAAGGCGGGGTGGGTCTCGTCGTTGGGGGCCACGGAGATTATATTCTCCATCTGCACCACAAAGAAGAGGACGGCCCCCCATCCGGCCTCCGCCGCCCGCCGCAGCTCCCGGATGTGCCTCACCCCCCGCTCCGTAGGGGCGTCGGGGAAGCGGGCGGCCCCGTTTTCCTCCAGCGTCACACCCTTCACCTCCACCAGGCACGGCCCCTCCGCCGTCTCCAGGCAGAAGTCCAGCCGGGACTCCCCGTAGGTGAACTCCGGCCGCACCGCCGTGATCCCCGGCAAAAAGCCGCCGGCCCTCACCCACTCGCCGAAGATCTTGTTGGGGGCCTGGGCGTCCATATTGATCAGCCGCGCTCCCTTCTCCACAGCGATAAGGTCAAAGGCGGTCTTCCGGCCGGGGTTTTCTCCCCGCTCCAGATAGACCACGGCGCCGGGAATCAGAAGCTCCCGGCACCGGCCCGTGTTCTTCACGTGGACGGTCCGCATCCCCTCCGCCGTCTCCACACGGGCCACAAAGCGGTTGGGCCGGTCCACAAAGCGGCCCGGAATCACAGTTCCATAGCGCATGGCGTTCTCTCCTCCCCCGGCGGTATCTCCGGACCTGTCCCGCAGGAACCGGGTCTCCGGGTATTTTGTTATCATACCATAATCTTCCTGTCCAGTCGAGCCCTTTCACAAAAGAGGCAATCGTTTTTACCGGGAAAATTTTGAATAAATTTTGATGAGAAAAATTTCTAAAAATCATTGTTTTTTCCGGCGGAAATTGATACAATAGCCCTGCATCTAATTTTTAGGAGGGAGCATATGCCAGAGTATTCCAACCTGTTTGTCTGCCTGATGGGCATGGGCACCGTGTTTTTCGGGCTCATCTGCCTCATCGCCCTGACAACGATCATGGGCAAGATCGTGGGCGGCCGCGCGGTTCCTGCCGCCATGCCCGCTCCGGCCGCCGCCCCGGTTTCCGCCGCCGCGGAGCCCAACCGTCAGGAACTGGTAGCGGCCGTCTCCGCCGCCATCGCGGAGGAGCTCGGCACAGACATCACGGGCATCCGAATCGTATCCATGAAAAAACTGTAAGAGGAAAAAAGGAGAGAGCAACATGAAAAAGTACAGAGTCACCGTCAACGGCACGGCCTATGAGATTCAGCTGGAGGAGCTGACCGGCGCGACCCCCGCTCCCGCCCCTGCCGCCGCTCCCGCCGCCGCCCCGGCTGCCGCGGCCCCCGCCGGCGGCGAGCAGGTCACAAGCCCCATGCCCGGCACCATTCTGGACATCAAGGTCAGCCAGGGCGCCTCCGTCAAAGAGGGCGACGTGCTGATGATCCTGGAGGCCATGAAGATGGAAAACGAGATCATGTG
>CAJUDV010000018.1 GCA_910585385.1 uncultured Oscillibacter sp. | reverse complement strand
CCTTCAGAGTCGGAGTCTGACGCGCTATCCAACTGCGCCACGGGCGCATACCTAAACTTTATCAAATTGTAGCTGTGCGTATCTGGGTTGTTCCCCCGGATGTTTATAGTAGTATAGCAGAAAATTTCTGCCGTGTAAAGAGTTTCTTTCGTTTTTTTCCAAAATTTCAAAATAAAGCCCAATGGGAGGCCGGGGGAAGGCGGCCTCCCCCCGGCGTTTACTCAATCACACGCACCCGGATTACGTTTGCCAATTGTTTTACATCTTTGATGACATCCTGTTCTACCCGGGCGCCCAGATCTACCAGAGTATAGGCATAGTTTCCCTGGGACTTGTTGCTCATGTTCTCCACGTTTACACCGTCCTTGCTCAGAAGCGCTGTGATGTTCGCCAGCATGGCCGGCACGTTCCGGTGGATGATGCACATCCGCATGACGCCGCTGCGCTCTAAAGAGACGCTGGGCAGATTCACAGAATTCCGGATATTGCCGTTTTCCAGGTAGTCCGTCAATTGATCCACCGCCATGACGGCACAATTCTGTTCGCTCTCCGGTGTGGAGGCTCCGAGGTGGGGCATGGCCACCACGTGGGGGGCCCGCACGAGGCGGTTGGTGGGAAAATCGGTGATGTAGGCCGCCACCCAGCCGGTGTCCAAGGCCGCCAGCATGGCGTCGTCGTCTACAATCTCTCCCCGGGCCAGGTTGATGAACCGGACGCCCCGCTTCATGGATTCGATGGCCTTAGCGTCGATCATGTGCCTTGTTTTGTCTGTGAAGTGGATGTGAATGGTGATGTAGTCCGCCCGCTTGTACAGTTCTTTTATATCCTTCACCACGTGGATGTGGCGGTCCAGCCGCAAGGCGGTGTCCACAGAGAGATAGGGGTCGTAGCCGTAGACGTCCATCCCCAGGGACAGAGCGATGTTGGCCACCAAGGAGCCAATGGCCCCCAAACCGATGACGCCCAGCGTCTTTTTATAGAGTTCCGGTCCGGCATAGGCGGATTTGCCCTTCTCCACGACTGTGGTTACGTCCACGCCGGACTCCACTTGGCTCTGGACCCAGCGAATGGCTCCGTCCACATCCCGGGAGCCCATGAGCATGGCGCAGAGCACCAATTCTTTGACCGCATTGGCGTTGGCACCGGGAGTGGAAAACACGGCAATCCCCGCCTCAGAGCAGCGGTCAATGGGAATATTATTCACCCCGACGCCGGCCCGGGCAATGGCCAGCAGGCTCTCCGGCAGGGGATAGTCCAGCAGTTTTGCGGAGCGGACCAGGATACCGTCCTCGTTGGTCTCACTCTCGGACACGGCGTAGCGCTCCGGGTCGAACCGGTTCAGGCCCACGGGAGAAATTTTGTTGAATGTTTTGATGCGGTACATGGCAGATGCCTCCTGGGCGGCCTCGGCAGGCCGCGTTACTTGCCGGAGAACGTGCGGCGCTGGCGCCGCTTCTCCGGCAGCACCTTTATTATAGGCGCTTGAGCGGGAAGCGGTCAATGTGCGGAGAGACAAAAAACGCGGGCGGCGAGACAAAATTCTTGGCGAAAAAGGTATGACCTTGAAAAAGCGGCATTTTGACGGATTAAAATCGCTGAAAACATGAAAAGATGTGGATTTTTCCGTTGAAATGCTGGGAAAATAAGACTATAATTACAAAACGTATGTATAAAAGGTAAGCCCCGCACAGGCAGAAGCCTCTGGCCTTGCCGCGCAAAAGGAGATAGACAGGATATGCAGAATGAGAAATTGAGAAATGTTGCCATTATTGCCCACGTTGACCACGGCAAAACCACCCTGGTGGACGAGATGCTCAAACAGGGCGGCGTGTACCGGGAGAACCAGGAGGTGGTGGACCGGGTTATGGACTCCGGCGACCTGGAGCGGGAGCGCGGCATTACGATTCTGGCCAAGAACACCGCCATTCAGTACAAGGACACCAAGATCAATATCGTGGATACCCCGGGCCACGCCGATTTCGGCGGCGAGGTGGAGCGGATTTTGAAGATGGTCAACGGCGTTATTCTGCTGGTGGACGCCGCCGAGGGCCCCATGCCGCAGACCCGCTTCGTCCTCTCCAAGGCCTTGGAGCTGGGCCACCGGGTTATCGTGGTGGTCAACAAAATCGACCGGCCGGATCAGCGCATCCACGAGGTCATCGACGAGGTGCTGGAGCTTTTGATGGACCTGGACGCCACTTCGGAACAGCTGGACAGCCCAATGCTGTTCTGCTCCGGCCGCAACGGCACCGCCTCCTACTCTCCCGATGCCGTGGGCGCGGACCTGACGCCGCTTTTCGAGACGATTTTGGAGTATATCCCCGCTCCGGAGGCCAATGTGGACGAGCCCTTCCAGATGCTGGTCAGCTCTATTGATTACAACGAGTTTGTGGGCCGCATCGCCATCGGCCGTATTGAGCGGGGCGCCTTGAAGCAGAACCAGGAGATCGCCGTCTGCAATTACCACGACCCGGAGGCCGTGCTCCGCAAAGCCAAGGCTACCGCCATTTACGAGTTTGACGGCCTGGCCCGGAAGGCCGTCACGGAGTCCTCCGCCGGCAACATCGTCGCCATGAGCGGCATCGGCGACATCACCATCGGCGACACCATCTGCGCCCCTGGCTGCGTGGAGGCCCTGCCCTTTGTAAAAATCTCCGCCCCTACTCTGGAGATGACGTTCTCCGTCAACGACTCGCCCTTCGCCGGGAAGGAGGGCAAGTTTGTCACCTCCCGCCAGATCCGGGAGCGGCTGTACCGGGAGACGCTGAAGGACGTGTCCCTGCGGGTCACGGACACGGACCGGGAGACCGCCTTCAACGTGGCGGGCCGGGGCGAGATGTCCCTCAGCATTCTCATTGAGACCATGCGCCGGGAGGGCTATGAGTTTCAGGTCTCTCCGGCCCGGGTGCTGTACCAGGAGATCGACGGGAAGACCTGCGAGCCCATTGAGCGGCTGGTGGTGGACGTGCCCGGGGACTGCGTGGGCTCCGTCATCGAGAAGCTGGGGCAGCGGAAGGCGGACATGGTGGAGATGACCCCCGTGGGAGACCGGATGAAGATCGAGTTCCTGATTCCTGCCCGGGGCCTCTTCGGCTACCGCAGCGACTTTCTCACCGACACCAAGGGCGAGGGCATCATGGCCTCCGTCTTTGACAGCTACGCCCCCTATAAGGGAGACATCTCCCGCCGGGGCAACGGCTCCATCATCTCTTTTGAGACCGGCGAGTCCATCACCTACGGCCTGTTCAACGCCCAGGAGCGGGGAACGCTGTTTATCGGCGCCGGCGTGCCGGTGTACGGCGGCATGGTCATTGGCGTGAGTCCCCGCAGCGAGGACATGACGGTGAACGTGTGCAAGAAAAAGCAGCTGACCAATACCCGGGCCAGCGGCTCCGACGAGGCGCTGCGCCTGGTACCCCCCAAGCAGATGAGCTTGGAGCAGTGTCTGGAGTTTCTCGCGGACGACGAGCTCCTGGAGGTGACCCCCAAGAGCCTGCGGATGCGCAAGAGTGTTTTGGACCACGAGAAGCGGATGAAGGCCCTGCACAGCAAGAAGTAACGAAGAGAGGGACGGCGAACGCCGTCCCTCTTTTTTGCGGGTAAAAGGGCCGGGAACAACCCTCTGGTGTTCCCGGCCGCCGCGGTTGATTCAGATCCTCACCGCTTTTGGAACTCCAGCTCCTTGACGATGGGGGGGAGCTGGGAGATCATGTTGTCCATATCCTCAAACATGGCGCTCTTGGTGGTTCCCAGGCGGCTGGCCTGGTCGATGTGTTTAACGACCTCCTGGTACTGGGATTTGATCTGGTCAAAAAATTGGCACAGGGTCTGCAGTTCTCCGGAGGAGGCGGTGATGACCCCGGAGATTTGGGACTGGACCGTCACGGCGCCTTCGGCGGCGTCCGTAATCCGGCGGAAGCTCTCGTCGGTCTGAGAGACGATGTCCATGCTCTGTCCCAGGGTCTCCTGGGATGTTTGAATGCTGCCGCTGAGCTCTCCGGCCCGGCTCTCCACATCGCAGACGCCGGTGTTGACCTCCCCGGCCAGGACCTTGATCTCCTTGGCCAGTTCCTTCACCTGGGCGGCCACTACCGCGAAGCCGCGGCCCTCCACGCCGGCTCTGGCGGCCTCAATGGAGGCGTTAATGGCCAACAGGTTGGTCTGATCCGCGATGGACACGATTTTACCCATGCACTGTTGAATCTCCCGGATAGCGGCCTGGAGCCTGGAGAAGATCTCCGTCATCTCCTCGTAGGACTGCTGAACTTTCATAGACGTCTGCCCCAGTGCCTCCATCTGCCCCTGGGCCTCCGTCACCATCTGGGCGATCTCCCCCCGGACCTGGCCGAACTGCTCCGCGGTCTGGTCGATGCTGGAGAAGGACTGACCCAGCTCCTGCAGTTTTTCCTGGAAGCTGTCCGCCTCCCGCAGCACGCCGGCAAAGGACGCGCCCACCATGCTCAGTTCCGAGAGGGAGGAGACCTCTTTCTTTACCAGTTCCTTTTGGTATTCTTTTAGACTGTCCGCCACATGCAGAACCGGGTAGAGGCTGTTCTCCTGGCTGGGCTGTTTTGGCTGCGTCCGGTTCTTTCCTCCAAATAACATCTTGGCTCCCCCTTACTCAAAGACCACGCAGGTCATAGACTGGTTGACAAAGCGGTTGTTGTAATGCTCTCCATAGCCGACAAAACCGGCGTGACAGCCCAGGGCGGCCATCTCCCGCAGATATGTCTGCATGTAGCCCTGCTCTGAGAAGAGCTTGTAGCGGAACAGGCAGTTCACCGAGAAGACGGCGGAGCGCTTGGGGAACTCCTGGCTGATCTGCTGAATGGTGCTCCGGGTGATGGCCTGATAGTCCCCCAGCTCCAGGAGGATCAGAACGTCGGAGTCGTTTACCTGGCGGAAGCAGGCCAGAGCGTTGCCGTTGACCTCCTTGATGGAGATGATGCAGGTATCGTCTCCGTTGACCTTGCCGAAGGGGTTTTGGAAGGTGCGGGTGAGAATCTCCTCGTCGGTGACATGGAGGATGCTTTTGTAGACCTGTTTGGCGGGCTTTCCGTTCAGGGAGCCCAGTATGTAGTTGGCCCGGTCTGTGTTGGAGGCGATAAAGCGGTAGTTCCCAAACTGGTGGTAGATATTCTCCTTATAGGTCTTTACCCGGCCGCCCAGGTTCCGCACCAGGGCATAGGCCACGGCGTCCTCATAGACCCGGCCGTTGGCGGAGATCCGTCCCTCGCCGCCGGTGCCGCCCACCAATGGGATGCCCCGCTTGCGGAGCGAGGTGTTGATGGTACTCAGTACACAGGCGTCGTTCCCGGCGCAGAAATCGATGCACACGGTATTTCTGCCGCTGCCGTCCACCGCCTGCATATCCCGTTCCAGCCGCTGGATGTACTTCACCGGCATGGCGGATACCTGCTCCAGCACGTTGGCAGCGGCGGTAACACCGTCCAAAAACGCGATGACGCCCACTCCGTTTTCCACAACGCTGGTCTGATAGCACATCCCGATGCACCCGATGCTGGGAACGCCGGGGAAGCGCTGCTCCAGAGCCCTCACGTGGTCTTCGAACTGGGCGCTATTTGATAACAGCATAATGAACTGCGGAGCGCGGAGTCCGCGGACCGCTTCCTCCAGATTTCCGCTTGCGCTCATACCAATAAACTGTTTCACGCTGCCTTCTCCTCTCAATGCTTCGAAATTGTTTCAATTATAATGGAAAGCCCAAAAGATGTCAATAACCACAGGCTGCCGAAGAGCGCGGTTTCCGCCGGATATTGTGTGCCAGCGGCGCTGGCCCGCCAGGCCGGCGCCGAGGATTCCGGACAGAAGGGGGAATTTTTTATAAAATGCGGCTGAGAGGCGGGAACTTTTTTGCTGTGCCCTCCGTCTGACTATATAACCAAATTAAGAAAGGAAGATTCATATGAAGCGTTTCGCAAGAATTTTCTCCCTGACGCTGTGCGCTGCCGTACTGATGTCTCTGCCCGCCATGGCGGCGGAGAAGGACCTTTTGATCTCTCCCGCGCCGGCCATCGAGAGCCTGGCTCCCGTTCGGGCTTGGGGCAAGGTAACCAAGCTGGAGAGCGGCTCCCTGCTGCTGAGGACTGACGATGAGACCGCCCTGCACAAGGAGATTGTCGTCCACCTGCCGGAGGGTGTGCCCTGTGTGGACGCCGTCACCGGCCTGCCTATGGATATGAGCAAGGTCAAAGACGGCGACACCCTGTACGCCTGGGTGGGGAACGCCATGACCATGAGCCTGCCGCCCCAGACCTCCGCGCTGATCGTGGTGGGGAACATCCCGGCGGATTACAAGGTGCCGGAGTTCTATAAGGTCATTGGCACCGATCAGACTGTGATGCCCGCCATTTACCCCGCCCCGGAGCGGACTGAGGTGAATCTGCCGGTGGCCGGCGGGGAGACGCTGACCATTCCCGTCTCCGCCCAGTTCACCCCATGGCTCACCCGGCAGATGGTGACTGTGGACAATCTGGTGCCCGGTTCCCAGATCCTGGTTTGGAAGGACAAGGACGGCAAGGTGGAGAAGGTTTTGCTGCTGCCCTATGCCTACCGGGGTTATTACACCATGAACGACAAGGGCGAGGTGACGGTGAACGGAGAGAAGCTGTCCGTGAACGCCAAGCTCTCCGACCCGAACATGCTGCCTCTGCGGGCGGTGGCGGAGGCCGTGAATTATGACGTGACCTGGGTCGGCGGCCAGGGCGCCACAGTGAAGGAGGGGGACAAGGTGATCTTCTCCGTTCTGCCCGGCGCCGGGACTGCCAAGCGTCCCAATGTTGAGGACGGTGACTGGGAGCTGCTTACGCCCTGCGTCACGGAGATGGGCGTCACCTATCTGGCCGCCAGCGACCTGAGTTTGCTGCTGGATCTGTATTTCTACAACACATAACCGCGGCGCCTCCGGCGCATACTGGGGGAGAGGTGAATATGATGGATCAACAGCAGCTTCCCCAGGGGTTCAGCATGGCCCTGTCTCAGCGCCCGGAGGCCATGGAGCGCTTTGCCGCCCTGCCGGCAGCGGAGCGGCAGGCTGTCATCGACGCCGCCCGCGCCGCGGGCTCCAAGGCGGAGATGCGGGCCTGCGTGGACCGGCTGACACAGTAAGACAGAACAGGCCCGCCGCCGGGAGATCCCGGCGGCGGGCCGCAGACTGCCGGAAAAGTCCGCCAGGACTTTTCCGGCAGTCTGCTAATGTCTCGATTTTGAAACCGCTCCGTAGTTTGAAACGCCGCTCTCTCGTGCTCCTCCGCGCCATCGGCGGCTGTTTCTTCTGATTCTCACTTCTTTGCAATTTCCGGAGCCTATGCTATAATGAACAGACGATGAAACGTGAGAGGGGAGAGGTTCGTGGAGCGCAGTGGAATGGTCAGGGGGCGGTTTGCCCCCTCTCCCAGCGGGCGGATTCACCTGGGCAATATTCTTTGCTGTCTGCTGGCGTGGCTCAGCGCCCGGCAGCGGGGCGGCGGCGTGGTGCTGCGGATCGAGGATCTGGATACCACCCGCTGTCCCGGCAGGTATGCCGGTCAGATGGAGGAGGACCTCCGCTGGCTGGGCCTTATTTGGGATGAGGGCCCCGGCGCCGGCGGGCCGGACGGGCCCTATTACCAGAGTGAGCGCACGGCGCTGTATCAGGCCGCCCTGGACCGCCTGACGGACATGGGGCTGGTGTACCCCTGCTTCTGCACCCGTGCGGAGCTCCACGCCGCCAGTGCCCCCCACCGGGAGGACGGGCAGACGGTCTACCCAGGGACATGCCGTCATTTGACGGCGGCGGAGGCGGCGGAGCGGACCAAAGTCCGGTCTCCGGCCCTGCGGCTGCTGGTGCCGGAGGAGGAGATCGCCTTTGCTGACGGACACATGGGCGAATACCGGGAACATTTGGCCCGGGACTGCGGAGACTTTCTCCTGCGCCGGTCCGACGGGATGTTTGCCTACCAGCTGGCCGTGGTAGTGGACGACGCCGCTATGGGCGTTACTGAGGTGGTGCGGGGGGCGGACCTGCTGGCCTCCACGCCCCGTCAGCTGCTGCTGTACCGGCTGCTGGGACTGAAAGCACCGGCCTTTATCCACCTGCCGCTGCTGCTGGCCCCGGACGGGCGCCGGCTGAGCAAGCGGGACGCGGACGCGGGTCTGGATTGCCTCCGGGGCCGTTCCACGGCGGAGGAGGTGCTGGGGAAGCTGGCGTATCTGGCGGGGTTCAACCCCTCGGCGGAGCCTCGGACGGCGGAGGCGCTGCTGGCGGATTTCTCCTGGGAACGGGTGCCCGGAGAGGACATTCGTATCCCCAGCGGGCTCTTTTAGCTGAGAGTTTCAGCTGCTTCGGAACCTGGGAGTGTGCCGCTGAGAAAAAATCACGGAAAAGTATTCCATTTTTCCATGGGATGCTCTATAATGATTTCCGGCGGCGGCCAGTTTTGGAAACCCGCCGCAGGATATAAGGACTATTTACAGCCGCGCCGGAGGGGCGCGGCGTCTTTGGAGGACGGCATGAGGATTATTGTTGTGGGCGCCGGCAAGGTGGGCCTGGAGCTGACAAGACAGCTCTCCGCGGAGAACCAGGTCACGATCATCGACGAGGACGCCCAGCTGGTTGAGAACGTCATCAACGTCTACGACGTCATGGGCGTGTGCGGCAACGGGGCCAGCTATGAGGTACAGCTGGAGGCGGAGGGCGGCAGGGCGGATCTGCTGATCGCCACCACCTCCAGCGATGAGATCAACATTCTGGCCTGCCTTGTGGCCAAGAAGATGGGGGTTCCTCACACCATCGCCCGCATCCGCAACCCGGAGTATGAGAAGCAGCTGCGCTTTATGAGGGAGGAGCTGGGACTCTCCATGTCCATCAACCCGGAGAGGGCCGCTGCCAGGGAGATCGCCCGGGTGCTCCGCTTTCCGGCGGCCATGAAGGTGGAGACCTTCTCCAAAGGGCGGCTGGAGCTGGTGGAGTACCGCGTACCGGAGGACTCCGCTCTCAACGGCGTGCGGCTGGTGAATCTTTATAAAAGCCTGCGGGTCCGGGTGCTGATCTGCGCCGTCAGCCGAAAAGGGGAGACCATCATTCCCTCCGGCGACTTTGTTCTCCAGGCCGGCGACAAGATCTACCTCACCTCCTCCTCGGACCAGCTGGCCCAGTTTTTCCGGCATCTGGGGGTATTTCGGAACAGGGCTTCCACGGTGATGATTGTGGGAGCCAGCAAGATCTGCTACTACCTGGCCTCGGAGCTCTTGGAGATGGGCATGGCCGTGAAGATCATTGACCAGAGCGAGAGCCGCTGCGTCAACATCGGTGAACGGCTGCCCAAGGCCCTGGTCATTGTGGGCGACGGCACGGACACGGAGCTCCTGCGGGAGGAGGGCATTGACCAGACCGATGCCTTTGTGGCGATCACAGGCATCGATGAGGCCAACATCCTCATGGCTATGAGCGCCTCCAAACAGGCGGAGAAGTGCAAGGTGGTGGCAAAGATCAACCGCAAATCCCTGGTGGATCTGGTGTCCGGCGAGCGTATGATCGACAGCGTAGTCTCCGCCGCCTCCGTCACCACGGAGCTGATTGTCCAGTACGTCCGGGCTATGCAGAGCGCCGCCGGCGACCACATCAAGACCCTCCACCGGCTGGTGGACGGAGCGGTGGAGGCCCTGGAGTTCGGCGTGGGGCCCAATCCCCCCTTCGCGGGAATTCCGCTGAAAGATCTCCAGCTCAAGAGCGGCATCCTGCTGGCGGGTATCGTCCGGCAGAGCGGCAAGATCGTCATCCCCTCAGGCGTCGACGTGCTGAACCCCTTTGACGATGTGATTGTGGTGACTACTAGGACCTCCCTGCAAAACATCGGGGACATCTTCCAGTGAGGGCGGCCGTATGAACTATCGAGTGATCGGGTATGTCATTGGACGGATCCTGCTGGTGGAGGCGGCGCTGATGGCGCTGCCCCTGCTGACGGCGGGGATCTATCAGGAATCGCCGCTGCCCTTTCTGATCCCCATGGCGCTGCTGGTGGGGATTGGGGCCCTGCTTGGATGGAAGAGGCCCGGGCAGATGTCTCTGTACGCGCGGGACGGACTGGCGGTGGTGGCCCTGGCGTGGGTCTTCATGTCTCTTTTCGGCGCGCTGCCGTTTGTGCTGTCCGGGGACATCCCCAATTTTATCGACGCCTTTTTTGAGACCGTCTCCGGCTTCACCACCACCGGGTCTACGATTTTGACGGCGGTGGAGTCCCTGCGAAAGAGCAGCCTCTTCTGGCGCAGCTTCACCCACTGGGTGGGGGGAATGGGCGTGCTGGTGTTCGTTATGGCGGTGCTGCCCATGACCGACGGCCACGGTATGCATCTGATGCGGGCGGAGGTGCCGGGACCCACGGTGGGCAAGCTGGTGAGCCGTCTGGGGGATACCGCTAAGATCCTCTACGGTATTTATCTGGCCATGACCGTCTTGGAAACCGTCCTGCTGCTGGCGGGGGGAATGCCGCTGTTTGACGCCTGCGTCCACGCCTTCGGCACCGCCGGCACAGGGGGCTTCAGCTGCCGTGATCTGAGCGTGGGCGCCTATCAGAGCGCTTATTTCGATGTGGTGATCGGAATTTTCATGCTGCTCTTCGGCGTGAATTTTAACCTCTATTACTTCCTGCTGATCCGGCGCTTCCGGGAGGTCTTCGGCTCCGAGGAACTGCGGGCCTATCTGCTGGTAGTGGCGGCCGCCGTGGCGGCCATTACAGCGGATATATGCCGGATATACGGCGATGTGTGGACCAGCCTGCGCCACGCCTTTTTTCAGGTCTCCTCCATCATCACCACCACGGGCTACGGCACGGTGGACTTTGACCTCTGGCCAACATTCTCCAAATCCATTCTGGTGACGCTGATGTTTGTGGGAGCCTGCGCCGGGTCCACCGGCGGCGGCATCAAGATCTCCCGTATTCTCATCCTCCTGAAGGCGTCCGTCAGTGAGATGAAAAAGATGCTCCACCCCAATGCCGTGGCCACCACCCGTCTGGAGGGCAAGCCAGTGTCTGAGAAGACCCTGCGGGGGGCCCACATCTATTTTACGGTGTATATGGCGGTGTTTGTGGTCTCCTTTTTGCTGCTGTCGATAGAGCAGAAGGGACTGGTGACCACCTTTACGGCTTTAGCGGCCTGTATCAACAACATTGGTCCGGGATTGGAGATGGTGGGTCCCATGGGCAACTTCTCCGCGTTTTCCCCGGCGTCAAAGCTGCTGCTGTCTTTTGATATGCTGGTGGGGCGGCTGGAGATCTTCCCCATGCTGCTGTTGTTCGCGCCCTCCAACTGGAGGCGGCGGATGAATATCCGGCGCGCCTCCCGGCGGGACTGAGCGCTGAATATCAAAAAAGCCGCCCCGGAGCGTCTGCTCCGGGGCGGTTTTATGCCTGTATGTATGTGTGGATCAGAAATCTCCGCCCTGGCTATTGGTCAAAGCCTCCAGGATCTGATAGCGGTCCATCTGGAAGGTCTTGGTCATGGTCAGGGCCTCCTCCATGTCTATATCCGTGATGCAGCCGTTCTGAATGCCGATGATCTGGTTGCCCTGACCCTCGGCCAGGACCTTCACCGCCTCGTAGCCCATGCGGCTGGCGGTCTCCCGGTCCCGGGCGGTGGGGGAGCCGCCCCGCTGGATGTGGCCCAGCACCGTCACCCGGGGGTCAATCCCCAGTTCCTGGTGGATGCGCTGGCTGATCTCCATAGCGCTGCCGGCGCCCTCGGCCACCACCACCATGTAGTGGGTGGTGCCTGCCAGGCGGGCCCGGCGGATCTTCTCGGCGATGTCCCGCTCGAAATCCACCTCCCGCTCGGGAATCAGCACGGCGGTAGCGCCTACAGCGATGCCTACGTACAGCGCCAGGTACCCGGCGTGGCGGCCCATGACCTCCACCACGGAACAGCGCTCGTGGGACTGCATGGTGTCCCGCAGCTTGTCGACGCACTCGATGGCGGTGTTGCAGGCGGTGTCAAAGCCAATGGTGTAGTGGGAACAGCCGATGTCGTTGTCGATGGTGGCGGGGATGCCAACCACCCGCAGGGACATGCCGGCCTCCGCGGCCTGGCGGGAGAGGGCCAAAGCTCCCCGGAAGGTACCGTCGCCGCCGATGGCCACAATGCCGTCCAGCCCCAGCAGGCGGCAGGTGGTCAAGGCCTTGGCCCGGCCGGGCGGGTCCATGAACTCCATGCTCCGGGCGGTATATAAAATCGTGCCGCCCTTGTTGATGATATGGCTGACGCTGGAGGCGTTCATCTGTACGAAATCGCTGTTGATGAGGCCGTTCCAGCCCCGGCGGATGCCCACGCAGCCGATGCCGCGGTTGGTGGCGGCCCGCACCACGGCCCGCACTGCCGCGTTCATGCCGGGCGCGTCGCCGCCGCTGGTGAGAACGCCGATTCGTTTGATATGCTTCTCCATAAAAACCTCCCATTTGTTCGGCCGCACCGTATACGCCGGTATGGCCCTGAATGAAGTGGGATCGCTCCTGTGGCAGCAGGAGAGCGGGAGCGCCCCGGGAAAATTTCCTCTGTATCCGAATATACCGCCTGAGGGAATCCCTGTCAAGATCTTTTGCCGAAAAACAAAATTCCCGTTGGAAATCGATTAACCGGCGGAAAAATTCCGCCTTGGTTCGTGATTCTTCTGAAAAAACAACCCTTGTAATTTTGACTGTCCCGCGGTACAATAGACGGGAAAACACGAGGAGGCGAGGGTTATGTGTACAGTTGTGGTAAACGCCGTGGGCCAGCAGTGCCCCATTCCGGTGGTAAAGGCCAACCGGGCCCTGCGGGAGATGACGGAAGCCGGGATGCTGGAGGTCCATGTGGACAACGAGATTGCCGTGCAGAATCTCACCAGAATGGCCGCGGGCTATCATCTGTCGTCCCGGTGGGAAAAGGCCGGGGCGGGGGAGTACGTCGTCACTGTGGAGGTTTCCGCTCCTGTGGGGGAGACTCCCTTGGAGGAGCCGGAGCTGGTCTGCACGCCGGCGGGCGGCAGCGGCTTGGTGGTGGCGGTGGATAGCGACGCCATGGGCCGTGGCAGCGAGGAGCTGGGCAGGACGCTGATGAAGGGCTTTCTCTTCGCCGTCACCCAGCTGCCCCGCCTGCCGGAGACCATGCTCTTCTACAACGGCGGCGCGAAGCTGACCGTGGAGGGCTCCGGCTCCCTGGAGGACCTGAAGAAGCTGGAATCTCAGGGTGTGGAGATCCTGACCTGCGGCACCTGCCTGAATTTCTACGGCCTGGCGGAGAAGCTGGCGGTGGGCGGCGCCACCAATATGTATGCCATTGTGGAGAAGCTGGCCGGGGCGTCTAAGGTGATCAAGCCGTGATCTATTTGGATAACGCCGCCACCACCCGCCCCAAGCCCCCCGGCGTGGCGGAGGCGGTGGCGGAGGCCATGGCCTCCTACGGCAACAGCGGCCGGGGAGCCCATGAGGACGCCCTCTCCGCCGCTAGGACGGTGTTCGGCGTCCGCCGGCGTCTGGCCGGGTGGTTTGGCTGCCGCCGGGCGGACCATGTGGCCTTCACGCCCAACTCCACCGCGGCGCTGAACATCGCCATCAGCGGGCTGCTGGGGCCGGGGGACCATGTGATCTCCACGGATTGGGAGCACAACTCCGTTCTCCGCCCCCTGTACCGCCTGCGGGAGCGGGGGATGGGGCTGGATTTTCTCCCGGCGGACAGCTGTGGGCAACTGGATTATGGCGCACTGGAGGGACTTCTGCGGCCCAATACCAGGGCGGTGGTCTGCACCCACGCCTCCAACCTGACGGGAGATATGGCGGATCTGGAGCGGATGGGGGGCTTTGCCCGGAAACACAATCTGCTGTTCATCCTGGACGCCTCCCAGACGGCGGGGACCTTTCCCATTGACATGGATGCCCAAGGCATCGACGTAGTGTGTTTCACCGGCCACAAGAGCCTGCTGGGCCCCCAGGGCACAGGAGGACTGTGTGTCCGGGAGGGGGTGGAGGTGCGCCCCTTGCTGGTGGGGGGCACCGGGGTTCAGAGCTTTCTGGAGACCCAGCCGGAGGAGTGGCCCACCCGCCTGGAGGCGGGAACCCTCAACAGCCACGGGCTCGCCGGTCTGGGGGCCGCCCTGGAGTACCTGGAGCGGACGGGCCGGGAGAAGGTCCGGGCCCATGAGTGCGGTCTGGCCCGGCGGTTTTACGAGGCCGTCCGGGAGATCCCGGGTGTGACGGTGTACGGGGATTTTACCAGGGAGGAGCGGGCTCCCATCGTCACGCTGAACATCGGCGATCTGGACTCCTCGGAGGTCTCCGACGAGTTGGCGGAGCGGTTCCAAATCGCCACCCGTCCCGGCGCCCACTGTGCGCCCCGGTTCCACCGGGCTCTGGGGACTGCGGAGCGGGGGGCTGTCCGCTTCTCCTGGGGCTGGGCGAACACAGAGGAGGAGACCTGCGCGGCGGCGGAGGCCGTCCGTATTCTGGCGGATGAGGCGCGGAGATGAGAGAGCGGAGGGAGAGGTGTGTGGTGACCTTTCGCACCACCACCGGAGCCATGGAAATGGAGCGGAGCTGCGAGGAGGCGGGGCTTCCCGGGCGGCTGATCCCGGTGCCCCGGGCCATCACCGCCGGATGCGGCATGTGCTGGGCCGCCCCGCCGGAGGCTCGGGATGCCCTGGAGGAGCTGGCGGTGAAAAAACGCTTGGACGTGGACGGAGTTTATGCTATTATCATCTGAGAGGTGATGCCGGATGTCCAATATCTGTGAGGACTGCGTGTGCTGTGATTACGACGAGGAGCTGGAGGCCTTCGTCTGTACCATGGACCTGGACGAGGACGAGATGGAGCGGTTTTTGAAGGGGACCGGCACGGCCTGTCCCTTCTACCGCCCTGGGGGAGACTACAAGACCGCCTCCAAGCAGTGAGCGGGGAGAGACGCGGCGAAGGGGCTTCCCCGTTGAAAGCCGCTGCTCTGGCCGCTGTGGTCATGAATCATGCGGGGGACGCGTTTTCCGCCCGCGTAAAATCAACACGGGAGGTTTCCATGGAACTGGTGGATCTGTATGATGAAAACCGCGTCCCCCTGGGGAGGACCGCGGAGCGCCACGCCCCCAAGGGGCTGGGGGAGTACCGTGTGGTGGTCCACGTCTGCGCCTTTGACAGCCGGGGACGGCTGCTGATCCAGCGCCGGGCGGAGGAGAAGACTCTCTGGCCGGGGCGGTGGGACGTGTCTGTGGGCGGCGGCGTGGACGCCGGAGAGACCAGCCGTCAGGCGGCGGAGCGGGAGTTTCGGGAGGAGCTGGGATACCCGCTGGACCTGGGGGATCTGCGCCAGTCGGTAACAGTGAATTTTGACGGCGGGTTCGACGACTTTTTTATCATCCAAAAGGATCTGGATCTCTCCGCTCTGGTTTTGCAGCGGGAGGAAGTGGCGGAGGTCCGTTATGTGACGGAGGGGGAGGCGGAGGCCATGCGGGCGGACGGCAGCTTTATTCCGTATCCGGACGGCTTTCTGCGGTTTCTCTTTGCCATGCGGGATACCTTCGGATTTCCCACGAAATAGGACGCGGCAGCGCCTGGAGATTGACCGGTCTCCAGGCGCTGTTTTTTTGAGAAGGATTTGAAAAGCATGGAATGGCGCCGGCCGGTGGGCACCGCTGAGAACGTGAGTTGCTTTTAGAAGCTGTACCAATAGGTGGAAGCACGCGCCTGGACGGAAAATTTTCCGGCTGGACGGCGTCAGCAACGCTTGAAATCCGCCAGGATTCCTGCGTGTTCCTTCCTTGCCAGCCAAAAAATTTTCTCACCCATGCACGCACTTCGCCTATTGGTACAGCTTCTTAATTTTGCTGACGGCACTGTGCCGGTGCCTCCAAGGGGGGCAGCTCCAACAGGTGCATCATGGATACCTCGTAGGCTACCCGCTCCTCGGTGCCCAGATCGGTGACCTTGTGGTATGTACGGCTTTGGACCCGGCCCTCCAGGGCCAGAGGGTCTCCCACCTGAAGCCGCCCTGCCCGTACCGCCAGCTGGCCCCAGGCGATCACCGGCAGGTAGTCCGCCCGGCCGTACTTCCGGGGGGAGGCCAGCATGAGGTCACAGATGCTGCGTCCCAGGGGCGTGCGGCGGAACACCGGCGGTTTGCACAGCGTGCCGGAGAGAAAAATCTGGTTGTGGGGTTCGTCCAGTCCCAGGGAGAGGCGCTGAGCGTACACGGTCAGCACCAGCCGGCTGCCCACGCCGCTGCGGTTATTAAAGGAGCGCAGCTGTCCTTGGACGCGGATGTCCGCGCCCTTTGCCACGTGGGGCAGCATGGACTCCGGCACCAGGACGGGCAGAGTGTCCACCTGGCCGGACAGCCGGGGCACCTGGAGCGGAAAGCGGTAAAAGCGGGTGCTGTGGTTCTCGTGGGACAGGGAGGGCGTCTCCAGGGGTGTGCCCTCCAGAAGCACCTCGTTCCGGGTTTGAGTTGTCATGTCGTCCACCTCTCGGTCGTGATGCTGTATTCTATGAGAGGCCCGTCCGAATTATGCCGCCGGGTGCGGCGGAGGCAAAAAACCGGTCGTCCCCATAGAGGGGACGACCGGCGGAGATCACTGTGCCGCGGTGTTGCGGAGAGAGGTGACAATGCTGGCTTTGAGGGAGTGGGGATAAACGCCGGGGCCGCACCGGAGAGAGGACCGCTGCGTTGACCATGGTGCTTAGGGGGTTCCGGAGGGGAGCTGGATCGTCTCTGCCTTCGGTCTGCGCCAATGGAGGCTGGTTTTGTTAATCAGAGGCTCGCAGACGCACAGGATGGAGGGCATGAGGAACATGCTCATCACCGCTGAGATCAGCGCGCCCCGGGCCAGCATGACGCAGATAGAGCTGATGATCTCGATCTCCGAGATTAGGCCCACCCCCAGTGTGGCGCAGAACATTACCAGGGAGCTGGTGATAATGGAGCCGTCGGAGGCGGTGGCGGCGATCTCAATGGCCTCCGCGGCGCTTTTGCCGCTTTGAAGCTCCTCCCGGAAGCGGGTGGCCAGCAAGATGGCGTAATCCACCGTGGCGCCCAGCTGGACACAGCCGATGATGGTGGGGGAGACGAAGGGAATGGCGGTGCCGGTGAAATAGGGGACGCCCTGGTTGATGAAGATGGCCAGCTCGATGGCCGCCACCAGCACTACCGGCATGGAGAGGGAGCGGAACACCCAGGCCACGATCAGCAGTATCGCGCCGATGGAGATGTAGTTGGTGACCTGGAAGTCCACGGCGGAAGTGGTGATGAGATCGTCTGTGAGGGCGGCCTCGCCGGTGATCAGGGCCCCGGGGTCATAGCTTTTTACCAGGCTGTTCAGGTCTTTCAGCTGGGTGGACACCTGGTCGGAGGCGGTGGCGTATTCGGAGTTCACCATCAACAGCTGGAGGCCCCCCTGTTTGAGCATGTTCCGCACCTCCTCGGGGATAAAGAAGTCCGGGATGCCGGAGCCCAGCATGGTGTGGTAGGAGAGAACGGAGGAGATGCCGTCAATCTCCCGGATGGAGGCTTCCAGCCGGTTCATGTCCGTGGCGGGGATGTCGTCCCGCAGGAGGATGAAGTGGGACCCGGCCATGTCGAACTCATCTTTCAGCTTGTTGTTGGCCACGATGGAGGCCATGTCCTGGGGCAGGGCCTCGTCCAGTTTGTAGTAGACCCCGGTATGGGACTGGGCGTACACCGCCGGAAGGAAGAGAAGCAGAAACAGGGCCATCATCCACTTCCGGCGGCGGATCACCCTGCGGTTCAGCTTGGTGAAGTCCGGCAGGAGGCTTTTGTGCTTATGCTTTTCAATGTGCTTGTCGAAGAGCAGCAGCAGGGCGGGCAGCACCAGCACCACGGTGGCAACGCCCAGCACCACCCCCTTGGCCATGACGATGCCGATGTCCCGGCCCAGGGTCAGCCGCATGAAGCACAGGGCCAGGAAGCCCGCGATGGTGGTGAGGCTGGAGCCGGAGAGGGAGGTGAAGGCCGCCGCAATGGCCTTGGCCATGGCGTCCCGCTTGTCGTCCCACCGGGATTGCTCCTCCTTGTAGCGGTGGTAGAGGAAGATGGAGTAGTCCATGGTGACGCCCAGCTGCAAAACGGCGGCAATGGCCTGGGTGATGTAGGAGATCTCTCCCAGAAAGATGTTGGTGCCGAAGTTGTAGACAATGGCCATGCCGATGCTGGCCAGAAACACGAAGGGCAGCACCACGGACTCCATGGTGATAGACATGGCCGCCAGGGACAGCGCCACCGCCAGACCCACATAGACGGGCAGCTCCCGGTCCACCAGGTCTTTGGTGTCCTTGATGACCACCGAGAAGCCGGCCAGGAAGCACTTCTCGTTGCAGATGGCACGGATGGCGTCGATGGCCTCCATGGTCTCCTGGTCCGCGCCGGACTTTTCATACTGGATGATCATCATGGTGGCCTCGCCGGCGTAGAACATCTCCCGCAGTCCCGCGGGGATGAAGTCAATGGGAATCTGAATGCCCACGGCGTTGGACAGCCACACGGCGTTGGAGACGCCGGGCACGTCCTTGATGGCGTTGATGAGGTCGTTGGTGTAGGCGGCGGGCATTCCCTCCACAATGAGCATACTGGTGGCGGCCATGTGGAAGGGCTCTTCCAGCAGCCGCTCCCCCTGAGAGGACTCCAGGTCCTGGGGCAGGTAGGTGAGGATGTCGTAATTAACTCGGGTGCCCAGGTATCCCATAGCGGAGGGGATCAGCAGAGCCGCGGCGATGAGGGCCACCAGCTTCGGCTTCCGGGTCAGCAGGTGGGCGATTCGGTCTAGCAAGAAAAAACACCGTCCATTCTCAGTTGTTGGGCTGTTTTTGGAAAATTCCCGTGATGGCGCCCCAGAAGTCCTGGAACATCCGGGTGACCCGGCTCCAGAAGGTGGTCTCCGGAACCGGAGCCCCGGCGGGGACCTCCTGGACGGTATCCGCCTCCTTGATCTCCTGGGAGCGGATGAGCACCTGTACGCTGACGGGAGAGGGGTTTTCCTCCGAGGTCAGGGACACCGCCGGAGCTCCCGCGTCCATCAGAAGGAGGTTGTTCACCTCCCCGGTGTACGACCTCCAGGTGTCCTCAATGATCTCGTCAATTTTCCCCTTGGCGTCCCGGACGTCGCCGGTGGCGTCCACGCTGCGGGCGGTCTTCCGCAGCGCCGCGGCCAGGCCCGTCAGGCTCTCCTGGGTGCCGGCGTCCAGCTGGGCGCCGGAACTTCTGGCCAGCTGGCGGAAGGAGATGAGAAAACCGGTGGTGTCGTCCACGGTGACCACCATGTCCTCCACCAGCGTCCGGGTGTCCTCCAGGGTGTCGTGGAGGCCGGGGACATGGCGGTTGACGGCGTCATCCAGGTCCCGGATCTCCGACAGGAGACCGTCCACCTGATCGAGAATCTCCCGCCCCACGTCCGTCAGGCCGTCCAGATGGCCCAGGGCGGTATCCGTCTTTCCTATGAGGCTGCCCAGATCCCCGGCGAGACCGCCGCCGCCCAGGTGATTCAGCAGGCTCCTCAGATTCTCCAGAAGCCCTGTGACTTTTGTCGTGTCCAGGTCCTGGTTCAGACGGGCCAGCTTCGCTCCCATCTGGGCGTACAGGGCCTTTTTGGCCAGAATGCTGGCGATGTTCTCCGGCGTCTGCTGGTCCGCCGGGAGCTTGTTGATGTCACCCAGCATCAGCATGGCGGTGAAAAAGCCCGTCTTGTCCATGGGGCGGCCTGTGCCGCCGGTGACGGCGGCATAGACCTGCTCCATCACGGCCAGTTTTGGCTTTGCGGCGGCGTATGCCGCCGCCTGGTCCGGGGTCAGCGCTCCGGCGGCTGTGAGATATTGCAGGGCCTGCTCCGCCGACAGTCCCGGCTGGACCGCCTGGATCTGGGCAATGGCGCTGTCCACGGCCCTCACCTGCTCCAGCAGGGCCTGGGCCTCCGCCGCGCTGGCGGCGGTTTTGGAGACCAGCAGGGCGGCGGTCTGGAACTGCTGGAGGGAGATCGTCTCCGCGCCCGCCGACACGCCGGCCCACGCGCTCTCCAGTCCCTGGACCTGGGACAGAATGTCCGAGAGCTTCTGCCCCTGGACCTTGATGTGCTGCCGGATGTTCTCCGGAATTTCGGAGATGATGCCGCCGCTGATTTGGATGTCCAGAGCTTTCAGCAGGTCCTCCAGCTCCTGGAGGCTGTCCTGGAGGGATTTCAGGTCCGCTTCCAGCTTGCTCAGATTGTTCTCCATGCTGCCGGTGCCGCTGCGGATGTCGCGGATGTCCCTTTGCAGGTTTCGCAGGCTGCTGCTGACGTCGTCCAGGCTGTCCCGCAGGCCCACTGCGGTGTCTGCCACGCCGGAGAGGGCGCCGGTGACGTCGTCCACTGCGTCCCCGGCGCCGCTGAGGTGGCCGGGGAGGGCGTTTAAAGAGCCGTTCAGCCGCTCCAGGTCCGCCAGAACACGGTCGCCGTCCTGGTAGATCTGCTCTTTGCCGGAGGAGATGGTGTCCCGGGCCTGGTTCAGCTCCTCCAGGCCGTTTGCGGTGTCCCGCAGGCTGCCGCTGAGATCCGCGAAGGAGTCCAGCAGGGTGTCCAAGCTTCCGGACAGGGCGTCGTAGTCCTCCTCCAGCTCGTCTTTCCGCTGGGACAGCTTGGCGATCTCCTCCAGCTGGCTGAGGGTGGCGGGAACCATCAGAAAGGTCATGCCGCCGAAGGAGAAGTCCTCCGCCCCTACCCGGATGACGAAGTGCTGTTCCTCCCCCGGCAGGGCGATGAACAGCACCGCCCGCAGGTTGCCGATGAGCTGCACCTGGGCTCCCGGGGCCTCCAGGGACAGGATGTCGTCCTGGTTGAACAGGGCCATGGCCTCCAGAGTGTAGTTGTGCCGGGCGTACTCGCTGGCGTTTTCATTGGGAATGGCGTCCACGGCGATCTCCACCACGCCGGTTTTGCCCGCCAGGTCCTCCGCCCGGACGGCCACGCCGTTGAGGCGGTAGGAGATGGAGAGGGTCCAGGGGAGATTTCGGAAAGGCTCCTCCGTCTTGCCCTCGAAGTAGAAGTGGGCGGGGGCCTGGTCGAACCGGAACTCCGTGACGCCGTCCCGGGTCACCGGGGCGGTGCCGTCGGTGAGATTGACCACCTGGTCGTAGACACCGCGGTCTGTCAGGGCCGTGGCGCCGTTCAGGGTGTAGCTCTTCACCACGCTGCCCGCCGTCAGGCTGCCGTAGTAATCCAATGTGGCGTAGTAGGCCTCGTCATAGGTGGGGGTCACGCTGTCGCCATTGGGCTCCGCCGCCGCGGCGGCGGGGAGGGTCAGGGCTCCGGCCAGCACAAGGGCCAGGGCGCGGCGGAGGGTTTGGGGGAATCGCTTCATGTTGAATCACTCCAAAATAAAGATAAAATCAAAATTCCCGACGCCTTGCCAGCGAGGAAATTTTTTGCTATACTGTCTTAGAGTCTGTTTTAAAACCGTCAAAACGCCGTCTTAGGGCGCCTTTTTCCGCCGCTTTGCGTTGGTTTCCCTTGCCATACACAGAGCATGGCAGCGTTAAACCGTCTTGATTGGCGAAAAAATCTTGCCCTTGTGCAGTTCGCCGTTTATCAAACAGACTCTAGAAAAAACAGGGAGGAGGCCCATGATGAATCGCACCAAGCAGGCCCTCAGCGAGGCGTTCTGGCAGCTTCTGGAGGAGATGCCGTACAGCAGGATCACCGTCAAGGGAATTGTGGACCGATGCCATGTGAACCGGAATACCTTCTATTACCACTTTCAGGATATTCCCGCCCTGGCGGAGGCCACCATGCAGGCCTGGGTGGAGGAAATTGTGGAAAAGCACTTCAATTTCGGAAATCCCCAGGACTGCCTCATTCCTTTGGTGGAGGGATGCATTGCACGGAAAAAGGCGATTCTGCACATCTACCGCTCTGTGCAGCGGGAGAAATTTCTGAACTATCTGGACAGCCTTATCGGTCACGCCGTCGGCGTTTATGCCCAGGGGGTAAAGAGCGCCTTGGGGTCGGACCTGGAGACGCTGCCCGCGCTGTGCCGCTTTTATAAATGCGCGGGCATGGGCTTGGTGCTGGACTGGCTGGACCAGGATATGAGTTACGATATGCCGGAATTTCTTGAGATTATCTGCGGCTTTCTCCAGGGAGTTACCCACAGTGCGCTCCTGGGAACGCCGGAGGGGGCGCTGCTGTAGGGAGCAAGATGTCCGGCGTTCCGCCTCTCACTGTGTGCAGTGTATGGGATAAAGCCGGGAACGGCAATGGACAATTGACAGCCGGTGCCTAAATTTTAGGCACCGGCTGTCGGTTTGACCAGGTTTCCAGGCCTGGGCGTAAGCCTCTCCGCCATCCGGTCGGAGGATGTTCCCCTGGCGGCCACGGAAAGGATACTGTGGGCAACAATTTTCCTTACTGGAAAAGGTGGCTCATTAAGGGGATAGGGGAGTCATGGAACAGATGAGCGTTTTTGTTTATCTGTGGAATGATTCTCGTTCGACGAAACGAGTTGAAATGACTACTTTGGAGGCGGGACAGCATCCCCTGAGCACGTCCATTAAGATTTGGGTCGCGGTAGCACAGATGGTTTCCATATTAGTGTCTACACTTGTCAGTTCGGGAGAGGTGCACTGAGCTAAGCGGGTGTTGTTAAAGCCGATAATAGGAATTTGAATCTCACGGGACAGCAGAGCTTTTTGTGCGCCAACAGCCAAGACATCATCTGCGGTGATAAGTGCGTCAAAAATAAGACCAGCATTAATGAAATCAAGCATAAAATGGTAGGCCAGCGACAATTCATCTTCTGCTTCTGGAATCTGAAGGATATATTCAGGCCTTTCTTCTAAGCCACAGGCTTGAAGACCATCTTTATAGCCAAGAATTTTCTGGTATCCGCTGAAGGAACAAGTGTCATTCATGTAGAGGATATTTCTGTATCCGGATTGGTACAGGGTGCAAATCAGTTTGCTGATTGCGCTGCGCTCATCACTGAGAATACAGTAAATGTTATCCAGCTCGACAAAGCCGTTGATAATAAGAATAGGGATTTCAGAGGCGATGGGAATAAAATGCTCATGGTGTTTTACTTCCTCTACGGTGGAGCCAATCAGGATTATGGCGTCAACACGGCGGTTGAGGAGCAGATTCAGATATTTGGTCTTGTTTTCACTTACACTATCGGTGCAGCAGAGCAGTATATCATAGCCGGCTTCGCGCAGCATGCGCTCTAAAATTGAAACTGGTTTCGCGTGGTTAATATCGGAAATAATAGGGCATAAAATACCAATTGTCTTGGAAGAAGAGGAGTTTAAATTGCGGGCAAAAATATTTGGAACATATTTTTCCTGCTTAATTACTTCCATAACCTTGTTTTTACTCTGCTCGCTTACATTTTTATTATTGTTAATTACACGAGACACCGTGGCGACAGAAACGCCTGCCTTTTCGGCAATATCATAAATATTCATAGGTTAGTTCCTTTCTTTTTTTACTATTCTAACATATGCGAATGGAAATGTCATCAAAAAATAAAAATGAAAGAGTGATAACACGTACAGAATAGAGAAAAAATTGACCGTGAAAAGAAAAAAGTATTGACTTATGCGTAATGCACAACTATAATTGAATTGTAAGTAGTTACAAACGTAGAAAATGGTCAAAAAGAAAGGAGGGGTGTATATGCTGATTGAAGTTAAAGGGCTAAAAAAATCCTTTGGAAGTGTAGAGGTACTCAAAGGAATTAATGCGTCGATTCAGAAAGGAGAGGTTGTAGTCGTAATTGGACCTTCTGGTTCTGGAAAAAGTACGTTCCTGCGATGCCTTAACCTTCTAGAGACACCAACGGACGGAGAGATCGTATTCGATGATGTCAAACTACAGAGGAAGGGGGCAAATGTACAGAAGACCTGTCAGCGGATGGGGATGGTGTTCCAGCGGTTTAATCTGTTTTCAAATTTGACTATTCTGGACAATGTAATGTTGGCTCCGACGGTGGTGAAGAAAGTACCTAAAGCGATTGCGAAGCAAAAGGCCATAGAGTTGCTGAAGATGGTTGGCTTAGAGGATAAACAAGATGCATATCCTGAGCAGCTTTCCGGTGGTCAGCAACAGCGAGTGGCAATCGCAAGGGCTTTGGCGATGGAACCGGAAGTGATGCTATTTGATGAGGCAACAAGTGCTCTGGATCCGGAAATGGTAGGAGATGTATTGAATCTCATGCGTGATATGGCGAAGCAGGGAATGACAATGGTAGTAGTTACACACGAAATGGGATTTGCACGCGAGGTTGGTGACCGTGTGCTGTTTATCGACGGCGGGTATATCGTGGAAGAGAATACTCCAGAGCAGATCTTTGGGAATCCGCAGAATGAGAGAACCAAGGACTTTTTGAGTAAAGTTCTATAACAAGTGATTAAGAGAGGAATGATTGAAATGTCAGTGGTTAAGTTTCACAAGGCCAGCGAGTACAAAAAGGAGTTTAATGACCAGGGTTTGGCTCGTCAGAGTGTGCTGAGCGGTGAATACAAAGATGTAGAGCTTTACAAGTGTACCTTGGCGCCTGGCGCGGAATGGGAGCCTGAGCTCTATGATTCCCAGGAAAAGGTACAGATGATCCTCTTTACGGAGGGCACCGGCTATGTGGCTACCCCGCATAAAGCCTTTAATATTGAAGAGGTCGCGGTGTTTGTTCCTCGCTTTGATGAAGAGAAGTTCTTTATCAAGGCGGATCAGGAGCTGAGCTTCCTACAGATTGTCGCGGTAATGTCCGACTATGACCGGGAGAACATGGCTGATTCTCATATTGCCTTGCCCCGGTTCCGCCCTGTCTCTCAAGCATGGACGTACGAGGAGAATTTCAAGACCCGGGACATTAAGTCCTATACCCTGATTGAGCACCGGATGTTCGGCCGGCTGTCCATGGGCGCTGTTTACGGCAAGGGCCCCAACGTGGTGGGCCAGCACATTCATAACGAACTGGAGCAGTGGTACTACGCCTTGCCCGGCGCAAAGTTTACTTATCAGGTCAGCGGCGAGGAGCTTCCCTTTGAAGAGGGAGATCTCTCCTATACACCCCACGGGAACTGCCATGGGACAAAAGCGGAGGATGGCCAGCGGTTTGACTATGTGTGGTTTGAACTGTGCGAGGATGGTTATCCCGGCCAACTGAAGTAATTCCAATGACAGATGCGCAAATCGTTGGCAGCAACGGCCTGTATGGCCGGTATACGCTGGAGGGTTTCCTGCACGCGCAGAAACGGTTGAACCGGAGAAAATTGGCGCTGTACCCCCTGCCGGCGCACCTGTGGCTGGATCACATCCGCTGTATCGGTCTGAAGCAGTTGCTTCAGGCTTTAGAGGCAGAGGCGCTGTCCGTGGTCTCCTTTCACCCGGAGTACCGGCAGTACAGTCTGTTTGAGGGAGTGGACACACTCCGTGGGCAGTGTACGATGGAGTACTACCGGAGATGTGTGGATGTGGCGGCCGCTCTGCAGAGCGAGACAATCTGCGTCTATCCGGCGGGAAGTCTGCTGGACGGTTCACCGGAGCGGGAGTGGAATGCCCTGAGTGAACAGTTCTCTTCCCTGTGTGAATATGCCGGCAGAAAAAAGCTCACCGTCTGTATCCAGACGGTGACCGAGGATGACGGTAGGGCGCTCCATAGGATGGAGGAACTGACGTGGTTGCTGGAGCAGGTCCCGGAGGCCTGTGTCGCTCTGGATACGCTTCCCCTCAGTCGGGCGGGTGAGACAATTTCTCAGTGGTTTGACGTCTTTGGTTCCCGTATCCGGCATGTGTGTTTCCGTGACGGACGGGCTTCCGGCGGAAGGATTTGGGGTGAGGGCGTTTGCCCCTTCCAGCGATACGCCCAAGAGCTGAGGCGGTCCGGGTATACGGGAGCGATCAGTATCGCGGGCATCAGCGACCGCTATTGGGAGGCGCCGGAGGCCGCAGATGCGAAAAATCTGGCCAGCGTGCAGTCTATGCTGTGCACTCCGAAAGGAGGCGAGTGAGATGGGGTTGATCCGGCATGAACAGATTGTGGGCATGAATCAGCACTATCAGAACTATTCGCTGGATTACTTCCTGGATGCACAGCAGAGAATTGGCATCACCAACATTGAACTGTGGTGCGGTTCTCAGCATTTTTGGCTGGATGATCAGCGGTATGGGGATGTCTGCGCCCTGCGGCGCAAATTACAGGCCAGAGGCTTGCAGGTAGTATCTCTTACCTGCCCAAGCTTTCGCTATGCTTATCAGTATACCCCCTTTTCATTCCGGACGTATGCGCCCTGTCTGGGGTACTTTTCTAAGGGACTTGCTGTTGCGGAAGAACTTGGGTGCCGGATTATGACAGTAAATTCCGGTTGGGGATGTCAGGATCGAAGCTGGTCGGAGGCGTGGAACGCCTCGCGAGATCTCCTGCATGCACTGGCAGAGGAAGCCGGGCGCCGCGGAATCTGCCTGGCCATGGAGTCCTTGCGCAGGGATGAGAGCAATCTGGTTTTTAATTTGGAGCAGACAAAACGAATGGTGGAAGAGGTGGCCCATCCGGCCCTGAAGGTTATGGTGGACACCATTGCCACGGGTGCGGCGGGAGAGACGCTGGAGCAATGGTTTCAGGCGTTTGGAACAGACCTTATCCATATGCACTTTTTGGACGGCGATCCGTATGTGCATAATATTTGGGGAAATGGAAACTATCCGCTGGAAGAAATGCTGCAATGCCTCAGCAATCATCAATACCAAGGATACCTGGTACAGGAAGTGGCAGATGAGCGATATTTTTCGGATCCAGTTACAGCAGACGAGCAAAATTACCGGGTGTTAAGCCGATTCTGTTCCTGAGCGCGAGAATGGGCTTAAGGGAAAAAGAAAGGTAAGGTGCAACGAAATGTTAAAGAAGAATCTGAAGCATACACTGTTCATCGTCCTGGCTCTAGCAATTGCTTTTACGGTAATGGGCTGCGGCAGTGCAAAGCCTCCCGCCGCTAACACAGGCACCCCTGCTCCGGGCAGTACTGAGAATGTGGAAACGGGCGACGGCTCTCTCAATCGCGTATTGAATGCTGGAAAGTTAATTGTGGGTTGTGAGACGGCGTGGCCCCCCTTTGCATACATGGACGGGGATCAGAAATTGGTGGGTTTTGATGTCGAGGTGGCGGCAGAAGTAGCCAAGCGTCTGGGCGTGGAAATCAGCTACTCCAGCTCCAACAGCTGGGATGGCATTGTGGCAAGTCTGGACTCCAAGCGGGTGGATGCCATCTTTAACGGGGTGAACATCGCTGGCCGTGTTGGAAAGTATGCCATGACCATTCCCTATATGCAGAACCAGCTGGTGCTGACAGTTGCAGCGGACAACGAAGAAATCAAGGACTTTGAAGATCTGGAGGGGAAGGTGGTTGCCAACGCTTTGGAGGGAAGCAATGGTAAGCTGGCTAAGTCCTATGGCGCTACCCTTACTCCGGCTGGCCTGGCGGATGCCATGATGCTGCTTAAGGATCACCGGGCGGACGCTCAAATTGAGGATCAGATTGTTATGGCGCTGTATCTGGAGGGCAAGCCGGACATGAAGGAATTTGTTAAGCAGGTGGCGTATTATGAACCTGAAGATGTTACCGAAATGCAGGTGGCTGGCATGTTCCGTATCGAGGATCAGGAACTGGTGAATGCGGTTGACGAGGCGCTTCAGGAGATGAAGGAAGATGGTACGCTCTACAATTTGGCTGTGAAATACCTCAGCCAGGAAGTGGCGGACAGTCTGGATGTTTTCACAAAGTAACTGAACTAGTATGGGATGCCATTTTGGCATCCCATACGCAAAAATTCTTCAGAAAGCGAGACTGCTCATGAGCGAAAATATGGTGAGAATCGTAGGGATTCTAATAGATTCTTTCTGGCCGTTGTGCAGAGCGGCACTGATGTATACGATCCCATTGACTATTGTTTCCTTTGCATGCGGTACGGTGCTCGCCTTTATTACGGCAATCTTCCGACTATCCGGAATTCGTGTGCTGGAGGCAATTGCAAAATTCTATATCTGGATTATTCGCGGCACCCCTCTGCTGGTACAGTTGTTTGTAATCTTCTACGGCCTGCCTAGTCTGGGGATTGTGCTGAGTCCCTTTGTCTCCGGCGTATTGGGGCTGTCTCTCTGTCAGGGGGCGTATAACTCGGAGATTGTGCGTGCAGCCATTCTAGCGGTGCCCGGCGGGCAATGGGAGGCAGCCAAGGCATTGGGAATGAACAAAGCGCAGACCTATTTACGCATTGTCATCCCTCAAGCGGCACGAACGGCAGTCCCATCTCTTGGCAACCAGTTTATTGGACTGACGAAGGATACCTCTCTGGCTGGAATGCTTACGATCCCGGAGCTTCTGCAGACGGGGCAGCAGATTACGGCAGTGGTCTATGAACCCCTGGCCCTCTATCTGGAAGTTGCCTTTATTTATCTGCTGATGAATTCCGTGCTCACGCTGCTGCAGGGCAAGCTGGAAAAGCGGCTGAGCAAGCATGTGCAGAAGACCAACTGAGAGGCGGGAGAAATCATATGAGCGCAGTAAGCGATATTTTGAAAAGCATTTACCTGCCCCGGATGGTGCGGATACGGCAGACGTTTGACAATACGGTTGTCCAGGATGTCCCGGGGGAAATTCGGGGGCAGTTGGGCAACGGATTCCCCCATGGTATCCATAAGGGCATGCGGATCGCCATTACGTGCGGTAGCCGTGGAATTGCCAATCTGCCAGTGATCATGCGGGCAATCGTGGACTTTTGCAAAGAACAGGGGGCCGAGCCGTTTTTGATACCGGCCATGGGAAGTCATGGCGGGGCGACGGCCGAGGGACAGCGCGCCGTACTGACTGCTCTCGGCGTGACGGAGGAGACCTGTGGTTGCCCCATCTACAGCTCTATGGAGACCCAAGTGATTGCTCAGACGCCGGAGGGCTATCCGGTTCAAATCGAAAAAAATGCGGCGCAGGCCGACGGGATTATTGTGGTAAACCGCATAAAACCCCATCCTGTATTTGTAGCTCCTTATGAAAGCGGCCTGATGAAGATGATGACCATCGGCTTGGGCAAGCAGAAGCAGGCGGAATATGTACACCAGATGGGATTTGACCAGTTTCATCGGCTGATACCGCTGTTTGGAAATGCGATTTTGGATCATGCGAATATTCTCTTTGGCCTGGCTATCATAGAAAATGCCTATGATCAGACGAATCGTATTGTGGCCCTGACCCCGGATGGCATCCGCAAGGAGGAGCCCGGGCTCCTTTTGGATGCCAAGGCCAAGATGCCCCGTTTGTTGCCCGGCAGCGCTGATGTGCTGGTTGTAGATCGGATGGGAAAAGACATCAGTGGGGATGGAATGGACCCCAATATTACAGGGCGTTTCTGTCAGTATTACACCGGAAAACCCAACTTTACTGCAAAGCGTGTGGTTGTTCTGGATCTGACTGATGCCACACACGGCAACTTCATTGGCATTGAAGCGGCAGACGTCACCACGCAGCGGGTATTGGATAAAGCCGATACCGATGAGACCTACCCAAACTCCCTGACCTCCTGCGGGAATCAGCATATGCCAATGCATATGAAAAACGACAAAGCGGCCATTCAGTGTGCGGTCAAAATCAGCACCGGGATTGATCTGAACAACCTGCGGATTATTCGTATACCGGATACGCTCCACGTGATTGATATTATGGTCAGTGAATCCATGCTGCCTGAACTCGCGGGACGCAGTGACATACAGGTGGTTAGTGAGCCGGAGGAGTGGCCGTTTGATGCCGCAGGAAACCTCTGGTAATAGCGGACCACAATGAGAAAAGGGTTTCAAAGGCGTGACTGCCTTTGAAACCCTGTTTTAGCGATTTTAGAGAGGGAGAGATCATCAGTGGAGCTTTTCCTGGATGAGAGTGACCACTATAAGTGGAGACTGACGCGATCCAATTGGGTGGAGGAACGCTTTGATGCGGCGGTGCCAGAGAACAGGAAAAGTTCTAAAAGTTTGCGGAAACTCTGCCGCGGGCTATTGGAAATCCGATGTATCACAAGTTTTCATTTTGAAACGATATATGATTTCAATACAAGTGAAAAACCCTCGTTTGGAAGGTTCAGAAAGCAGTATGGCGCGCAAAATCCTCAACTTCATGACATTGACCCCGCCGCCCCCATTTTGCGACCGCTTTTTTCCAGGGCCTGCCCTATAATAACCCCATCGGACAAAGAGGAGGCGGGGCCGTGACGGTGGTGTACATAGACAGCGTGTTTGTTTTAAACGCGGTGATGGATTATCTGCTTTTGCTGGTAACGGGCAGGCTGGCGGGAATCCCCCTTCGGCGGAGGCGGTATCTGTTGGCGGCCCTGGCCGGAGGGGCCTATGCCGCAGCGGTGTTTTTGCCGGGATGTGGATTCCTGGCCTCCCCGCCGGTGAAGATGGCGGCGGGTGTGCTGCTGGCTGTGGCGGCCTTTGGCGGAGAGGAGCGGTTTTTCCGGCTGGCGCTGCTGCTGTTTGTGGTCTCCAGCGCCATGGCCGGGTGCGTGCTGGCGATGGGACTGCTGGCGGGGAGCCGGGTGCCGGTGGTGAACGGCGTTTTTTACACGGATGTGGACGCCAAGGTGCTGCTGGCTGCCGCGGCGGCAGCCTATCTGGTGCTGGCGGTGGCGTTCCGGGCCTCCGCCAGGCATGGGATGGCGGGCCGGCTTCTGCCGGTCCGGGCCGGTCTGAATGGCCGGGCCGTCACGCTGATGGCCCTGTGGGACACTGGCAATGGCCTTCGGGAGCCGGGGAGCGGAGAGGCGGTGCTGGTGGCGGCCCCCGGCGCCCTGGAGAGCCTTCTGTCCCCGGAGGCCCGGCGGCTGCTGTTGCCGGAGCGTCTGAGGTCCCCGGCGGACGTACTGGAGCCTTTGCGGCAAGCATCGCCGGAGCTGCGGCCCCATCTGCTGCCCTATCACGCGGTGGGGGCGGGGGGACTGCTGCTGGCGGTGCGGCTGGATTGGGTGGAGATTGGCGGAAAGCGGTATTCCGGACTGACGGCGGCGCTGTCGCCCACGACTCTGGGAGACGGATACACGGCCCTGTGGGGCGGCGAAGTCAAAAAAGGAGGAGACCATGGAAGCGTTGCGAAGAAGTCTTTCAGGACTGCTGGGGCTGCTGCGGCGGTGGGGAGTGCTGCCGGAGGCGGAGATCCACTATATCGGCGGCAGCGATACTCTGCCGCCGCCCCTGAGCCGGGAGCGGGAGGCGGAGCTGGTGGGGCGTCTGGAGGACGAAGAGGCCCGGAAGAAGCTCATCGAGCACAACCTGCGGCTGGTAGTGTATATCGCCCGCCGGTTTGAGAATACGGGCATCAACATCGAGGATCTGATCTCCATCGGTACCATCGGCCTCATCAAGGCGGTGGGGACCTACCGGGCGGACAAAAATATCAAGCTGGCCACCTATGCCTCCCGGTGCATTGAGAACGAGATTCTGATGTACCTGCGGAAGAACGCCAACCGCAAGGGGGAGGTCTCCTTTGACGAGCCGTTGAACACGGACTGGGACGGCAACGAGCTGCTGCTCTCCGATGTGCTGGGTACGGAGGAGGATACGGTGATGCGCCCTATTGAGGAGGACGTGGAGCGGAGCCTGCTGGCGGCGGCTATCAACGCCCTCTCTCCCCGGGAAAAGCAGATTATCACTCTGCGCTTTGGCCTGGGCGGCGGGCGGGAGCAGACACAAAAGGAGGTGGCAGACCAACTGGGCATCTCCCAGAGCTATATCTCCCGGCTGGAGAAGCGCATCATCTCCCGGCTGAAAAAGGAGATCCTGCGCATGAGCTGAATCCCCTTGCAATTTTTGCCGGGAGCTTGTATAATATAGCCCTATGCAAAGATCCTGTTGTACGCAAGGGAGGAACGCTACATGGTAGAGGACATCAAAACCATGCGGGAGGAGGCGGCGGAGGGCCGCAACTTCATCCACGCTTTTATTGAGGAGGACATCGCCCCCGGCGGGCAGTACGAGGGGATGACCGTCCACACCCGGTTTCCGCCGGAGCCCAACGGCTACCTGCACATTGGCCACTGCAAGGCCCTGACCATTGACTTCGGCACCGCAGAGAAATACGGCGGCCTTTGCAACCTTCGGATGGATGACACCAACCCCACCAAGGAGGACGAGGAGTTTGTGGAGGCCATCAAGGAGGACATCCACTGGCTGGGCTTCGACTGGGGGGACCGGTTTTTCTACGGCTCCGACTACTTTGAGGAGGACTACCGCCAGGCGGTGGGCCTCATCAAAAAGGGCCTGGCCTACGTGTGCCAGCTGAGCCCGGAGGAGTTCAGGGAGTACCGGGGCAGCGTGGGCGTGCCCGCCCGCAGTCCCTACCGGGACCGGCCTGTGGAGGAGAGTCTGGACCTCTTTCAGCGGATGAGAAGCGGTGAGTTTCCCGATGGGGCCATGACCCTGCGGGCCAAGATCGACCTGGCCAGCGGCAATTTCAACATGCGGGACCCGGTGATCTACCGTATCAACCACCTGCCTCACCACCGCTACGGGGACAAGTGGTGCATCTATCCCATGTATGACTTCGCCCACCCCATTCAGGACGCCCTGGAGGGCATCACCCACAGCCTGTGCTCTTTGGAGTTTGAGAACCACCGGCCCCTGTACAACTGGGTGGTGGACAACTGTGACCTGCCCGCCAAGCCCCGGCAGATTGAGTTTGCACGCCTTGGCATCGACCACACGGTGATGAGTAAGCGCAAGCTCCGGCGTCTTGTGGAGGAGGGGCGTGTCTCCGGCTGGGACGACCCCCGGATGCCTACTCTCTGCGGCCTGCGCCGCCGGGGCTACACTCCTCGGTCCATTCGGAATTTCTGTGAGCGCATCGGCGTGGCCAAGTCCGCCAATATTGTGGAGTACGGTTTCCTGGAGCACTGTCTCCGGGAGGACCTGAACGAGACGGCGGAGCGGGTCATGGCCGTCCTCCGGCCCGTCAAGCTGACCATCACCAACTACCCGGAGGGAAAGGCGGAGACGGTGACGGTGGAGAATAACCCCGTGGACCCCGCCGCCGGCACCCGTGAGGTGGCCTTCTCCAGAACGCTCTGGATTGAGGAGGACGACTTCATGGAGACCCCGGTTCCCAAGTACAAGCGTCTCTACCCAGGCGGCCCGGAGTGCCGCTTGAAGGGCGCGTATCTCATCACCTGCACCGGCTGTGTCAAGGACGAGGCCGGAAACGTGATGGAGGTTTTGTGCGAGTATGACCCGGACAGCCGGGGCGGCGACCCTGCCGATGGCCGGAAGGTGAAGGGCGCCACCATCCACTGGGTGGACGCGGAGACTGCCGTGGATGCCGAGGTCCGGCTCTACGACAACCTGTTTGCCGACGAGGCCCCCGATGCGGCGGACAGGGATTTTCTGGAGTGCCTGAACCCCAACTCCCTGGAGATCCTCACCGGCTGCAAGGTGGAGGCCGGCCTTGCGGAGGCAGCGGTCCCAGCCGGGTTTCAGTTTATGCGGCTGGGGTACTTCTGTCTGGACAACAAGGACTCAGAGCCGGGACGTCTGGTGTTCAACCGCAGCGTGAGCTTGAAAGACAGCTTTAAAAAATAAGAGCAACGCCCGGAGCGCACTGCGCTCCGGGCGTTTATAGTTTGCCCAGACCTTTGAGACAACGTTCAACCATGGATAACTATTTTTTGATGGTCTTTTGATTTCAAAAGGTATTTTATCACATCACAGACAAAAATTTAACAGAGAAAATATTTGGGCGAAATATGAAAGTTCTGTTGAAAAATTCCAATGAAAATGTAAAAATACCGTGTAAACGGAGAGGTCCTCTGGCGGTAGGTTCTGAATAGCGTCCACTGCCTCCAGGAGACCGGCCTGAACCGGAGCCAACGGATCGTGCGCCGGGGGGCCTGTGGAACGGGATGGGAACCTGCGCGCCGGCTGCCGGAGAGCCTGGAGCCGCAAAGAAAAGGGGCGGCCTGCCGCCGCCCTCTCAGATCTCGATCTTCTCCCCCAGCTGGTAAAAGGTAAACGTCCCCGTGCCCAGCAGATTGCCGTTCTGGTCTGTGACACGCACGTCATAGACGCAGATGGTCTTTCCGGCCTTCACCTCCGACGCCTCGGCAGTGACCACGTCTCCCGCCTCCGCGCTGCGGAAGAAATTGTAGCTGGCGCTCATGGTTACCGCCGTGTAGCCTCTGGATACCATGGCGGAGCCGGCGGCGGAGTCCGCCAGGGTGAAGTAGACCCCGCCGTGGGCCCGGCCCAGGGGATTCAGGTCGTCCTCCTCAATGGTTTTTGTCACCCGGGCGGCGCCGGGGGAGATGGACTCCACCACGATGCCCAGCTTGCGTGCAAAGCGGTTGCGCTGGTTGCGGTACTTCACGATCTTCTCAAAATCCAACATATTTGGTCTCCTTCCGCCAATCATTGAAATAAAGCCTATTGTAGCACAACCGGTGGAGCGGTGTAAAGTGGGGAAGGCTGTCCGGGAGCGTCCTATTGCGCATTTTGCTGGGAGTCCTCTGGGGCGTGATAAAATTTTAGATTCAGGAGAACCTTTTCCCGCCGTTTTTGACTTGATGGGTGAAAGGCCTTTAATACTGTTTTGAGAGGAGATGATCGGGATGGACGACAGCCGCATTGTGGAGCTGTACTGGCGGCGCAGCGGCGACGCCATCGCGGAGACCAGCCGGAAATACGGCGGATACTGTTACGCCATCGCCTACAACTTGCTGTCCAGCGTCCGGGACGCGGAGGAGTGCGTCAACGACACCTGGCTGGGGGCGTGGAACGCCATACCGGACAACCGCCCCCAATATCTGGCGCCCTTCCTTGGGAAGATCGCCCGGAGGCTGGCCTTCAACCGCTTTCGGGCGGACCGGGCGGAGAAGCGGGGCGGGGGAGAGCTGCCCCTGGTGCTGGAGGAATTGGGAGGATGCGTCCCAGTCGTCCCCAGCGCCGCCCAGGCGGTGGAGGACGGGGAGCTGGAGGCGGAGATCAACCGCTTTCTCTACGCTCTGCCGCCCCGGGACTGCGACGTGTTTCTCCGGCGGTACTGGTACGGCGAGTCCCTGGCGGAGATCGCCGGGCGCTATGGCCTGAAGCTGAACACTGTGAAGACCAGCCTCTACCGCACCCGGGAGAAGCTGCGGCGTCACTTGGAACAGGAGGGATATGCCCTATGAGAAAAGAGGAACGGCTGTTTTTGGCCATCGGCGCCACGGACCCGGCGCTGCTGGAGCGCAGCGAGAGAAGGCGGAAGGCTCCTGTGGTCCGATGGGGCGGTCTGGCCGCGGCGGCGTGCCTTGCGGTGCTGTGTACGCTGGCGGTCTATACGGTCCGGCGGACCGCTCCGCCGGTGACGCCGGATACCACGCCTCCGCCGGACGCGGTTCAGCCGGCCCCGGAGGTTCTGGCCCTCACCGGCGGGGAGATTGGAGAGCTGCATCTGGTGGCGATTGACTACGGTCCCGGCCGGGACGAGGCCGCGGATGACTTCATCCTCTATATCAATGAGGAAATCTACTGCGGCGTCTGGGAGGAGAGCGGCTACGCCGTCCGGCCCCGCGTCCCCTCTCCGGAGGGGCTGCCGGAGTGCTCCCTCACCGTCTCTCACCGTCCGGGCGTCTCCCTGGAGGCGGCGCTGGAGGAGAGCCGCGGAGCTCTGGAGGCGGAATTCAGCATGGTGGAGGACCAGCCGTCTTTGGAGGGACGGGCGGTCTTAAACGCCTGGGTGGGGGATGCGTCCGGCGCGGAGTGGGACGCGGCCAACGCCGCCGTCACGCTGGTGGACGACCGCCGGGGCGGAGTCTTCGTTCTCACCGCCAGGTACTTCACCGAGGCCGCCGAGGGCCACGGGGTGAACTTTTCCGACATGGCCGCTTCCTTCCAGCCCGTTCCAGCGGACGTGGCCGTCCCGACATGGATGACGTCCTTGCGGGAGACGGTGGACGCCCTGCTGCCGGCGGTGTTCTCCGACAACTGGACGCCGGAGGCGCAGGCGCTGCTGGCGGAGGACGCCTCGGTGGATCTCTACGGGGAGGATGTGTCCGGCGATGTCAGCATCGCCGGGGTGGACATCACCCCCGACGACGACCAGGCCCCTTCCTCCGCGGTGGTGTCCGTCCGGCACCGGATCAGCACCGAGGACTCCATGACCTATGTGTCCATGCTGCTGAACTATGTTGAGGGCCGCTGGCTGGCGGATTCCATCGGACTAGAGAAGTGAAAAACGGGGCCCCGGAAAACCGGGGCCCCGTTTTTTTCGCGGTCATGAGAGGGGAATCTCCACATCCCCCACCAGCACGGCCTCCGTCTCCGCCGGGTCCATCAGTTCCGAAAAGACAACGTTCAGCATGATCCTGCCGCTGAGCCGTCCGCCGTCGTGATGGGTGAAGCTGGAGCTGGCGGAGGAGCTGCCGCCGGAGAGCTGGAGGTCCTCCGCGGAGATCACGGCGCCGTCCCGGAGGCGCAGGGACAGGGAGGACTCCACCTCCCGGCAGACGGCCTGATCGCTCATGTCCGGCAGGTCTTCGCCCTTCATGCGCACCTGGAAGGACAGGGGGGACATCTCCGCCGTGTAGGTGATGCCGTCCTCCGCCGCCTTTCCGGTGACGGTCTCCACGTTGAAGGAGGGGCGGAAGGTCACCACGGCGGCGTGGTCCGCCAGGGGGACGTCCTCGCCGTCCACCTCCAGTTCCGGCGGCCACACCAGAAGCGTGATGGAGGGATTCAGCGGCGCCGTCAGGCCCCAGCCCTCCTGAAAATTGGCGCTGAGCATACAGGTCAGGGTGCGGCTCTCCGGGTCAAAGCCCAGGGTGTGGGTGGACTGGCCGGAGGTAGAACTGCGACCGGAATAGGTCTTCCGTTGTTCCTCCAGACCCATGTCCCGGATGTCCTCCCAGGAGATGGTCCTGCCCCGGAGGGTGCCTATGAGCAGGGGCGGCAGGTGCTCCGCCGCCACCACGGCCTCCAGGTCCGTGTCCTCCGGCAGCTGGTAGTCCAGCAGGGCGTACAGGTTCTTTTTGTCCCCGATGGCCTGCCGCACCGTCAGCGTCACATCGCCGCAGACGGCGGCGGCGTTCACGTCCCGGAACACACCCTCCGCCCCGGGGACCTCCTGGGACGATGTCCCGAACCGCTCCAGAAAGGCCGGGTCCCACGCCATGACCTCCAGGGCGGTTCCCGCCGTGACCAGCATTCCCACCGCCAGCACTGCCGCCAGCAGGACTTTTTTTCCAACGCTCCAGGGGCGGAAGGTCCGCCGCCGCTTCGGATCCGCCGTCAGGGCCGCCGCTTTCAGCCGCTCCGCCTGTCCCGCCGGAACGGGCAGCGTTTCCACCATCGCCTGATACCGGTTCATCACATATCCTCCCATTCCCGCCGCAGGGCCTCCCGGCCCCGTTTCAGCCGCATTTTCACCGCGGAGACGGTGACGCCTAAAATCCTCGCCGTCTCCTCCACGCTGTACCCCTCGCCGTAGTGGAGGTGGATGGCCGCCCGGTGCTTTTCCGGCAGGGCCGCCACCTGCTCCCACAGACCCAGGTACTCTTTCGCCGGGGCGGGGAGGGACTCGTCCAGGGGCAGGTCCCGCCTGCCGCGGCGCCGGTGCTCGTCCCGGCACTGGTTGGCCGCCACCTGGAACAGCCACCGCCGCTCCTGCTCCGGCGAGGCAAAATCCGGGGCCCGGTACAGCCGCTTGCAGAACACCTCCTGGAGGGCGTCCTCCGCGTCGGCGGAGCTGCCCAGCTGTACCAGGCAGAAGCGGTACAGGGCCGGCCCGTAGGCCGCATAGGTCTTTTCAAAGATCTCCTCCGCCGTCAACGCCGTCTCCCCCTCTCGTTTGGTCTCCTGACTGTACAACGGTCTGGGCGGGCAAAAAGTCACTTTTTATACTACACGATTTGAAGTGTGATTGAAATGGAAAAAAGAGGTTTGCAAATCCCGAAGGACCGCGCTATGATAGAGCTGATACGGAAATCCGGCGTTTGGAGGAGAAAAGTGGATATGATTCAACAGAAAAGCGAGTCCCGGGCCATGGTCCGGGTGATTTTGAACCTGGCCTGGCCCACGATGCTGGAGCAGATGAGCCAGTCCGCGGTGCAGTACATCGACACGGCCATGGTGGGAGCCCTTGGCACGCAGGCCACGGCGGCGGTGGGAGCCACCAGTACGGTGGGATGGCTGGTCAACTCCTCCATCACCGCTTTCGGCGTGGGATTTCTGGCCATCATCTCCAGGGCCTGCGGGGCCCAGGACACCCGGATGGCCCAAAGGGCCGCCGCTCAGGCGGTCCTTGCCGTGCTGGCGATCGGGACGTTTTTTACGGTTCTCCCCACGGCCCTCAGCGGGGTGATCCCCGTCTGGATGCGGGTGGAGCCGCACATCCTGCCCACGGCCTCCCGGTATTTTCTGGTTTTGTATCTGCCCATGCTGCCAAGAACGGCCAGCATGATCTTCGGCATCGCCCTCCGGGCCGCGGGGGACACCAGAACGCCTATGAAGGTGGGCCTCTGGGTGAACTGCGTCAATGTGGTTTTGAACTTTTTGCTGATCTATCCCACCCGCACGGCGACCCTGCTGGGCCGCGCCTTTACCGTGCCCGGGGCGGGGATGGGCGTGGTGGGGGCCGCGGCCGCCAGCGCCATCTCCTTTACCTGGGGCGGAATCCGCATTACTCAGGCGCTGTGGCGTCATCCCGTGATCTCCCCAAAGGGGGAGCGCCTGCGGCCGGACCCGGCCATTCTCCGGCCCTGCCTCCGCATCGCCCTGCCCAATATGTTTCAGCGTTTTGGAACCTCTCTGGGCTATGTGGTCTTTGCCGCCATGATCAACTCCCTGGGGGAGGTGGCCACCGCCGCTCACACCATTGCCAACACCGTGGAATCCGCCTTCTATATCCCCGGCTATGGGATGCAGACCGCCGCCGCCACCTTGACGGGCAACGCCTACGGCGCCGGTGACCAAAGGCGTATGAAGACCCTGGCCAAGATGTTTATACCGGTGGAGATCTGCCTGATGTGCGTCACTGGCGGGGCGCTGCTGATCTCCGCGCCGCTGCTGATGGGAATTTTCTCCGACAGCCAGGCGGTCATAACGCTGGGGGCGAAGGTTCTGCGGATGGTGGCGGTCTCGGAGCCGCTGTATGGCGTGTCCATCATTGTGGAGGGAATTATGATGGGCGTGGGCAGAACCAAAACACCCTTTGTGTACAACGTTGTCGGAATGTGGTGCGTCCGCATCGTGGGGACATTTTTCTGCGTCCGGGTGATGGGATTGGGATTGGCGGCCGCCTGGGGCTGTATGATCGCCCACAATGTGCTGCTCTTTGCGCTCTATTTGCTCACCTTTGCCCGGGGGAAGTGGAATCCTCTGGCGGAGGAGGCCGCGGCGCCAATTGAATGAGGGGCCGGTCGTTCCGGCCTCTCTTCCGGCATGTATTGGACGGTTCGGAATTTGCGTTCTAAAATATGATAGAAGAGCGGTGAAGATTGCGTCAAAATGCCGCCGGAGCAAACCTCCAGAAAATATATTGAATTTTTGAAATGGATTGTGCTATAATCCCGCAATAAGACTGTGCGAAAACAGTGTATTTTTCGCATGGTGAAAAGTTACATAATGTATATTCTGTATATTTTGAGGAGGAGGGACAACGAGGTGTCTCCCAGGAGTCCGGAGCCGAACCGTGCCGTGGGGGAGACTGACGCTCCAGTCCCGGCAGAACGCCGGCTGGCAGGGCTCCCTGTTCTGGCGGGAGGGGAAGCTGGAGGGGCGTTTCCGCAGCGTTTTAGAGCGGATGCGTTGGATGGACAGCGCTTCGCTGAAAAAGGAGAGAGGCTCAGAAGGCCTGAAAAAACCATCACAGGCCCGGACGCTTTGCCCGGACCCGGTTGAGTGAGGAGGACCTCATGAAAAAACGAACGCGCCGGATTCTGATCCTGACCTTGGCGGCGGTATTTGCCGTCAGCCTGGGGGCGCTGGCCTGCCAGCGGATGCGGTATGGAAAGAACGACCGGGCCATTGACGACGCCCGTCGGCTGGCCGGCGTGCCGGCTGAGGGTAAGATGGCTCCTCAGCGGCCCCGGTCCGCCCCGGCGGAGGAGGAGCCCCCGGAGGAGGTGCCGGACCCCTGGGCGGACATCGACCTGGATGCCCTGCGGGAGGTCAACGAGGACGTGGTGGGCTGGCTGGCCATCCCCGGCACGGAGGTCTCCTATCCCCTCATCCGCCCCCGGGACAATGAGACCTACCTGAGCCGCAGCTGGGACGGGACTCCCACCTCCGCCGGGTCCATTTTTCTGGACTGCCGGGTGGCCTGGGAGCCCCGGGGCTTCAATACCATCATCTACGGCCACAATATGCGCAACCGCACCATGTTCGGCTCCCTGCGGGACTACCGCGGGGACAGCTACTGGCAGGAGCACCCGGAGATCTGCCTCATCGACGGCGGGGGCGTCCACTATTATGACATCTTCGCCGCCTGGGAGCCCCGGGTCACGGACCCGCCTTTTGCGCCGGAGATCACTACGGAAAAAGGCCGCCGCGCCTTCATCGACACCGCCCTGGAGCGCTCCGTCATCCGCACCGGAGTGGTGCCCACAGTGGACAGCGAGATACTGACGCTCTCCACCTGCACCGGCGTGGGGTATGCCACCCGCTGGGTGATTCAGGCGGCTTTGCGGACAGAGAAATAGGAAAAGAACCCCCATCTTCGGCGTGTTTCCGAAGATGGGGGTTCTTTTTTGCCTCAGGCGGAGGCCAGGGAGCGAAACCATTCCCGGTTGCGGAGCACCGCCGGGGAATCCGGCTTGTAAGCCGCCGCCAGTTCATTGAAGGCCGCCGCCCGTGTCTGTTCTCCCAGGCGGCTGTAACAGACACACAGCTGGAGGCAGGGGAGGTATCCGTAGCAGTCCGGTGAGACAAAGCCGCCCCGGCGGTCGTCCCGGGCACAGGTCAGGGCCAGGGCGTACCAGTAGGTGGCCTGTCGGTATTCCTCTTTTTGGAAAAACCAGAGGCCAATATCGCAGCAGGTCTCCGCCCGGGGCCGGTCATAGACGAAGGTGCGGAACAGCGCCGTCAGGGCCGCCTGGTCATGGCCCAGCTCCTTGTGGCAGTAGGCGCAGTGGCAGCAGGCGTCGATGCTGTTTTCCACCCACCCCCGGCCGTCCTCCAAAAACCGCTCAAAGGTCTCCAGGGCATCCTCCCAGCGGTGGTGGTAATAGAGCTCCCGGCCATAGTAGAACTGCTGCCGGGGCTCCAGCTCCTTTCCGGCGTCCAGCTGGGCCTGATAGATCCGCAGGTTCCGGTCCGGGTCGGAGGGGCGGGTCTTGCGGTGCGTGACGGCAAAATCCGCATAAAGGACCTTCCCCGTGGGCGTGACCGCCTCGTGGACGGCTCCTGCCCAGGCCATGCCGGCCCGGTTTTTGATAAGACGCTCCCGGTAGTAGGAGAAGGTTACATGGCCGCCCTGGTCAAAGCCAGTGTGATAAGGCGCCATGACTACCGAAACGGCGGGGTCCAGGGTCTCCTTCAAGGCCAGGAACGCCTTTTGATCCTCCTCCAGGAGCACGTCGTCGGCGTCCAGCCACATACAGTAGTCCATGGACGCGTGAGAGAAGGACTCGTTCCGCGCGGCGGCGAAATCGTCTCGCCAGGGGAAGTCAAAGATTTTGTCCGTAAAGCGGGCGGCGATCTCCTTTGTGCGGTCGGTGGAGCCGGTGTCCACGATGACGATCTCGTCCACCAGATGGGATACGCTTTCCAGGCACCGCCCCAGCACATCCTCCTCGTTTTTTACAATCATGCACAGACTGACGCTCACCATAGCGGAGCCTCCTTTGGATTCGTCATGAGAGTACTCCCGTCGACTTCTGCCGGCGTGTGCACATGGTTTTGACTTTGCAGGCTTGTGTCTATTCTTCGAAATCCCATCCGCCTTCCACATCGTGCTCCGGGTAGTTTTCCGGTTTCGTCCCGTTCAACCGGATGATGGTCAGAGAGGCGCCTGCCCCGCCGCCGACCAGGACGGCGCCTCCGGCAAGAGTCATGGGATACATCTGAAGTGAGATGGTGGAGTTCGCGGGCAGGTAAACCGTGATCTGATTCTCAAATCTGGAGGTGGCGATTTTCGGGGCGATGGTGGACGCGATATTGTCGACGCCGTTGATCATCAGCCGGGTTCCCATCGGCAGAGCCAGAGTTGTATTCACATGGTAAGAAATCCGATAGGTGCCCGCTTCCGCTACGGTGAACACGGTGTTCCCGGAATTGGCCGTGACACCGGAAGGCAGAACCTGCTCGTTGGGCAGCGGGATGGGTGTGCCGCCCGATGCCACTGTGATGGGACTGCCCTGGGTGTTGACAGCAAAGGCGGCGGTAAGGCCGGGACTGGTGGCGCCGGTGGGGCCGGAGGGCCCGGCGGCGCCTGTGGCGCCCATAGGCCCTGCCATTCCGGCTGCCCCGGCAGGACCAGTAGCGCCGTCCGGCCCGGTGGGACCCGCAGGCCCGGTGGGGCCCATTTCACCCGGCGCGCCGGAATCACCCGTGGCGCCTGTCGCACCTTGGGGGCCGTCCGGCCCCGTGGGGCCCGTGGGGCCAGCCGCGCCGGCGGAACCGTCCGGCCCAGTGGGTCCGGTGGGTCCGGTGGGCCCGGTGGGGCCTTCGGCAGGTCCCTCAGGACCAGCGGGACCTTCAGGGCCGGCGGGGCCGGGAAGAACGGGGGCCTTCATGGCCGCGCTCAGCTTGGAGGCCAACAGGGCCTGCTGTTCCATCACATCGGAGAGGGTATCGTGTACGCTCCGATTGACGTTCATGACCGCCTCAAAACTGGCGGCCTCCTCCAGGCCCGGCAGGGTGCCCAGGACATATTGAAGCTTTTCGCCCTCGGCGTTGAGGATATGGCTCAGGCTGAGCTCCTCCGCTGCAATGGAGGAGATGATTTCATTGAGGCTTCCCTCCCGGGTCAGCGGGGGATCTATCTGGGGAAACGTAGGCATTGACATGAGACATCCCTCCTCAGCTCAGGCGGGTGATGGACAGGGACGCTCCGGCGGAGCCCGGCAGTAGCGTGGCCGAACCCAGGAGGCCGTACATTTGCAGGGTAATGGTATCCCCCGCGCTCAGGTCCACGATAATCTCGTTGGCGAAATGGCTCAGGGACAGCGAAGGCGCCACGGTGGAGGCCAGATTCGGCGTACCGTTGATCAGCAGCCGGGTGCCGCTGGCCAGGGCCGTGGAGGTGTTGAGATTATAGGCCAGCCGGTAGCGGCCGGGGGTGTTCACGGTAAACACTGTATTCGTCCCGTTTACCGTAATGTCCGGAGGCAGCACCTGGCTGTTCGGCAGGGGGACCGGGACACCCAATACGACGACAGGCAGAAGGGAGCCGCTGGTATTGGCGGCAAAGGCAGAGGTGGCGGTGACGCTGGGGCCGGTGGGCCCGGTGGGCCCGGTTGCCCCGGTGGCTCCAGTGGCTCCGGCAGGGCCGGTGGCACCCGCCGCTCCGGCAGGGCCGGTGGCGCCTGCCGCGCCGGTGGGCCCGGTGGGGCCGGTAGAGCCGTCAATATATGCACAACAAGGGTAATCCCTGAAATCATGCGAATTTCACACATCTTAAAGACAATTAAACAGCCCCTATAATTACACCAAAAACGCCGTAGCAAGGTTGGACAAGCCTTGATATGGCGTTTTTAAGTGGGGGATTTTCTGCGCCGTAGGTTTCCAAAATCTGCGGCGTTTTTTCATGTCCAGACACCGAAAGGAGCAGAGAACCATGCCAGTATTCCGCGTGGAGAGGAACAAGGGGTACACGGTGATGTCGAACCACCACCTGCGGGACAAGTCCCTGTCCCTGAAAGCCAAGGGCCTGCTGTCGCAGATTTTGTCACTCCCGGAAGATTGGGATTATACCTTGTCCGGCCTGTGCTATATCAACCGGGAAAGCAAGGACGCTATTCGTTCCGCCGTCAACGAATTGGAGCGGGCCGGGTACATCGAGCGCCACCAGACCACGGACGAGGGCGGCAAGTTCAGCAGCAACGAGTACATCATCCACGAACAGCCTGTTTCTTTGCCGCCGTCGTTGGATAAACCGTCGTCGGAAAACCCGACAACGGGAAAACCGCCGTCGGAAAATCCAACGCAATTAAATAAAGATAGAGTAACTAAAGACCAAGCTATTACTGACCCATCAATTACCCATTCCCTTCCCTCCCTTTCGCCCCCTCCCGCTGGGGCTGTTGCGGCTTCGCCGCCGGAAAGGAACGGAACGGAAGCGGCCACACAGAGCGCCGTTGAGATTTATCGGGACATCATCAAGGAGAATATCGAGTACGACC
>CAJUDV010000017.1 GCA_910585385.1 uncultured Oscillibacter sp. | reverse complement strand
GGTCGCCGAAGATGTTCAGCGCGTGGCTGGACACGGTGCGGGCGGACACGTGGAATACGCAGGGCAGCAATTCGCCGGCGATCTTGTACATATTGGGAATCATCAGCAGCAGGCCCTGGGACGCGGTGTAGGTGGTGGTCATCGCGCCGGCGGCCAGAGAGCCGTGGACCGTGCCGGAAGCGCCGGCCTCGGACTGCATCTCGCACACCTTCACAGTGGTGCCGAAGATGTTCTTCTGACCAGCGGCAGCCCACTGGTCCACCAGGTCCGCCATGGGAGAGGACGGGGTGATGGGATAGATACCCGCCACTTCGGTAAACGCGTAGCTGACATACGCCGCCGCGTTGTTACCGTCCATGGACTTGAACTTTCTTGCCATAAACACTTACCTCCTATAAATCGCTGCCCCGCGGGCAGCATGTTGCCAAACACACGGACTCCGGGGACGTTTCCCCGAAAACCCCATGCGCCGCCATTATATCACAGGTTGTCTGGGCTGTAAACTGGCACTTTGTTATTTTTTGCACAAGAATTTCCCTTTTCTGCGGATGGGACAAAACCATCCCGCTTTTTTCGGCACTTTTCCAAAAAGTGTTTCCCATAGAAACAGGTTTATGATATAGTAATTGTTATGAATTCAGAGCAGGAGGTGTCTCGTCCATGGTGGTGAGCGTGCGTTCCCTGGGACTGAACGGAATATCCGGCTATGAGGTCGGCGCGGAGTGCTTTCTCTCCGGCGGCCTGCCGGCCTTTGACGTGGTGGGCCTGCCGGACGCCGCCGTGCGGGAGGCCCGGGAGCGGGTCCGGGCGGCGGTGAAGAACTGCGGGGTGAAGTTCCCCGTCAGCCGCATCACGGTGAACCTGGCCCCGGCGGGGCGGAAGAAGGCGGGAACCGTCTATGACCTGCCCATCTTCGTGGGGCTGCTGGCCGCCGCCGGGGAGCTGCCGCCTCCCCCGGGGGACGCCGCTTTTCTGGGGGAGCTGTCCCTCACCGGGGCGGTGCGGGGCGTCCACGGCGTGCTGCCCATGGCCATGAAGGCCCGGGAGATCGGCGTCCGGCAGCTGTTTGTCCCGGCGGAGAACGCCGCCGAGGCCACCCTGGCCGGCGGGCTGACGGTTTACGGCGTGGCGGACGTCCGGTCTCTGGCGGCCCACCTGCGGGGGCAGGAGCCCCTCTCTCCCGCGCCGGTGTGGGAGCCGGAAGAGGACGGGACCGCCCTGCCGGACCTGGGGGATGTGATGGGCCAGGAGAACGTAAAGCGGGCCTTGGAGATTGCCGCCGCCGGAGGACATAACCTGCTGATGATCGGATCTCCCGGAGCGGGCAAGTCCATGCTGGCAAAGCGGCTGCCCTCTATCCTGCCGGACCTGAGCCGGGCGGAGGCTCTGGAGACCTCCGGCATCTGGTCTGTGGCGGGCATGGCGGATCCCCGGCGGCCCCTGCTGGTCCGTCGGCCCTTCCGCTCACCCCACCACACCGCCTCCGCCGCCGCCCTGGCGGGGGGCGGGGCCGCCATGCGGCCCGGGGAGATCTCCCTGGCACACAACGGCGTGCTGTTTTTAGACGAGCTGCCGGAGTTCCACAGAGACGTGCTGGAGGCGCTGCGTCAGCCCCTGGAGGACGGGGAAGTCACCGTGGCCCGGGTAGGCGGCACCCTGCGGCTTCCCGCCCGGTTTCAGCTGGTGTGCGCAATGAATCCCTGCCGCTGCGGCTGGCGGGGGCACCCGGACCGGCGGTGCACCTGCTCTGAGCGGGAGACGGCGAAATACGTGGAGAAGATCTCCGGCCCTCTGCTGGACCGCATTGACCTCCATGTCACCGTCCCGCCGGTGGAGTATGAGGCCATGCGCCGCCGGGAGGCGCCGGAGCCCTCGGCGGCGGTGAAGGCCCGGGCGGAGGCGGCGCGGAGCCTTCAGTCCCGCCGGTTCGCGGGAACAGGCGTGACCTGCAACGCGCAGATGCCTCCGGCCCTGGTGGGAGAATTCTGCCGGTTGGACCCGGCGGGGGAGCGGCTTCTAAAGACCGCCTTTGACCGCATGGGCCTCACGGCCCGGTCCCACGACCGGGTGCTGCGGGTGGCCCGCACCATCGCGGATCTGGAGGGTGCGGCAGACATCGGGGCGGCCCATCTGGCCGAGGCTGTTCAGTACCGGAATACGGACATATTGAGATAGAGAGAGGGACGGTCCAAAAGACCGCCCCTCTCCTCTTTCATCGGATAAAATTCATCATGGGCCGGTGGCCCCCCTCCGGGGCGGGCACCGCTGTCTCATGGAGGACCTTCACCATCCAGGCCATGTTTCGTCCCAGCTTCCGGGCCACCGCCATGCCCTCCTCATCCCTCAGGGCCTCGCCGGGGTCCGCACCGTGGACGGCGCCCCAGTAGTCAGAGGTGACAATGAGCATCTCCATGGCGTCCATGGTGCCCAGCAGCTGCTGGTAGGTCTCCATGCCGCCGCTGCGGCGCAGGGTGCACAGCGCGCCGCCCACCTTGTGGCGGAGCTGGTTGTCCCCGCAGCCCGCCGCCAGCATCAGACGGTCCAGCACACACTTCATCCCTCCGGCGACGCCGCCGTGGTACACCGGGGAGGCCAGCAGGATGCCGTCGGCTTCGATGCAGGCGGCGATGATGCCGTTGACGCCGTCGTCATCCCGGACGCAGCGGAGGCTTCCGGTGTTGAGGCAGTGGTAGCAGGCCATGCAGGGGCGGACGTTGGGGCCGGGCTGGAAGACCTGGAAGTCCACGCCGGCGGCCTCCACCTCCCGGCCCACGGCCTCCAGGCACTGGGCGGTGTTGCCGTTTTTGCGGGGACTTCCGTTGATGGCGACAATTTTCATAAAGGGGCCTCCTTATTGTTAATTGCATGTATTGTATCGAAAAATGGCGGAGATTGCAAGAAGGGCTTCCCTCAGATCAGCCGCAGCATCTCCCGGACGAATTCCGCCGAGAGCCGGGCCGCCCGGGCGCAGTTCTCCTCAAAGCTGGCTGTGCCGTCCTGGTCCCGGGTGTCCGTGATGGTCCTGACGGAGAGGAATGGAGTCCGGTTTACATAGCACACGTGGGCCGCGGCGGCGCTCTCCATGTCCGCGCTGAGAGGAGCCCAGGCGGCCGCCAGACGCTCCCGCGCCTCTCCTTCCACAAAGTACTCCCCGGTGACCATCCTGCCGAAAAACACCCTGCGCTCCGCCTCCAGCCGCTCCGCCGCCTGCCGGGCCAGGGCCAGAAGACCCGGGCCGCAGGGGAACCAGACGGAGGGGAGCCAGGGGTGAAAGTCCGTCAGGATGTCCGGCCCCACGTCGTGGTATGCGGTCTCCGTGGAGACCACGGTGTCAAATACCGTGAGCCGCGGATCAATGCCGCCGGCGGTGCCGGCGCTGATCATAGAATCGCATTGACAGGCGTCGATTAAGATCTGGGCTGCGATGGCCGCGTTGACCTTGCACACCCCGGAAAAGAGCACAACCGCCGGGACACCCGCCAGCGTTCCGTGGTGAAACCGCAGCATGGCCCTTTCCGATACCGTGGGATGTTCCAGCATGGAGAGAAACGGCCTGACCTCGCTGTCCCCGGCGCACAGAATGCCAATTTTCAACGAAAATCTCCTCCTCTCTCCGGCGGCGCGCAAGCGCCTTTTCAACACGATACCACAGAGCCGCGGATTTCACAAGAAGGGCGGCTGCCTATGGGGACGGATTTTCGTAAAAAAGTCTTTTTCTCCGGGGAAAAACGTGGTATGATACGAGGCGGAAAATCAGTACGGAAGATGGAGGCGTTCCCTATGAACAACAACGAGATGCTGCTTTTAAAGCTGGGCGAGGTGGTCCTGAAGGGCCAGAACCGCCGCTCTTTTGAGGACCGGCTGGTGACCAACGTCCGGCGGCGGCTGAAAAAGTGCGGCAGCTTTCAGGTCTATGTCCGCCAGAGCACCATTTACGCCGAGCCGGTGAACGGCGGCTGCGACATGGAGGCGGCCTGGCGGGCCGCCCGGCAGGTGTTCGGCGTGGTGAGCGTGGCCCGGGCGGTGCCCTGCGAGAAAACCGTCTCCGCCATTGTGGACACCGCCTCCCGCTACCTGGCGGAGGCCTTTGCCCAGGCGAAGAGCTTCAAGGTGGAGAGCAAGCGGGCGGACAAGAACTTTCACCTGAACTCCATCCAGGTCTCCCAGGCTGTGGGCGGGGATTTGGCGGAGCGTTTCCCCGCCGTGGCGGTGGACGTCCACCACCCGGACCTGACGGTCTACGTGGAGATCCGGGAGAAGCACGCCTATGTCCACGCCCCCGCCGTCCCCGGGGCCGGCGGCCTGCCGGTGGGCATGGGGGGACACGCCGTCTCTCTCCTCTCCGGGGGGCTGGACAGTCCCGTGTCCTCCTGGATGATGGCCCGCCGGGGCGTGGAGCTGGAGATGGTCCATTTCGTCTCCCCGCCCTACACCTCCCAGCAGGCCCAGGACAAGGTGCTGGAGCTGGCCCAGCAGCTGACGGCCTGGTGCGGCCGGATGCTGGTGCACATCGTGCCCTTCACGGAGATCCAGGAGGAGATTCGCCGCAAGTGCCCGGAGGAGTATTTCACCCTGATTATGCGCCGTTTCATGATGCGTCTGGCGGAGGCCGTGGCCCGGCGGGCCGGGGCCAAGGCCCTCATCACCGGCGAGTCCCTGGGCCAGGTGGCCAGCCAGACCATGATGGCCCTGGCGGCGACAGACGATGTGGCCTCCATGCCGGTGCTGCGGCCCCTCATCGGCATGGACAAGGTGGAGATCATCCGAATGGCCCGGGAGATCGGGACCTATGAAACCTCCATTCTGCCCTATGAGGACTGCTGCACCGTCTTTACGCCCCGGCACCCGGCCACCCGGCCCGTCTTGGGGGAGGTCCGCGGGGCGGAGGCCGCTCTGGATGTGGAGGGGCTGGTGGCCAGGGCCCTGGAGGGAGAGAGCTGGATCAGGGTGAAACCCTGAAAGGGTTGTCTGCGGCGGCGCCGCGTCCGCCGGAGAAGGACATTGCCTTGGAAAGGAAAGAGGGGAATTACCATGTCTCATACAGCGGAAATCATCGCCGTGGGCACGGAGCTGCTGCTGGGCAATATTGTCAATACCAACGCCCAGGCCATCTCCCAGAGCCTGTCGGCCCTGGGAATCAACGTCTTTTGGCACACTGTGGTGGGAGACAACCCGGAGCGGCTGCGAGAGGCCCTGGACATCGCCCGCCGCCGGGCGGACGTCATCATCACCACCGGCGGCTTGGGCCCCACCTATGACGACCTCACCAAGCAGACCGTCTGCGGGGCCTTCGGCCAAAAACTGGTGCTCCACCCGGAGATTTTGGAGGACATCCGGGTCTTTTACGAGACCTCCCTCCACGTCCCCATGCCGGAGAACAACGTCCAGCAGGCGGAGCTGCCGGAGAACGGCGTGATCTTTGACAACCCCGTGGGCACCGCCCCCGGCTGCGCCTTTGAGTGCGGCGGCGTCCACGTCCTCATGCTCCCCGGGCCGCCCCACGAGATGTCCACCATGCTCCGCCGCCATGCGGAGCCCTACCTGCGGAAGCTGTCCCAGGAGGTCATTGTCTCCCGGGACATTATGACGTTCGGCATGGGGGAGAGCTCCGTGGAGGCGATGCTGCGGGACAGGATGACCCACATGGTCAACCCCACCCTGGCCACCTACGCCAAGCCCTTTGAGGTGCGTCTCCGGGCCACCGCCAAGGCCTCCACGGAGGAGGAGGCCCGGGCCATGCTGGCCCCTGTGGAGGAGATGGTCCGGGAGGCGCTGGGAGACATCGTTTACGGCGTGGATGTGCCGGGCCTTGCGGAGGCATGTCACGCCCAGCTTCTCCGGCGGGGCATGACTCTGGCCACTGCCGAGAGCTGCACCGGCGGCCTGGCGGCGGAGAAGATCACCGCCATCCCCGGTGCCTCCCGGGTGTACCGGGGCGGCGTGGTGAGCTACTGGACCAGCGTCAAGGGAGATGTGCTCCAGGTCCCCCGGGAGACGTTGGATACATACGGCCCGGTGTCGGAGCCCTGCGCCAGGGCCATGGCGGAAGGGGCCCGGAGGATCACCGGGGCGGACATTGGCGTGTCCGTTACCGGTTCGGCGGGGCCGGACCCGGATGAGCGGGGCGTACCGGTGGGCATCGTCTATATTGGCCTGGCGGCGCGGGAGGGAACCTTCTGCCGCGCTCTGGACCTGGGCCGGCGGAGGCGGGACCGCATCCAGGGCCTGGCGGCGAACCACGCCTTTGACGCGGTTCGCCGGTATCTGACGGGCCTGCCCATCTGAGGACGCGGGGAAAAGCAAGGCTGTGCGTCAGCATTGACAAGCATTTCGAGATCCACTATGATGGGAGAGCCGCCGGACCTGAGGGTCCGGCAAAGACGAGAGAGAAAGGAACCTGTGCCATGGATATGAATTTTGACGTCAAGGGCAAGATTGAGGAACTGGTGGACAAGATCCAGAAGGACCCCGCTCTGCTGAAAAGCTTCCAGAGCGATCCCATTAAGACGGTGGAGAAGCTGCTGGGCGTGGACCTGCCCGATGAGAAGCTCCAGCCTCTGGTCACCGGCATCAAGGCCAAGCTCGCCGCCGCCGATATAGGCGGTAAGCTGGGGGGACTGAAAAACCTCTTTTGACAAAGCGGCGCCAGAAAAAGCGCCCCGGAGAACTCTCCGGGGCGCTGCTGTTTTTATGCGCTGATCTTAGAAACCTGTATTCACAACCGTTGAATACGGTCTGACCGGTCTTTTTGCCGTCATACTGCGTCGATTTTTCTTGCCATCCGGCAGGATGCCTGCGGAAAATCTCCTGGTCTGACAGCAAAAATCCGCGGACATCCCGCATCCCCCGGTTATGAATACAGGTTCTTACTTTTTGCTCTCGGCTACCGCCACGGCCACCGCCACGGTGGCGCCCACCATGGGGTTGTTGCCCATGCCCAAAAAGCCCATCATCTCCACGTGGGCGGGGACAGAGCTGGACCCGGCGAACTGGGCGTCGGAGTGCATCCGGCCCATGGTGTCGGTCATGCCGTAGGAAGCGGGGCCGGCGGCCATGTTGTCCGGGTGCAGGGTGCGGCCGGTGCCGCCGCCGGAGGCCACGGAGAAGTACTTCTTTCCCAGTTCTACGCACTCTTTTTTATAGGTGCCGGCCACGGGGTGCTGGAACCGGGTGGGGTTGGTGGAGTTTCCGGTGATGGAGACGTCCACGCCCTCCAGGTGCATGATGGCCACGCCCTCCCGGACGTCGTCGGCGCCGTAGCAGCGGACATTGGCCCGCTCGCCCTCGGAGTACCGGGTCTCCTTGACCACCTTCACCTCGCCGGTGCCGTAGTCGAACTGGGTCTGGACGTAGGTGAAGCCGTTGATGCGGCTGATGATCTGGGCGGCGTCCTTGCCCAGGCCGTTGAGGATGACCCGCAGGGGCTCCTTGCGTGCCTTGTTGGCGTTGCGGACGATGCCGATGGCGCCCTCGGCGGCGGCGAAGGACTCGTGGCCCGCCAGGAAGGCGAAGCACTTGGTCTCGTCCCGCAGCAGCATGGCGCCAAGGTTGCCATGGCCCAGGCCAACCTTGCGGTCCTCGGCCACGGAGCCGGAGATGCAGAAGGCCTGGAGGCCCTCGCCGATGGCCTCGGCGGCCTCGGCGGCGGTGGCCACGTTCTTCTTCAGGGCGATGGCCGCGCCTACGCAGTAGGCCCAGCAGGCGTTCTCAAAGCAGATGGGCTGGATGCCCTTGACAATCTCGTAGGGGTCGAAGCCGGCGGCCTGGCAGATCTCCCGGCACTCCTCCACGGTCTTGATTCCGTACTGAGACAGGACGGAATTGATCTTCTCGATTCTTCTCTCGTAGCTTTCAAACAGAGCCATTTCTCAATTCCTCCTTTTCTTACTCGTGACGGGGGTCGATATATTTGGCGGCCCCGTCGAACTGGCCGTAGCAGCCCTTGGCCTTTTCCAGAGCCTCATTGGCGTCGGTGCCCTTCTTGATGGCGTCCATCATCTTGCCCAGGTTCACGAACTCGTAGCCAATGATCTCGTCGTCCTTGTTCAGGGCGATGCGGGTGACGTAGCCCTCGGCCATCTCCAGGTAGCGGGGACCCTTGGCCTTGGTGCCGAACATGGTGCCCACCTGGGACCTGAGGCCCTTGCCCAGGTCCTCCAGAGAGGCGCCCACGGGGAGGCCCCCCTCGGAGAAGGCGGTCTGGGTGCGGCCGTAGACGATCTGGAGGAACAGCTCCCGCATGGCGGTGTTGATGGCGTCGCACACCAGGTCGGTGTTCAGGGCCTCCAGCAGGGTCTTGCCGATGAGGATCTCCGAGGCCATGGCGGCGGAGTGGGTCATGCCGGAGCAGCCCAGGGTCTCCACCAGGGCCTCCTCAATGATGCCGTCCTTGACGTTGAGAGTGAGCTTGCAGGCGCCCTGCTGGGGGGCGCACCAGCCCACGCCGTGGGTGAGGCCGGAGATGTCCTTGATCTCCTTGGCCTGGACCCACTTGCCCTCCTCGGGGATGGGAGCGGGACCGTGGTACGCGCCCTTGGCGACGGGGCACATATTTTGCACTTCGGTAGAGTAGATCATGTTCGCGCATCCTTTCCTTCATATGTTTTTGCGGCCTTTCCGGCTTCCGCCGGAGGGTTCCGGGGAAATTTCCGAAAGTATTATATCGGTAAACGATTACCTTGTCAAGGCGGACCGGCTGATTCCAGCGGTTTTTTACCCCCTTAAATTTTGGGGCGGTTTCCTGTGGAAAATGACAAAACGGAGATGCGGGCGAGGCAGAAGGTCCGCCCCTACATGGCATAGACAGCATCCCGCAAGGCCATGAGTTCCATTCCCAGGCAGACGCCAATTGAAAACCGAAGATGTTCCCGGTAGGCTGAAACCTGGGTGTTGGCGTCGATCAGATCGATGGCCTGTAAGCAGATTTCCTCGTCACTCTGATACCGTTCCATAAAGTTCTGGCGGACTTTTTCGCAGTTTTTTTGTATTTCCGCCCATTCACTGTCATCAGCCAACAGTTGACGCTCATAAAGGCGAGCCATTTTTTCAAGCAGCAGTTCTTCCATAATCTTCACCCCTTTCCTTCTCAATAATACACGGTTCTGGTTCAATTGAAAATCCCTTTGTTATTTAGAAATATTCAAATAGTAACTATGTATACCGATAAGGCATTTACCGGAGGCCCGGCACTTGCAGAAGAGGTGCCGGCTTTTTGGGCTCTGAGCGGCAACCTGCAGGACTGCCAGAGGATGGCCAGCAGAGGGCTGCTGGCCCCACAGTTCTGCCGGTAGAACAGCATCCCATCCCGCAAAGGCCTAGCCATGCGCGAAGCGCGGGAAGCGGCGCTAGGGGCCTTGCGTCAAACCTGCAAAACAACCTCGATGGCAGTCACAACTGCGGCAGAGCGCTAAAGGGCGGAACGCTGTCAGCCGTAGCCGGCTTGAGACTGCCAAATTTCCGGGCACCGTCTGAGAAGACCCCCGCATTTGGGCGAATTTGACCCCCGCGGCCAAATTCCGCCCCGGCGGCTTTTAATTGGGGCCCCCGCCGGAGCCCAGCGGAGCGGGTCCGGTGGGGAGAGGAGGAGCAAGGGAGCGGGCGCAGTTTTCGCCGCAAGGCGGAAACGGAGCTTAGCGGACTTTGCGACGACGAGGACCGTGCACGGCCCGCTTTCTCTTTTCGGCACAACCGAAAACAGGGGCCCCCGCCGGAGCCCAGCGAAGCGGGTCCGGTGGGGAGAGGAGGAAGGAACGGAGCTTGAGCGGAATTTTCGGCTTTAGCCGGAAATGGAGCGGCGGAGTTTCTTCCGACGACATGGGGGGGTGCAAATGCACCAGCCATCCTCATGGCTGAAATCCCCCCCCGCCCGCCAGGGCGAGAAAAAAGGTCCCCCCGCCGGCAGACGGGGGGACCGGTAAAACCGGAATCAGAGCTTATCAATCAGATTGAAAGCCAGAATCAAACCGGAGAACACGATAGATACCGTGGAGCACAGCTTGATCAGAATGTTCAGAGACGGACCGGAGGTATCCTTGAAGGGATCGCCCACGGTGTCGCCCACCACAGCCGCCTTGTGCTGCTCGGAGCCCTTGCCGCCGTGGTGGCCGGTCTCGATGTACTTTTTGGCGTTGTCCCAGGCGCCGCCGGCGTTGGACATGAACACCGCCATGGCAAAGCCCGTGACGGACACGCCGCCCAGCAGTCCCACCACGCCGGTGGGGCCCAGGATCAATCCGGTGACGATGGGCACCACAATGGCCAGCACCGCGGGGGAGACCATCTCGCGCAGGGCGCCCTTGGTGCAAAGGCCCACGCAGGAGGCGTAGTCCGGATCGGCCTTGTACTCCATGATGCCGGGGATCTCCTTGAACTGACGGCGGACCTCCACCACGATGGACTGGGCCGCCTTCTGCACCGCGCTCATGGTAAAGGCAGTGAACACAAAGGTCAGCATGGCGCCCACGAAGGTGCCTACCAGCACCGTGGGGCTGGTGAGGGTGAAGTTCAGATTTTCCGCCGTGCGCTCCTGGACAATGTTGACGTAGCTGACCAGCAGGGCCAGGGCGGTGAGGGAGGCGGAGCCGATGGCAAAGCCCTTTCCGGTGGCGGCGGTAGTGTTGCCCAGGGAGTCCAGGGCGTCGGTCCGCTGGCGGACGGTCTCGGGCAGGCCGCTCATCTCGGCAATGCCGCCGGCGTTGTCGGCCACGGGGCCATAGGCGTCGGTGGCCAGGGTGATGCCCAGGGTGGAGAGCATGCCCACGCCGGCAATGCCGATGCCGTACAATCCGCGGTTGAAGGACTCGCTGAACACGCCCGCCGCGTCCATAATCCGGACGGAGCCGCCGGCGGCGAAGTAGCTGATGAGCACCGCCGCGGCCACAATGAGAATGGAGGTCATGGTGGACTTTAGCCCTAAGGAGATGCCGCCGATGATGATGGTGGCGGAGCCGGTCTCAGAGGCCGCCGCCAGCTCCTGGGTGGGCTTATAGGTGTCGGAGGTGTAGTACTCGGTGAAGTAGCCGATGGCGCAGCCGCCGATCAGCCCGCAGAGGATGGCGATGTACACGCCCCAGCTGCCTAAGATCCAGTAGGTCAGGGGAGCCGCCAGCACGGCCGCCAGCACGGCGGCGGTATAGGTGCCGGTGCGCAGGCTCTTGAGCAGGGACTCCTGGGTGGCGTCCTCCTTGGTCTTCACCAGGAAGGAGCCGAAGATGGAGCAGATGATGCCGCACACCGCCAGGCTTACTGGCAGCAGCATGCCGTTCCAGCCGTAGCCGCCCACGGCGCCCAGGGCGAAGGTGGCCAGGATGGAGCCCACATAGGACTCATACAGGTCTGCGCCCATGCCGGCCACGTCGCCCACATTGTCGCCCACGTTGTCGGCGATGGTGGCGGGGTTTCGGGGGTCGTCCTCGGGGATGCCGGCCTCGACTTTGCCCACCAGGTCCGCGCCCACGTCGGCGGCCTTGGTGTAGATGCCGCCGCCCACGCGGGCAAACAGGGCCATAAAGGAGGCGCCCATGCCGTTCATGACCATGATGTTGCCCAGTGTCATGGGATTATTGATGCCAAAGGCATAGCGCAGAAGGAAGAACCAAAGGGTGATGTCCAGCATGCCCAGGCCCACCACGGTGAAGCCCATGACAGAGCCGGAGGAGAACGCTACCCGCAGACCCTTGTTCAGGCTCTCGGAGGCGGCCTGGGCGGTGCGGGCGTTGGAGTTGGTGGCGATCTTCATGCCGATGAAGCCGGCCAGCATGGAGAAGATGCCGCCGGTGACAAAGGCGAAGGGGGTGAACTTGGAGAGCATCTGGCCGCCGGTGGCGAAGGCCAGGACCAGCAGGATGATGAACACCACCACAAAGACCTTGAATACCGTTGTGTACTGCTGCTTTAAGTAGGCGTTGGCGCCGGAACGGATATTCGCCGCGATCTTCCGCATCCGCTCGGTGCCCTCGGAATAGGCCATCACCTTTTTTGCCTGCATGAGGGCAAACAGGCCGGCGACGATGGCGCCGATGAATCCGATCCAAAACAGATTTTCCATACTTCCACTCCTTTTGCGTTGTTATTGGGTGCTTTCTTATTGTAACATACGTGAACGTTTTTTCAAGTAATTCTTACGCTACATTTTACGCAAACGTTGTAACTTTTACCTTTTGCATAAATATATATGGGAGGTTCATTGCAGATTGACCCAATTTGCGTAAATTTTTACGCAAATTCAACTGTATTATAGCGCAAATTCTGTTAATAAGTTGACAAAAAGCCGGAAGACCTCTTAAGGCTCCCGGCGAAATGCAATATTTTGCGTAATAATAGCGGGTATTTTGCGAAAGTTTGCGAGACGCGCCCTGTGTCAGCCCACCAGCTGAAAGTCCGTGAAGACCCAGCGGCCGTCCACATAGGCATAGGAAAAGGACCAGCACTCCAGTCCCGTGACGGCGGTTCGGGTGCTGTCCAGCAGCTCCACGGACACCTCCAGAGAGTAGGCCTGGCCGTCCATCCGCACCGCTTCCACCTGGGACGCGCCTTTGCTGCCGTCCCGGTCCCGGCCGGAGAAGGAGACGTGCAGCGCCCCGTCCACGTCCTGATAGTAGGGGGTGCCGCCGCCCAGGGACAGCAGATAGTCGGTCAGCTCAGCGGAAAAGAGGTTCCGCAGATAGGCGCGCAGGTCGTCCAGGGTCTCCATGCCGGGGTAATCCACCCTGCGGTAGGCTGCGCCGTCCACGCGGACAGTCTCGCCGCTGTCTGGCAGGGGGGCCAGGTCAAACCAGCCGTAGGCCTCCTCCGCCCGGTAGTAGGCGGCCAGGATTTCCTCTTCCAGCAGCGGGCGGGGCTCCGCCTCCAGCTGGGTGGCGGACAGCCCTGCGCCGGACGCCGGGGCCCAGGCGGGGACGGCGCCCTCCTCCTCCGCCGCTGAGGAGGGCGCGGCGGCGGTTCCGCAGCCGGACAGCAGACACGACAGCAGCAGCCACAGGCAGACTTGTTTTCTCATCCCGCTCCCTCTTTCCACCAAGTAATTTCCGCGCTGTCCGCGGGTGGTTTTCTCTACTCTCAGCGTATCATATTTCTCTCGGAAATGCTACGGAAATTTCCCCTTTTTTTCGACTTTTTTTTACCGGCCGGCGTTGTGTTTCTCCGGCGAATCGGGTAGAATAAAATATTATGGATTGTGACGAGGAGGATCTGCTGTGAAATTGGTATCCTGGAATGTCAATGGCCTGCGCTCCTGCCTGGGGAAGGGCTTTCTGGACTTCTGCGCCTTTGCCAACGCGGATGTGATCTGCTTGCAGGAGACGAAGATGCGCCCGGAGCAGGCGGAGTTTGATCTGCCGGGCTACGTCCGCTACTGGAACAGCGCCGACAGGGCGGGCTATTCCGGCACGGCGGTCTTCACCCGGCGGGAGCCTCTGGCGGTGACGTACGGCTTCGGCATCGAAGAGCACCGCCGGGAGGGGCGGGTCATCACGGCGGAGTACCCGGAGTTCTATCTGGTGTGCTGCTACACGCCCAACTCCAAGGACCAGCTGGCCCGGCTGGATTACCGCATGGCCTGGGAGGACGACATCCGGGAGTACCTGCTGGAACTGGACGGGAAGAAGCCTGTGATCTACTGTGGGGACCTGAACGTGGCCCACCGGGAGATTGACCTGAAAAATCCCCGGAACAACCGGAGGAATCCCGGCTTTTCGGACGAGGAGCGGGAGAAGATGACCCGTCTGCTGGAGAGCGGGTTTGTGGACACCTTCCGGGCGCTGTATCCCGACAGGACCGGGGCGTACTCCTGGTGGAGCTATCGCTTCAACGCCAGGAGGAACAACGCCGGGTGGCGGATCGACTATTTTATTGTCTCCCAGAGGCTGCGGGGGCTGATCCGCAATGCGGACATCTGGAGTGAAGTGACAGGGAGCGACCACTGTCCGGTGGTTTTGGAGATTGACCTTTAGAAGCTGCACCAATCGCCCAGGCACAAATCCTGGCGGCCAAAACCGCCCCTGACCGCGTTAAAAAATCCGCTGTTGGGGGGTTGATATTTTTCAAACAAGGCCTGATGGCACGAAGGCCTGATGGCGCGGCCTCCCGGATTGGCAATGTAAATGGGGGCCGTCTTCCCGTCCCGGCGGGCGGGGCGGGGATTCGGCCATTGAGAATGGCTGGCGGCGCGCCCCCGCGGAGGAAAACGGGGGCCTCTCAGCTCAAAAGCGCGTTCATCTCCTCAATCTCCAGGTCCTGAAGGGCCCAATTGATGCCGTACCCAACGACCTTGCTCAGATCCCGGACCTGCTGGTCGATGTCCTGGGTGGTTACCATCAGCCCTCCCTTTCCGCCCCGCAGGGATTCGGGATCGACGTTCTCAGCGCCGGACTCCTCCAGAAGATCCGCCGCCAGAGTGGCGGCGTCCACCACCGTGGGAATGCCCACCGCCAGCACCGGCACCCCCAGGGTCTCTTTGTTCAGCGCCGCCCGGTGGTTCCCCACGCCGGAGCCGGGGATGATGCCGGTGTCGGAGAGCTGCACCGTGGCGCACACCCGCTCGCAGCGGCGGGAGGCCAGGGCGTCGATGGCGATGACCAGGGACGGCCGCACCTCCGCCACAAGGCCCCGCACCGCCTCGGCGGACTCCACGCCGGTGGTGCCCAGCACGCCGGTGCGGAACACCGCCACCGGACGGAACCCGGAGAAGTGCTTGGGCATGGCGGCGATGAGGTGCCGGGTGATGAGGATGTTGTCCGCCGCCAGGGGGCCTACGGCGTCCGGCGTCATGGCGGCGTTGCCCAGGCCGATGATGAGGACCGACCCCTCCTCCGGCAGCAGCTCCTTGAGCTGAGAGCCCACGGCCCGGACAGCCCGCTCGAAAAAGTCCGTCTTCCGCTGCCAGAAGGTGGTCAGGTCAATGGTCAGATAGCTGCCCTGGGGTTTCCCCAGGGCCTTCTCCCCCCGCTGGTCCAGGATGTCCACCCGGGTCACCGGATACCCCTCCCGCTTGGTTTTGGTGGCCTTGACGCCGGAGAGGCGGGTGGTCCGCTCCGCGGACTCCTGCCATAATTCCCGGGCCTCCAGGGCCAGGTCTGTGCGTTTTACCAACATGCTGTACTGCCTCCTGCACAAAATCTGGGGGTCTTTTCCCTAGGTTTTGCGCATGGGGATACAATATTCAAAAATTCACCGGAAATTGTAAAAAAACTCTTGCTTTTTTTTGACTTCCCTGTTAAAATATCATTCTGCACGGTGGGAATTTCTATTCCCCTAAATAAATCTGCCTAAGGAGGAGGTGTTTGGTTTGCCGAATATCAAGTCTGCCAAGAAGCGTGTCCTCATCGGAGCCGCCAGAAACGCGCGCAACAAGGCCGCGAAATCTGAACTGAAGACCGCCATCAAGAAGTTCGAGGCTGCTGCCGCGGAAGGCAATCGCACCGAGGCCGATGGCGCGTACAAGGTCGCGGTGAAGAAGGTCGATCAGGCCGTTGCCAAGGGCGTTCTGCACAAGAACACGGCCGCTCACAGAAAGAGCGCTATGACCCTGAAGCTCAACAAGATCGGCTGATTGCATGATGAGCTGGAAAGGACATCCCGACGGATGTCCTTTTTTTCATGCCTCCGCCTGCTGGCCTGATTTTCCGGAAATAATTTGGCCCTTTTCATTCCGGAAAACTGTGCTACAATAGAAGCAAATCGACACAGGAGGCGCGCCATGACGCTGTTTGACACCCATGCCCACTATACCGATAACGCCTTTGGACGGGACCGGACGGAGCTGCTGGGGCAGCTGCTCCCGGCGGCGGGGGTGGCCGCCGCGGTGACTGCCGGGGTGGACGTGGAGAGCTCCCGGGCCTCCATCGCCCTGGCGGAGGAGTACCATTATATTTACGCCGCCGCGGGCATCCATCCGGAGGACTGCGCCGGAGCCGGGGAGGCGGAGCTGGCGGAAATACGAACCCTGTGCCGGCATCCCAAGGTAATTGCCGTGGGAGAGATCGGGCTGGACTACTACTGGGCGGAGAACCCGCCCAGGGAGTTCCAGCAGGAGATCTTTCGGCAGCAGCTGGCCCTGGCCCGGGAGGAGGGGCTCCCCGCCATCGTCCACGACCGGGAGGCCCACGGGGACTCCCTGGCCATTGTGAAAGAGTTCCCGGAGGTCACCGGGGTGTTCCACTGCTTCTCCGGAAGCCCCGAGATGGCGGAGGAGCTGGTCCGGCGGGGCTGGTACCTGGGCTTCGACGGGCCCATCACCTACAAGAACGCCAAACGGGCCCCGGAGGTTGCGGCTGTGACGCCCCTGGAGCGAATTGTCATCGAGACGGACGCGCCCTACCTCTCTCCGGTGCCCAACCGGGGAAAGCGGAACGACAGCCGGAACCTGCCCTATATTGTGGAGAAACTGGCGGAGTGGAAGGGCGTGACGCCGGAGGAGATGGCGCAGATTACGTTTGAGAACGCCCTGCGGTTGTTTCCCAAGGCCCGAGACGCCGGGTAAAATCTCCGCGCCGCTGGCGGGATGCCCGTTCCCTCAAGACGCAAGACAACAAGAGGACAACGAATGAGGAGACCGCGTTCCCTCCCGCTGGCCCCGCTGGTTTTCAGAGGTCTTCCCGGAGGAACGCCGCATTCGGGTTTGGGGAGGGGTGGATGTGTTTCCCACCTGGTATGTGGCGGACCTCTCCGCCGATGCGGCGTATCGGGACGGTATCTTCACCCTGTCGGATTTTCATCTGTACGGAAATTTTTAGAGGAGCGACGAATATGAAAAAGGGCTTTACCATCACCTATGAGTACGAGGGGAACCTCTACGTCAACACCACCAACCGCTGTGATTACGCCTGCACCTTCTGCCTGCGGCACAACGAGGCCAGCGGCGGCAGCATCTACAACGACAATCTGTGGCTGGAGCGGGAGCCCACAAGGGAGGAGATCCTGGCCTCCATCGAGGGCTGGGACCTCTCGAAATTTAAGCAGCTGGTGTTCTGCGGCTTCGGCGAGCCCGCCTACCGGCTGGAGGACATCTGCTGGGTCATCGACCGGATGAAGGAGCACGGAACGAAAATCACCACCCGCATGAACACCAACGGCACCGCCAGCCTCATCCACGGCCGGGACACCTGCCCGGACTTCGCGGGGCGGTTTGACGAGGTCTCCATCTCGCTGAACACCGACACGGCGGAGAAGTACGAGGCGCTGTGCCGGCCCCGGTATCCCGGGGCCTACCAGGCCATGAAGGCCTTTGCCAGGGAGCTGACAAAGTACGTGCCCACGGTGATGATGACCGTGGTGGACACGATTCCCCCGGAGGAGATCGAGAACTGCCGTAAGATCTGCGAGGAGGAGATCGGCGCGGTCTACCGGGTGCGGGAGTATATCAAGGACTGAGCGCTCCCCATACCATATACCAGAGAAAACCGCCCCCCGGGCGGAGAAGGAGAAGAGAGACTGTGTTTCGTTTACTGGGTACGTTGATCACCGGCGCCCTGGTGGGCTGGATCGCCGGAAAGCTGATGGACATGGAGGGGAGCCTCCTGCGGAATATCGTGGTGGGCGTGGTGGGCTCCATGGTGGGCAGCTTCGTCTTTGGGGTGATCGGGTTTCATGCCTACGGGACTATCGCCAATTTGATTGTGTCCGTTGTGGGGGCGTGTCTGTTCATCTGGATAGGGCGGAAGCTGTTTCGCTGAGCATACAGAGAGGGAGCCGGGACAATTTGTCCCGGCTCCCGTTGGCTTATTGGGGCGCTTCGTCCTGGGCGAAGAGGGCGTTGTAGTCTACGTTCAGGACCTCTGTCAGTTTGTCGATCTCAAAAATTGAGAGATTTCGCCGTCCGTTTTCTGATTTCCAGATCATCTCGGAAGTCATGTCACAGCCAATCGTTTGCAGACGGGCGGCCAAATCCTTTTGGGATAATTCGCGCTGTATACGGTAATATTTGACTTTTTGACCGATATTCCGTTTTTTCGGCGTACTGCGATTCATTTTGTTCTCCATATATAGAGGATTTGTCTTGATTATATGGAGTATTCAGGTTTATAATGACTATATATGGATATGGAGGTGCATGAGGCCATGAATAGAGACTTCCTGGAGAAAATGATGCTGATCTACGGCATCTGCGGATTTACTCCCCAGCCCGCCAACCCGCATCTGCGGAATATGGCGAAAATCATTGACGCCCGGCCAAGCGACCGGGCGTGCGTGGAGGACCTGGTGAAATACCTGGAGCTGAACGGGATCTCCGGAACAAAGCCGCCGGGCTTGACTTCCCCGCCCCGGTGTGCTACGTTTGAAAAAACGGGAACGGGAGGGACTGCCATGACCCCGGGAAATCTGATTATCCGCCCCGCCGCGCCGGAGGACGCCGCCGCGCTGCTGGAGATCTACGCGCCCTATGTGGAGAAGACCGCCGTCACCTTTGAGTACGCCGTCCCCTCCGCGGAGGCGTTCGCCGGGCGCGTCGCCCGCACGCTGGAGCGGTACCCCTACCTTGCGGCCGAGGCGGAGGGGCGGATTCTGGGCTACGCCTACGCCGGCCCCTTCAAGGAGCGGGCCGCCTATGACTGGGCCGTGGAGACCACGGTCTACGTCCGGGAGAACGAGCGGCGGCGGGGGATCGGACGGAGGCTGTACGAGGTCCTGGAAGGGTGCCTGGCGGCCCAGGGAATTTTAAACGTCAACGCCTGCATTGCCTGCCCGGAGCGGGAGGACGAGTATCTGACCCGGGACAGCGTGGACTTCCACCGCCGCCTGGGCTGGCGGCTGGCGGGGGAGTTCCGCCAGTGCGGCTGCAAGTTCGGCCGGTGGTATAACATGGTGTGGATGGAGAAGCACATCGGGGAGCACCGGGAGGACCCGTTGCCGGTGCGGCCCTTCCCGGAGATCCTTCACGCGGGCCTGTCCGGCGAAAAGGGATTGACATTTTCATAAAAGCGGCGTATACTTGCAGCTTGCAAGGGAGTCCCCGGAAGGGGGCTGAGAGGAGGGTGTTACCCCTCGACCTCACCTGATTTGGATCATGCCAACGTAGGGATGCAGCTGTACGCCGTGCTTTTCGGCGGTTTTCTCGTAATGAAACGGGACGTCCCCCAGGGGACGTCCCGCTTTTTTTCACTGTATCGCGAGGAGGAGTTATTATGACGGTTTCCCAGCGCCTGCGGGAGGCGGCCCGTCCCATCTGGGAGCGGTGTCTCACCCACCCCTTTGTCACGGGGATTGGGGACGGAACTCTGCCGGCGGAGAAGTTCCGCTACTTCATGCTCCAGGACTACCTGTACCTCTTCGACTACGCCCGGGTCTTTGCCCTGGGGGTGGTGAAAGCCCGGGACCCGGCGCTGATGCGGACCTTTGCCCGGAACGTGGAGTCCGTGCTGGACGGGGAGATGGACCTCCACCGGGCCTATATGGAGCGGCTGGGCGTCTCGGAGGAGCGGGTGCTGGCCGCGCGGCCCGCCCTGGACAACCTCTCCTACACCCATTATATGCTCTCCGTGGCTGACCGGGGCGGGCCCCGGGAGATCACGGCGGCCATCCTGGCCTGCTCCTGGAGCTACGCCGAGATCGGCCGGACCCTGGCGAAGCGCCCCGGGGCGGCGGAGCATCCCTTCTACGGCGAGTGGGTCCGGGGCTACGCCTCGGAGGACTACGCCGCCGCCAACCGGGCCCTTGTTGAACTGATGGACCGCCTCTCGGCGGGGGCGTCGGAGGCGGAGCTCCGGTACCTGGAGGAGATCTTCGTCAATTGCAGCCGCTATGAGCTGGCCTTCTGGGACATGGCCTGGGAGATGCGGCCATGAGTGCGCTGGAGTTCGACCATGTCTCCTACCGCTATCCGGAGGACGATTTTGACATCATCGACGATCTGAGCTTCTCCGTGGAGCCCGGGTCCTTCCACTGCGTCGTGGGAGTCAGCGGGTGCGGCAAGAGCACGGTTCTCCGCCTGACCTGCGGCCTGCTGCGGCCCAAGAGCGGGACCATCCGGATAAACGGCGCGCCCATCCAGGGGCAGTCCCGCTGCTGCGGCTATATGCCCCAGCGGGACCTGCTGTTTCCCTGGCGCACCGTGGGGGAGAATCTGGCCCTTCCCCTGGAGATCCGGGGCGGGTACACCAAGGCGCAGCGGCGGGAGCTGGCGGAGGCGGCCTTGGAGGACGTGGGCCTGGCGGGCTGCGCCGGGAAGTTCCCCGGGGAGCTCTCCGGCGGGATGCGCCAGCGGGCGGCCTTTGCCCGCACCATGCTGGCGGGCGGCGGCCTGCTGCTGCTGGACGAGCCCTTCTCCGCCCTGGACTATCTCACCCGGGTCTCCATGCAGGAGTGGCTGCTGGAGCAGTGGGAGAAACACAGGAAGACCATCCTCTTTATCACCCACGACGTGGAGGAGGCGGTGTTCCTCTCCGGCAGCGTGCTGGCGGTGGACCAGACGCCCATCCGGCGTCTTTCGGAGATCCCCGTCCCGGCGCTCTATCCTAGGACCCGGGCCTGCCTTGCCCGCCCCGAGATGGCGGAGCTGAGGGAGGAACTGATTGAAATGCTGAGAAGGCAGGTGGAGGTATGAACAGGGCAAACCGGGGCAGTCTGCCCGCGCTGGTCTTCCTCTTTGCCCTGCTGGTCCTCTGGCAGCTGGGGGCCATGAAGGTGGACGCCGCCTATATCCTGCCCACGCCCGTCCAGATCCTGGGGCGGCTGTGGGAGCTGCGGGGACCTCTTTTCACCGTCCACCTGCCCGCCACCATGGCGGTGACGGGGCTGGGCCTCGCCATCTCCCTGGCGCTGGGACTGGGGCTGGCGGCGGCTATGGACTGGAGCCCCCTGGTGCGAAGGTGCCTGTACCCGGTGGTGGTGGCCTCCCAGACCATTCCCACCACCGCCATCGCGCCGCTGTTTGTGCTGTGGTTTGGCTACGGCGTCTGGAGCAAGGTGCTGGTGTCGGTGCTGATGACCTTTTTCCCCATCACCATCACGGTGTACGACGGCCTCCGCTCCGCCCGGACGGAGATGACGGAGCTGCTGGAGACCTACGGGGCCACAAAGTGGGAGGTCTTTTGCAAGGTCAAGGTCCCCTGCGCCCTGCCCAGCTTCTTCTCCGCCGTGAAGATGGCGGTGCCCATCAGCATCATCGGCGCGGCCATCGGGGAGTGGCTGGGGGCCCAGAGCGGCCTGGGGTACTTCTCCCGCCGGATGATGACCCAGCTGGACGGGGCGGGAGTCTTCGCCCCCATCGTGCTCCTCAGCGCCGTGGCCATGGCGGTGACGGGCCTGGTGGGGCTGGCGGAAAGAAGGATTGTGAAGTGGCGGGGCGAGAGCTGAGAGGCCGCCGCCCTGGAAAGGAGCCTTATGAAAAGATGCTTTGCTGCGCTGATGGCGTGCCTGCTGCTGACGGGCTGCTCCGGCGGTGTAATCTCCAGCCCGGATGGGCCCGCCCAGGTGATTCCCGCCGGGGGAGAGGACCTGCGGGAGCTGGACGTGGTGCTGGACTGGTACCCCAACGCCCTCCACGCCTTTTTGTACGTGGCCATGGAGAGAGGCTACTACGCGGAGGAGGGATTGAAGGTCAACATCCGTTTCCCCTCCAACGCCAACGATGCTATCTCCCTGGTGGCGGCGGGAAAGGCGGACGTCGGCCTCTACTACCAGCAGGACGTGATCCAGGCCCGGGCCAACCAGGCCGTGCCGGTGAAGTCCATCGGCGCCGTGGTTCAGGGGCCGCTGAACATCGTGCTGTCCCTTGCGGAAAAGGGCATCCGGTCCCCCGCGGACCTGGCGGGCAAGACCGTGGGCTACGCCGGGACGGAGCTCTCGGAGGCCATTGTCCGCAGCGTCATGGCCGGCGCGGGGGCGGACTACGGCGATGTGACCATGGTGGACGTGGGCTTTGACCTCATGAGCTCCATGACCACCGGCAGCGTGGACGCCACCATTGGGTGCCTGAAAAACCACGAGGTGCCCCAGCTGGAGGCGGAGGGATTCTCCGTCAGGTGGCTGGAATTGGACGATTACGGCGTACCCGCCTACTACGAGGGCGTGTTCCTGGCAAACGACAGGGTCATTGAGGAGGACAGCGGGACGCTGGGGGCCTTTCTGCGGGCCAGCGCGAAGGGGTTCGCGGATATGAAGGCGGACCCGGAGGAGGCCCTGGCCGTTCTTTTGGCCAACCAGAGTCAGGAGAACTTCCCGCTGTCGGAGGCGGTGGAGCGGTCCAGCATGGAGACGCTGCTGCCCATGATGGAGACGGCGGAGGCGCCGTTCCTCTCCCAGTCTGACGAGTGCTGGGAGGAGAACATCCAGTGGATGCTGGCCCAGGGGCTCATCGGCGCCGCCCCGGCCCTGGATGATGTCCGGGCAAATCTCTCCTTTTGATGGAGAGCGCGCAGACGGCGGGAGGCGCACAGCCTCCCGCCGTCTTTTACGCTGTTTCCATGCCGGCGGTGAACTGCTCCGGCATGGCGGCCTCGTCCTGGTACCAGGTGTTCCGCTCCCTGGGGGTCAGGTCCTCCCGCTCCCGATAGGGTTGGAAAAGCCGCCGGGCCGCCACGGGCTGAGCCAGAATCCGGTTGGCCAGACAATATCGGACACTTTCGGCGGGTGCCGGCTCTTGCGCTCCGCCTTTGTCTGTGGTATACTGAAATTAACCGGAGAAAAGTGAACAGCTCATATAATTTCGCTGTGATGGCGCGAAAGTTTCTACGGGGCCGCCTAAGGCCCTGCTATGAGTGTCTTTCCGCAGGGAGACCCGCCCTGCCGGGAAGGCGCTTTTCTTTCCGCCAAATTTGTGAGAGAGGTGTTACCATGGCTTTGACGATTTTGAAGGGCACTGTCATCTCCGCCCCGGCCCTGGGCAGGCTGGACGTGACGGAGGGAGGGTATCTCGTCGCGGAGGACGGGAAGATCGCCGGGGTGTTCCCCGCCCTGCCGGAGCGGTACGCCGGGGCGGCGGTGGAGGACTGCGGGGACGCGCTGATCCTCCAGGCCCCGGCGGACCTGCACCTCCACGCCCCGCAGTACCCCATGATGGGCATGGGTATGGACCTGCCCCTGCTGGACTGGCTGAACACCTATGCCTTCCCCACGGAGGCCCGGTTCGCCGATCCCGGCTACGCCCGAGAGGTCTACCGTCGCCTGGCCGGAGACCTCGTGGCCAACGGCACCACCCGGGTGTGTATGTTCTCCTCCCTCCACCGCCAGGCCACGCGGATTCTCATGGAGGAGCTGGAAAAGGCCGGGGTCACCGGGTACGTGGGCAAGGTGAACATGGACCGCAACGGCGCGCCCAACCTCCAGGAGACCACGGAGGAGTCCATGGCGGAAACCCTGCGGTGGCTGGAGGAGTGCGGCGATTTCCGGTATGTCAGGCCCATGGTGACGCCCCGGTTCACCCCCTCCTGCACCGATGAGCTGATGGCCTTTTTGGGCAGGCTGGCGGCGGAGCGGGACCTGCCCGTCCAGTCCCACCTGTCGGAGAACACGGCGGAGGGGGCCTGGGTCCGGGAGCTGCACCCGGACTGCGCACAGTACTGGGAGACCTACGCCAAGTACGGACTGTGGAACGGCCGCACGGTGATGGCCCACTGCGTCTGGTGCGATGAGCGGGAGCGCCGGGCCATGCGCAACGCCGGGGTCACCGCCGTCCACTGCCCGGACTCCAACCAGAATATCTGCTCCGGCGTGGCCCCGGTGCGGGTGCTGCTGAACGAGGGCGTAAGCGTGGCCCTGGGCACCGACGTGGCCGGCGGCGACACGCTGAGCATGCTGGACGCGGCCTCCTCCGCCATCCGGGCCTCCAAGGCCCGCCGGATTCTGGACGGCTGGGAGACGGACTTCCTCACCGCGGCGGAGGCCTGGTACCTGGCCACCTCCGCCGGGGCGGCCTTCTTCGGGGAGGGACCCGGCTTCGCCCCGGGCAACGCGCTCCACGCCCTGGTGCTGGACGACAGCCGGCTGCTCCAGCCCCACCCCCTGACGCCGGAGGAGCGGCTGGAGCGGTGCCTGTACGTCCGGCAGCCCGGGGCCGTCCGGGGGGTGTGGAGCGCCGGGCGGCGGGTGTTTTCCCCAGAGGATTGATGACGGTTAGGGCCGCCCTGTCGGGGCCTGTTTCCCCGGGCCGGGGAGGGGGGAAACGAGGCCGGAGGGGAAGTTTTGCCGCATACGCCGGAAGTGGGGCGGCGGAGCTTCCCCCAGCGGCGGATACAGGGCGGAGCCCAAGAGGAAAGGAGCGCGGTTCCATGGAGAAAACCAATCAGCCGGTAAACCCCGACACCCCCTTTTTCTTCCGGGAGAGTCCTCTCTCCCTCCCTTTGTACCTGGCTCTGGAGGAGCGGATTTTATCGGAGCATCCCGACGCCCGCGTCCGGGTGCAGAAGACCCAGATCTCCTTTTCCAATAGGCGGAATTTCGCCTTCGCCTCCCTGCTGCCCGCGCGGCGGGCGGCTCTGCGGCCCAATCCCTATCTCACCGTCACCATAGGCCTGGGCCGCCGGCTGGACTCTCTCCGGGTGGACGCCGTCTCGGAGCCCTACCCGAGCCGCTGGACCCACCATATTGTCATTGGCTCGGCGGAGGAGATCGACGGGGAGCTCATGGGCTGGATTCGGGAGGCGGCGGAATTTTCCGCCCAAAAGCGCTGAAATGCTCAAAAAAACTTGACATGGAAGTTACTTGATAGTTTACACTGGGGGTAAAAGGAGGCGGTGATATGACCAGTAAGGAGATGGAGGCCCGCTCCGGCGTGCCCCGGGCAAACATCCGCTACTACGAGTCGGAGGGGCTGCTGACTCCTGCCCGGGCCAGGAACGGCTACCGGGATTACAGCGAGGCGGACCTGGCGGTTCTGGAGAAGATCAAGCTGCTGCGGCGGCTGGGCGTTCCCGTGGAGGAGCTGAAAGAGCTCCGGCGGGGCTCCCGGAGCCTCTCCGAGGCCCTGGACCGCCGCCTGGCGGAGCTTGCCGGGGAGCGGGGGACTCTGGAGCGGGTGGAGCGGGTCTGCGGGGATCTGCGCCGGTCCGGGGAGAGCTTTGAGACCCTGGACCCGGGGACGTACCTCTCCGCCCTGGACGCCCCGGCCCTGCCCGCCGCGGACGGAGAGGCGTGGTGGAAGGCCCCGTCTGCCCCGGCGCTGCCGGCGTCGGACGCCCTGCCGGTGTACACCGGCCTCACCCGGCGGCTGCTGGCGCGGCTCTTTGACGAGTGGGGACTGACATTTGCCTTGCTTGCGGTCATCGCCCTGACGGGGCACAACCCCTCTCTGGCCAGCGGGCTGGCGGTTCAGATTGCCGTCTATGTGATCTGGCTGTTTCTGGAGCCGCTGCTGCTGCTTCTCTTCGGAACCACCCCGGGCAAGGCCCTGCTGGGCCTGCGGATTACCAGGGCAAGCGGGGAGAGGCTTACCTATTCCGAGGGGTTCACCCGGTACCTCCTGCTGCTGTGGTACGGCAGGGGCGCCTTTATCCCCATCTGGTCCTGGATTCAGATGTTCCGCACAGCCAACCGGTGCTGGAACGACGAGCCCCAGCCCTGGGACGTGGACACCGCCTATACGGCCGCCCCGTTTCGGCCTTTGCGGCACGCCGCCGCCTTTGTCCTGGCGTCAGTGCTGGTGCTGGCGTGCGCCGAGGCGGCCAACAGCCGCTCCCAGCTGCCCCCCAACCGGGGAGATTTGACAGTGGCGGAGTTCGCGGAGAACTACAACCGCCAGGCCGCCTACATCGGCCAGTCCTCCACCTGGATTCTGGACGAGACAGGCGCGTGGAAGAGAGCGCCGGACCCACCGGGGACCTTTGTGGTGGACCTGGACGGCAGTTGGCATCTGGACCACGATTTCCGCTACACCCTGGAGAATGAGGCGGTGCGGGCCGTCACCCTGGAGCGCGCCATAGAGAACACGGAGGATTGGGTCTATTTTCCCATCGGAACCATCACCACAGCGGCCACGGCCCTGATCTGGGCCCAGGAGGATGTCCCCCTCTGGACCTTTGGGCGGAAAGCCCTGTTCCGTGATCTGGCGAACGCGGACTGGGAAAACGGCTTCACCCTCCGGGGAAACGGCGCCGTCGTCACCTGGGAGGTGGAGAGCCGGAATTTCCACATCAGCGGGGACTCCGGACTGGCCATTCCAAACGACAAAGAGAACAACTTTTTCTTCTTCCGCTGCACCATCGCCCTGGAGGACTGATGGGGCCTGCTGGCACCGCAATATCCGGACAGACAGCGGTTTTGACGCCGCAGACAGGTCCAATTCATGGCCAAAAAGAGGCTGCCTCTTTTTGGCCATGAATTTTGGGCGGGGTTCCGGCGGGCGTCTTTTTCCGCTGGAGCCGGGTTGATTTGAAATCCGGCAGGACTCCCGCGTCAAATCGCCTCGCCCGACGGAAATTCCGCCGGTTTTAAAACAGACTCTAGGAAAACAGGGAGGTTTGTGGTATACTATATCAGACTTTACGGGAAGCGGCGGACCGGAGGGGGAGAGGGCATTGGAGATCATCAGCGGCGTCAGCGGCTGGAAATTAACCGTCCGCCGGGAGGGGGACGGAATCGCCGTTTTGCGGGCGGAGGCCTGTGAGCCTGCCGCCGTCCTGCCGGAGACGCTGTGGGACCTGCCGGTGACGGCCCTGGGTGATCACGCCCTGGCCCCTGGCGCCGGGCCGGTCTTTGGGCGGGAGGTGGTGGTGTCCTGCGGTCCCCTGCCGCCGGACGCCCAGTGGGACAACCGGAATCTCCGGGACCTGACCCTGCCCGCCTCTCTGGAGCGGGTGGGGGACTACGCCCTGTTCAACTGCGGGGAGCTGAAAGTTCTGCGTTTGGGGGACGGCGTAAGGTACTGGGGCGGCGGGGCCATCATGAACTGCCGCCGTCTGGACACCTTCCAGGTGGACTGCGCCGGGCGGGAGGGAGAGCTGCTGGCCTGCCTCGCCGGAGAGCTGCCGGGAGAGCTGGACGTGACGCTTCGCCGGGGCGGCGAAACGGCGGCCAGGCTGATTTTCCCGGAGTACGTGGAGGTCTACGAGGAGAACTGTCCCGCCCACCACTTTGACTACAACATCTACGGCGCGGGCTACGGCTACCACCACTGTTTCTACGGCAAGAAGCTGGACATCAAGGCCTATGACGCCTTGTGGCGGCCCATGCTGGCCATGGAGCACGACGGGGACTGCGCCCTGAGGCTGGCCTGGTGGCGGCTGCGGTATCCGGCGGAGCTGACGGACCGGGCCGCGGCGGACTATCGGGCCTATCTCCGCTCCCACGTCCTGGAGGCCGTCCAATTTCTGCTGTCCCTGGGGGACGTCTCCGGGCTGGGGCTGCTGCTGGCGGAGGCCCAGCCGGACCGGGAGACGCTGGCGGCCGCCTGCGCCCTGGCCCGGGAGCGGGGGAACGCCGCCGCCCTGGCGCTGCTGCTGGAGGAGCGGCACCGGCGGTTTCCCACCGGGGCGGCCAGGGACTTCACGCTCTAAAAGCTTTTTAAAAGGCGCGGAACCGCATTCACGAGGGGGATGCCGGAAGGACGAGAATTTATCCCGCCGGACAGGGGGGCCGCGGAAGGCCTTCCGATTTTATATGGTATTGCCGCCGCCTGCCTATGGATTGGCAAATATCCACTGTGTTTTTTATATTTAGAGGCGATGGAAGCAAAAAAGCGGATGGGGAGTTCCGAAAAGAGGTGTTTTATTGGAGCGGAGCTATGAGAAAATCGGGCGGGAGATCCTGTCCGCCGCCCGGAACGAGCTGTATCTCAGCCTGCCCTATCTGGACGCGGCGCTGTGCGCCCTGGCTTTCCAGCCCGGCGGCGGGGTCACGCTGTCCCTGGCCACCGACGGGGAGACGCTGTACTACGACGGCGCGTTCCTGGCGGAGCGGTATCTCCGCTCCCGGACGGCGGTGAACCGGGCCTATCTCCATGTGCTGCTCCACTGCATGCTCCGCCACCTGGGGAAGAAGCGGGGCAGAGTGCCGGCGCTGTGGGATCTCGCCTGCGACGCGGCGGTGGAGAGCGTTCTGGACGGGCTGGACTACCCCTGCCTGGCCGGGGACGCCGCCCCCCTGCGGCGGAGGTTCTATGGCGAGTGCCGTGCGGACATGCCGGTGATTGCCGCCGAGGGCATCTACCGCCGCCTGCTGCGGCTGGCCCTGCCGGAGTATGAGCTGGCCCGGCTCCAGCGGGCCTTTTTGGTGGACGACCACGGGCTTTGGGATATGGAGCGGCAGGACGGTCAGGAGCGGAGCCATCGCCAGGACGAGAAATGGAGGGACCTGTCGGAGAAGACCCGCACCGCCATGGAGACCGTGCTGGCGGGGCAGTCCGCCGGCGGGGAGGCGGTGCTGGAGCAGATCCGGGTGGCCGTCCGGGACGATGTGGACTACCGGGCCTTTCTCAGGCGCTTCACCGTGCCCCGGGAGGTCATGGCGGTGGACGGCGACGCCTTTGACTACGGCTTTTACGCCTACGGCCTGCGGCTCTACGGGAACCTCCCTCTGGTGGAGCCGCCGGAGACCCGGGAGGAGAAGCGGATCGAGGACTTCGTCATCGCCGTGGACACCTCCATGTCCACCTCCGGGGAGCTGGTGCGGCAGTTTCTGGCCTGCACCTACGCCATTCTGCGCAGCACGGAGACCTTCACCCGAAAGGTGAACATCCGGATTATCCAGTGTGACGACCAGGTGCGCTCCGACATGGCGGTCCATGACCTGGAGGACCTGCGGCGGTACATGGAGAATTTCCAGCTCTCCGGCGGCAGCGCCACGGACTTCCGGCCGGTGTTTGACTATGTGGCCCGCCTCCAGCGGGAGGGGGCCTTCGCCAGCCTCCGGGGACTGATTTACTTCACCGACGGCATGGGGATCTACCCCCAGCGGCGGCCGCCCTGGGAGACGGCCTTTGTGCTGCTGGAGGAGCCGCCGCTGTCCGTCCGGGTGCCGCCCTGGGCGATCCGGCTGGTGCTGGGCCTGCCGGGGCTGGAGAGAGCGGTCTCCGCCGCCGCGGAGGAGGCCGACATGCCGGATCCGGCAGAGCTGCCGGAGCTTTAGAAATTGCGGGCGGCTGGAGGATTCAGCCGGGATGATGGCTGAAACGCTCCCCGCCCGCAAGCAAGGGCGGAAAAAATTCTGCCGCCCATGGGGCGGCGTTCCTTATCCCGGCCCGGGGCCGGACTCTTCCCGAAAGGACCATTGCGATGAACATCAAACAAGCCAAACAAGAGATCACAAACACTCTGAGGGCCTACCTCGCCAGAGATGATCTGGGGAATTATCTGATTCCAGCCGTCCGCCAGCGGCCCATTCTGCTGATGGGGCCGCCGGGCATCGGCAAGACCCAGATCATGGAGCAGATCGCCGCGGAGACCGGTGTGGGCCTGGTGTCCTACACCATCACCCACCACACCCGCCAAAGTGCCGTGGGCCTGCCCTTCATCGAAAAGCGGACCTACGGCGGGGAGGAGTTCTCCGTCACCGAGTACACCATGAGCGAGATTCTGGCCTCGGTCTACCGGCTGATGGAGCGGACGGGCCTCCGGGAGGGCATCCTCTTTCTGGACGAGATCAACTGCGTCTCCGAGACCCTGGCCCCTATGATGCTGCAATTCCTCCAGTGCAAGACCTTCGGCAACCAGCGCCTGCCGGAGGGATGGCTCATCGCGGCGGCGGGGAACCCGCCGGAGTACAACCGGTCTGTCCGGGACTTTGATGTGGTGACGCTGGACCGGGTGAAGCGCATCGACGTGAGGGAGGATTTCGCCGTCTGGAAGGAGTACGCCCGGGGGCGGGGCGTCCACGGGGCGGTGGTGTCCTATCTGGACATCAAAAAGGACAACTTTTACCGGGTGGAGACCACGGCGGAGGGACTGGAATTTGCCACGGCCCGGGGCTGGGAGGATCTCAGCGAGCTGATCTGCGCCTATGAGAATCTGGGCCTCCGGGTGAGCCGGGAGGTGGTGGGGCAGTATATCCAGATGCCCCGGATCGCCAAGGATTTCGCCAATTACCTGGAGCTCTATTACAAGTACCAGAGGACCTACCATGTGGAGGACATTTTGAAGGGGACCTGGCAGCCCATTACCGTGTCGGAGCTGCGGAGCGCGCCCTTTGACGAGAAGCTGTCGGTCATGGGGCTGGTGCTCTCCCGCCTCAGCGAGGAGGCCCGGAACACCCGGCGCCAGGACGCCCTGACCACCGCCCTCCACGCCGCGCTGACGGAGTTCAAGGCCAAAATCGAGACGGCGGAGCCCCAGGCGGCGCTGGCCCAATTGATCCGGAAGCGGCAGGAGGCGCAGCGGCAGGCCGGAGAGGCGGGCCAGCTGGACCGGGAGCGCCGGGACCTGGGGCAGCGGGAGATCCATGCGCTGGAGGACTACCGCCGGCTGCTGGCCGGAGAGGACGCCGCCCCGGAGGCGGCCATGGAGCTTGTCCGGGAGCAATTCCGCCGGGAGGTGGACCGCCGGGCGGCCCTGGGGGAGGAGACCGGGGCCATGTTCGCCGGCGCCTTCCGCTTTCTGGAGGAGACCTTTGGCGACAGCCAGGAGCTGGTGATCTTCGTGACGGAGATCACCGCCGGGTATGACACCAGCTGGTTTGTGGAGAACTTCGGTTGCGACGCCTACTTCCGCCACAACCGGGAGCTGCTGTTTGACGACACCCGTCACAGAATCAGAGAGGAGATCGCCGCCGCCAAGGCGGCGGAACAGGGGGAAGGACATGCGTGAGGAACTGAGAAAAATTGAGGCGGTTCTGGAGGAGAGGGTCCGGCCCGCCCTGCGGGCCCACGGCGGGGAGATTGAGATCGACCGCCTGGAGGAGGGCGTGCTGTATGTGAAGCTGCTGGGCCAGTGTGCCGGGTGTCCCTCGGCGGACCTGACCAACGAGACCATCGTGGAGGCGGAGCTGGTGCAGGCCCTGCCGGAGCTGGTGCGGAAGGTGGCGGTGGTCCAGACCGTCAGCGACGAGCTGTGGAAGCAGGCGAAAAAGCTGCTGCGGGAGCACCGCCTGTGAGCGCGGGGAGGAGGCCATGTACAGCGAATATGATAATGAGCGCTTTTTTATGGAGTACGCGAAGATGGCCCGCAGCAGGGACGGCCTGCGCTCTGCCGGGGAATGGCGCCAATTAAAGCCCCTGTTTCCGCCGCTTCAGGGAGCGCGCGTCCTTGATCTGGGCTGCGGGTACGGCTGGCATTGCAGATTCGCGGCGGAGCGGGGCGCGGTACGGGTACTGGGACTTGACCTGAGCTCCAAAATGATCGCGGAGGCGAAAAAACGCAGCGGGGAACGTCAGATCGAATACCGTGTCTGCGGCATTGAAGAATACGAATACCCGGAGAACGCCTGGGACTGCGTGGTCTCCAATTTGGCCCTGCACTACGTCGAAAACATCGAGACCATATTCCGAAACGTCCATAGGACACTGAGACAGGACGGGATATTCCTTTTTAATATCGAGCACCCGGTTTTTACTGCGGGCGTGGGGCAGGACAGACCATTGCGGTCTGTCCTGCCCTGAACATCCCTTTGATCTCCGTCTTACTTCATCAGCTCACACACCAGGTCTGTGTACCCGGAGGGGTCCTCCAGGGGAAGGCCCGCGATTAAAAGGGCCTGGCTGTACAGCAGCGAGGCGTACTTCCTGGCCTTCTCCGGGTCCGCCTCCACGGCGCTCTCCAGGGCCTGGAAGGCCGGGTGCTCCACGTTCAGCTCCAGGATGCGGTCGGCCTTTAGGGCGGCGTCGGGCTGGACAGCCTGGAAATACTTCTCCATCTCAAAGCTCAGCCCCTCTCCGGCGGTGAGGCAGACGGGGTGGGATTTCAGCCGGGCGGAGGCCTTGACCTCCTTCACCGTGTCGCCCAGGGCTTCCTTCACAAAGTCAAAGACGGATTTGTGGGAGGCGGCAGCCTCCTCGGCCTTCTTCTCCGCCCCCTCATCGATCTCCTGGTCCAGCACGGAGCGGAACTCCTTGTCCTTGTAGGCGCGGAGAGTCTGGGCGCAGAACTCGTCCACCTCCTCGGTGAAGTAGAGGATCTCCGTGCCGCTGTCCCGGAGGCTCTCCGTCTGGGGGAGGCGGTCGATCTTCTCCAGGGTCTCGCCGGCAGCGTAGTAAATATATTTCTGGTCCTCCTTCATGCGGGAGACATACTCCTCCAGCGTCACGGGCTTTTTCTCCGTGGAGGAGTGGAACAGCAGCAGGTCCTGGAGGAGGTCCTTGTGCCGGCCGTATTCGTTTACCACGCCGTATTTCAGCTGGCGGCCGAAGTTCTTCCAGAACTTCTCGTAGTCCTCTCGGCTGTCCTTGAGCATCTTGCTAAGCTCGCTCTTGATCTTCTTCTCCAGATTCCCGGCGATGACCTTCAGCTGCCGGTCGTGCTGGAGGAGCTCCCTGGAAATGTTGAGGCTCAGATCCGGGGAGTCCGTTACGCCCCGGATGAACCGGAAGTGTTCCGGCAGCAGGTCGGCGCACTTGTCCATGATGAGCACGCCGTTGGAGTAGAGCTGTAGGCCCTTCTCAAACTCCTTGGTGTAGTAGTCGAAGGGCGCGGCGCCGGGGATAAACAGCAGCGCCTTATAGGTCACCGCGCCTTCGGCGGACACGGCGATTACCCGCTGGGGGTCGGCGTAGTCGTGGAACTTGTCCCGGTAGAACTTATTGTACTCCTCCGGCTTCACGCTGGATTTCCGCCGCTGCCAGATGGGTACCATGGAGTTCAGGGTGTCCACCTCGGTGTAGGTCTCGTACTCCGGCTTGTCCTCCGGAGAGTCCTCCTTCTTCCGGGTCTTGGAGACCTCCATGCGGATGGGGAAGCGGATGTAGTCGGAGTACTTCCGCACCAGCTCCTGGATTCGCCAGGACTCCAGAAACTCGCTGTACTTCTCGTCGTCGGTGTCCGGCTTGATGTGCATCACAATGTCGGTGCCCACGGCGTCCTTGCCGCACTCGGTGATGGTGTAGCCGTCGGCCCCGGAGGACTGCCACTGGTAGGCGGTATCGCTGCCGTACTTCTTCGTCACCACGGTGATGCGGTCCGCCGCCATGAACGCGGAGTAGAAGCCCACGCCGAACTGCCCAATGACGTCGGTGTCCTTGGCGTCGTCAGGCAGGTCCTGCTTGAACTTGTAGGAGCCGGAGGAGGCGATGACGCCCAGGTTGTTCTCCAGATCCTCCCTGTCCATGCCGATGCCGTTGTCGGAAACGGTGAGGAGGCGGCCCTCTTTATCCACGGTGAGGTTGATCTGAAAGTCCTTGCGGCTCATGCCCACGCTGTCGTCCGTGAGGGCCAGGTAGCACAGCTTGTCGCAGGCGTCGCTGGCGTTGGAGATGATCTCCCGCAGGAAGATCTCCTTGTGGGTGTAGATGGAGTTGATCATCAGGTCCAGCAGCCGTTTAGACTCCGCCTTAAATTGCTTTTTTGCCATAAATTGAACGCACTTCCTTTATTTTCGTTTTTTAATAATCAGTAAATATACCATAGAGAGGCCGAAAAATAAATGACTATTTTGTAAATTCTGCCGTCAGACAGTTGTCTATCCAGGAAATTACGAGTAAAATACAAAAAGAGATATGGAACGGCGGCAGACGCCGGAAAGGGGCACGGGAGTATGGGCATCTTCCAGAGAATGGGGAACGCGGCCGCCCGGTTTATGTACGGACGCAACGGCATGGATCAGTTGAACCGGGCGCTGTTCTGCGGCTATCTGGGACTGTGGCTGGTGGAGCTGGCGGTCAACGCGGCGCTGAAAAACCGCCTGATCACCAGCGTGTTTGAGGGAGTCCTCTTCGTCCTGATGCTCTATATCCTGGTGCGAATGTTTTCCAAAAACCTGTATAAGCGCCGGGCGGAGAACCAGAAGTGGGTCAACTTCGTCTGGCGGGTGAAAAACGGCCGGAAAAGCGCCGCTGCCCGCCGCGCCGATAGGGACCACAGGTACTTTACCTGTAAGAAGTGCAAGGCAGTCTGCCGGGTGCCGGCGGGGAAGGGGAGAATCGTCATCACCTGCCCGAAGTGCGGCGCGCAGATCGACGCGAAGACATGAATACAGGCATGGGAACCGGCCCGGGGCAGCGCCCCGGGCCGGTGTTGTCTGGTGGGTGCGGCGCTCAGGCCTGGCAGACGGGGACGATCCAGCCCTTGGTGTCGGCGATCTTGCCCCACTGCATCCCGGTCATGGTGTCGTACAGTCTCTGGGTCAGGGAGCCGATCTCGCCGTTATTGATAAAGGCGGACTGATCCTCGTAGTCCAGCTTTTTCACCGGGGAGACCACGGCGGCGGTGCCGGAGCCGAACACTTCCTCCAGCTTGCCCTCCCGGGCGGCCTTCATGATGTCGTCAATGGCCAGCTTGCCCTCGATGACCTCGTAGCCCCAGTCCCGCAGCAGCTCGATGATGGAGCGGCGGGTGACGCCGGGGAGGACGGTGCCGTCCGTGTCCGCGGCGGCGGCGGTGTAGAGCTTGCCGTCGATCTTGAAGAAGATGTTCATGGCGCCCACCTCTTCCACGTATTTGCGCTCCTGGCTGTCCAGCCACAGCACCTGGCTGTATCCCTTCTCCTCAGCCTTCAGGCCCGCCAGCAGGCTCACGGCGTAATTGCCGCCGCACTTGGTAAAGCCGGTGCCGCCGGGGCAGGCGCGGACGTAGGTGTCCTCCACGTAGATGTCAATGGGGGCCAGGCCGGCGGCGTAGTAGGCGCCGGAGGGGGAGCAGATAATGATGAACTTGTAGGAGGTAGAGGCGTGGACGCCCAGCTGGGCCATGGTGGCGATGGTGTAGGGGCGGATGTACAGGGAGGCGCCCTCGGCGTGGGGAACCCAGTCCTTTTCCACCTCCACAATGGCCTTGACGGCCTGGACAAAGTCCTCCACGGGGATCTGGGGGATGCAGAGGCGGTCGTGGGTGTTGTTCATGCGGCGGGCGTTGCACTCCGGGCGGAAGAGCTGAATTTTATTCTCCGCGGTGCGGTAGGCCTTCATGCCCTCAAAGCACTCCTGAGCGTAGTGAAATACCACGGCGGAGGGGTCCAGGGACAGCGGGCCGTAGGGGATGATACAGGGGTCGTGCCAGCCCTGGCCGGCGTCATAGTCCATGATGAACATGTGGTCGGTGAAGACCTTGCCGAAGCCCAGCTTGCTCTCGTCGGCGGGCTTGGCCTTGGGTGCGGCGGTTTTGGTGATTTTGATGTCCAGCATTGCAGGCAGCTCCTTTATTTAAGGTGGATTGGAGATTTTTCACGGGGTTTTGGATTTATATACATTTATACGCCGGTTGTCCGGGAAAGTCAACGGAAAAATAGACGGGCGGCCGCCTTTTGGCGGCCGCCCGCAGAACCCGCCCCGCGGGGAATTATCCAACGCAGGCCATGCCGCGGCGGAAGGCCTCGACGTTCAGCGGCGCGAATTTGGCCTTGGGGCCGGTGAACATCTGGGCGATCATGGCCTCGATGGTCTCCGGCTTCAAAAAGCCGGTTTTAGCCACGTAGGCCCCCAGCATCACCATGTTGCCCGCCTTGGGATTGCCCACCTCCTGGGCGATCTGAGCGCAGGGGATGTAATAGGCCGTCAGGTCCTCCCGCCGGACCTGGCCCGTCACCACGCCGCTGTTGACGAACACGGCGCCGCCGGGCTGAACGCCGGCCTCGAACTTCTCCAGAGAGGGCTCGTTCAGGGCGATGAGCTCCGTGGATTCGGCGAAGACAGGGGAGCCGATGGGGCTGGAGGAGATGACCACAGAGCAGTTGGCGGTGCCGCCCCGCATCTCGGGACCGTAGGAGGGGGCCCAGGTGACATAGAAGCCCTGGTCCATGCCGGCCTCCGCCAGATTCTTGCCGATGGCAAGGCCTCCCTGCCCGCCGAAGCCGGAAATGATGATTCTTTTCAGCATCTCACCGCACCTCCAGACCCTTGTCCTTAATGACGCCCAGGGGATAGTAGGGGACCATGTTCTCCTTCAGCCACTCCACGGCCTTCACCGGCGTGAGCCCCCAGTTGGTGGGGCAGGTGGAGAGAACCTCCACGAAGGTGAAGCCCTCGCCGGCCATCTGCTTTTGGAAGGCCGTCTTAATGGCCTTTTTGGCCTTGTTCAGGTTGGGGATGTCCGTGACGCACACCCGCTCGGCGTAGACGCAGCCGTCCAGGGTGGACAGCATCTCCGCCACCCGGATGGGCATGCCCGCCTGGGCCGCGGTGCGGCCCTCCTGGCAGGTGGTGGCCTTTTGTCCGATGAGGGTGGTGGGGGCCATCTGGCCGCCGGTCATGCCGTAGATGGCGTTATTGACAAAGACGGTGGTGAACTTCTCCCCCCGCATGGCGGCGTGGACGATCTCCCCAGCGCCGATGGAGGCCAGGTCGCCGTCCCCCTGGTAGGTGAACACCGCCTGGTCCGGGTGGGTGCGCTTGACGCCCGTGGCCACGGCGGGGGCCCGGCCGTGGGCGGCCTCCAGCATGTCGCAGTTGAAGTATTTGAAGGCGAAGACGGAGCACCCCACGGGGCACACGCCGATGGCGCCGTCCAGCAGGTCCAGCTCCACCAGCGTCTCGGCAATGAGCTTGTGGATGACGCCGTGGTGACAGCCGGGACAGTAGTGGAGCTCGGCGTCCGTCAGGCCCCGGGATTTCTGATATACAACCGCCATATTACCGCGCCTCCTTCAGGGCCGTCTTGGCCGCTTCGATCATTTCCTCCACCGTGGGCATGATGCCGCCGGCGTGTCCCAGGTAGCGGATGGGCTTTCTCCCCTCCACCGCCAGGCGTACGTCGTCCAGCATCTGGCCGGTGGAGCTCATCTCCACATCCAGAATTACACGCACATGGGCCTCCGCCGCCAGATCCCGCAGCGCCTGCTCCGGGAAGGGCCACAGGGTGACGGGGCGGAACAGCCCGGCCTTGATCCCCTGCTCCCGCAAAAGGTCCAGGGCGGTGAGGGCGATGCGGGCGGGGGTGCCGTAGGCGGTGATGAGGACCTCCGCGTCCCGGCAGAGGGCGGTGTCCCAGCGGACCTCGTTTTTCTCGATCTCGCTGTACTTCGCCGTCAGGCGCTGGTTCAGGGCGTCGCACTCCTCGGGGTTCAGGAACAGGGAGTTGATGACGTTGGTGTGGCTTCGGCCCTTTTTGCCGCCGGCGGCCCAGGTCTTGGGCGGCAGCTGCCGCCTGGGCACGGGGCGCCACTCGATGGGCTCCATCATCTGCCCCGTGAGGCCGTCCGCCAGCACCACCACGGGGGTGCGGTACTGGTCGGCGATGTCGAAGGCCTCCTGGACGAAGTCTGCCGTTTCCTGGACGTTGGAGGGGGCCAGCACCACGGTGCGGTAGTCCCCGTTACCGCCGCCCCGGGTGGCCTGGAAGTAGTCTCCCTGGCCGGGCTGGATGGTGCCCAGGCCCGGGCCGCCCCGCATGACGTTGACGATGACGCAGGGCAGCTCCGCCGCCGCCAGGTATGTAATGCCCTCCTGCTTCAGGCTGATGCCCGGGGAGGACGAGGAGGTCATGGCCCGCATCCCGGCGCCGGCGGCGCCGTAGACCATGTTGATGGCGGCCAGCTCCGACTCGGACTGGACGAACACGCCGCCGGCCTTGGGCAGGTGGACGGACATGTACTCCGGCACCTCGCTCTGGGGGGTGATGGGATAGCCGAAGAAGCAGTCGCACCCCGCCCGGATGGCGGCCTCGGCGATGGCCTCATTGCCTTTCCAAAGTTCCTTTGCCATGGCGTTCAGCCTCCTTTCAGAACTTCTCCACGGTGATGACGGAATCGGGGCACATCTTCGCGCAGCTGGCGCAGGCGATGCACTGGTCCATGTCCGTCACCGCGGCGGGGTGATACCCCTTGCGGTTGATGGTGTGGGGGTCGGCGTCGATGATGTGCTTGGGACAGACGGCGGCGCACAGCCCGCAGCCCTTGCAGCGGTCGGCGTCGAATGTGATCTTGGCAGCCATGTAAAAGCGTCCTCCTCTCGATTCTCACGGGTTATTCCCAGGGTTTTTTCATGTGGATAGTGACGGGGAACACCGGCGCGTCCAGACCGGTGAGGGCGGGCAGGAGCCGGGTCTCCGCCGTGTGGCAGAGCACCGGGACCCCCGTCTCCCGGGATACCGCCTCCGCCAGAGCCGCGCCCCTGCGGACCTCCGCCGGCGTGGTCTCTCCGCACAGGTGGGTGTTGTTCACCAGGCCGGAGCAGGTGAGTCCGGTGGTCTCCTCAATGGCCCTGAGATAGGCGGCCGCGGCCTCCGGCGTCCGGATCTCCGGGCGGTTGGCGTTGAGCACGCAGAGGAGCTGGTAGTCCTCCCGGCAGATCTGGGGCTGAAACCGGGCCAGCACCCTGGCCCCCACCGGGTCCCCGCCGACGTCCAGCACGCCCCGGACACTCCGGTCCTCCAGAATGGTCAGGAGCTCCGCCGGAATGGCGGGGATGTCGGCGTCGGTGCAGGCCTGGGAGGTGGCGACAAGGCGGATGCCCGCCGCCTCCAGCAGCTGCCGGCGTTCCCGGGAGCGGAAATAGGGGTTTACGATGTCCAGATCCGCCAGCATCACCCGTTCCCCTCCGGCGGCCAGGGACAGGGCCAGGTTTACGGCGAACTCCGTTTTGCCGGTGCCGTAGTGCCCGGTGATGATGGAGAGGCGGTGGGCGCAGATTTCAGCGGCAGTCAAGGCGTCGCCTCCTTGCGAAGATAGGTTGTATTATTTCGAGCAAAGATGTATGATGTCATTGTACTTCCAAACAAATGCGGTGTCAAGGGGCTCCTTGTGTTTTTATGAAAAATGCGGTATGATGTCATAGAAACTGTGTGAACAACGGACAGAAGAGGAGACGGATTATGGAGCGGAAAAAAGCGAAGCTGTCGGAGAAAACCTCCGACCGCCTGTATGAATTGATCGTGGAAGAGCGCCGCTACATGCCGGGCAGCAAGCTGCCCAACGAGAACGAACTCAGCGGTGCGCTGGGCGTCAGCCGCACCACGCTGCGGGAGGCCATCTCCTTCCTGGCGGCCCAGGGGGTGCTGGAGATCCGCCGGGGGAAGGGGACTTTTGTGGCGGAGAGCCTGCCCACCGAGGGATTGGATCTGACGGCTCTGGCGGGGGTGCGGTCCCGGGTGCGGGCCAAGGATCTCTTTGAGATGCGGCTGATTTTTGAGCCGGCCACCGTGGCGTTGGCCTGCCAGCGCGCCAGCGACGAGGAGCTGCGCCTGATCGAGAAAAAGGCCCGGCGGGTGGAGGAGACCGCCGTCCAGGGCGGAGACTGGCCCCTGGCGGATCAGGAGTTCCACTGGGCCATTATCAAGGCCTCTCACAATGAGTATATGCGCCGCTTGTACCCCATCATCAACAGCGCCGTCAACGAGATCCTCCAGATCTCCCAGAACCGCCAGCAGATGCAGGACATTGCCCTGCGGGACAACCGGCTGATCCTGGAGTTTCTCCTCCGGCGGGATGAGGCCGGGGCCCGGTACGCTATGAGCATTCACATGAAGCATCTGATCAACACCCTGTGAGAACGGCGCCGGAGAGAAGGGGATTGTCTATTTTGCACAACTTCCTGCCGGTGTATGACGGGAAAGAAACATCAGATCTGATGAAAAATTTGGGAAAATTCGTTAAAGTGTACAAACAATTTACGCTTATTCACAAATTGTACACAAATTCAGCGATACCCTCTTAACAAAATGGAAACGAGCGTGTATAATAGCGCCACATAGGTAAACACGAAGAGGGGGTACCCCCTCTCCCCGCCCTGGTCAGGGCGGGGAGAATGGCGGTGCCCTGTGCCGGCAGCCGGCGCTCCGGCGGCCCAGGGAGGTACCGCGCGATGAAGTTTTGCCCATTGAAGACGGCGGATGCCGAGGCGGCCGCCCTGCCGGCGGAGTACCGCGCCGCCAGGAAGGTGGATGTGTTCCGCCTGGGGGAGCGCCATCTCTTTTTCAGAAAGAAGCTGAGCGCCTTCTACATCTCCTACGGGGAACTGGACCGCTTCTTCCGCCGGGTGCTGATGGTTCCCATGCGGGTCTCCTGCTGCGGCGGCGAGATGGCGGTGGAGCACATTGTGCTCTGTTCCGGCGGGGAGGAGCTGGCCGTGGTTTTGCTGGCGGACCCCCGTATGGCCGTCTCCGTGATGGAGGCGCTGAAGGAGCGGGCGCCCCACGCGGAGAGTGTGAAGCCCCCTGCCGGGAACGGAGGAGAGAATGGATAAGCAAGAGGCCCTGGAAAAGCTGCTGAACGCTTATTCCCACAGCTACGACATCTTTCGGGACGTGGAGGTGGAGGGCGGGAGCTTTCCCGCCGCGGCGTTTTTCTATCTGCGGGATGAGCACTACCTGATCCGCCGGGATAAGCAGTTCTACGCCACAGAGCAGCATGACTATACTTACTTCTATTTGACGGACCGCCTGGACGCGGAGGCGCTGCGGCGGCAGATCGAGATCTCCAAGGCGGCGGGGCTCAGGGAGATCAAGCCCCATAAGGAGCACATGTGCTCCTACGTCACGCTGGTGGTTCTGGCGGACGAGATCGACCCGGAGGCGAAGAAGCTCATCAAGCGGATTCGCTTCCAGAAAAACTTTCGGCTGGCACTCCATGGCTGGATGGAGTATCACATAGCTGCGATGGAATGTTCGACGTTGAGCTTCTTCTCCAATCCAGCCGGGAGAGTGGCTCGCAAGACCCTGGAGGGAAACTTCGGGGCAAAATAAGAAGGGAGAGTGTACCTAGCAATGAATGGTCTGTTACTTTTGATCATCAGCGTTGCTGTGCTGGTCTGCGGCTATGTCTTCTATGGCCGCTGGCTGTGCAAGCAGTGGGGTGTCGGCGAGAATGACAAGCCCACCCCCGCCCATACCCTGGAGGACGGCATCGACTACGTCCCCGCCAAGGCCCCCATCCTGATGGGCCACCACTTCTCGTCCATCGCCGGCGCGGGCCCCATCACCGGCCCCATCGGCGCCGCCGGCTTCGGCTGGCTGGCCTGCACGCTGTGGATTCTCATCGGCGGCATCTTCTTCGGCGGCGTCCATGACTTCGGCGCTCTGTTCGCCTCCGTCCGCCACGACGGCAAGTCCATCGGCGAGATCATCTCCACCAACATGAGCAAGCGGGCCAAGATGCTGTTTTTGATCTTCGCCTACCTGACGCTGATCCTGGTGGTGGCGGCCTTCGCCTCCATCGTGGCCGGCACCTTCGGCGCCACCTTTGACGAGAGCGGAGCGGTGAATCTGGCCGCCTCTGAGGCCAACGCCCGAGTGGCCATGGTGTCTTTGCTGTTCATCGCCATCGCCATTGTCTTCGGCTTCCTGGTGTACCGCCGGAACGCCCCCATGAGCATTGCCAGCGTCGTGGGCGTCATCGCCATTGTGGCCATCATCGCCATCGGCATGAATTTCCACCCCATCTATCTGAGCAAGGACGCCTGGATGTGGATCTGCGGCATGTACATCGCCATCGCCTCCGTCACCCCGGTGTGGATTCTGCTCCAGCCCCGTGACTATCTGAGCTCCTTCCTGCTGTACGCCATGCTGGCCCTGGCCGTGGTGGGCGTCGTTTTGGCCCGCCCCGACATGAGCAGCATGCCCGCCATTAACACCTTTGTGGTCACCAATCCCGACACCGGCGCGGGCAACCCCATCTTCCCCGTGCTGTTCACCACCATCGCCTGCGGCGCCATCTCGGGCTTCCACTCCCTGGTCTCCTCCGGCACCACCTCCAAGCAGCTGGACAGGGAGACTGACGCCAAGCCCATCGCCTACGGCGGTATGCTGCTGGAGTGCGTTCTGGCCATTTTGACCCTGTGCGCCGTGGCCTACGCCAAGAAGTACGACCTGGTGGGCGCCACCAACATCTTCGGCGGCGGCCTGGCCCACATGATCGACGACACCATCCCCGGCACCTATGACATCCTCTTCACCCTGCTGGTGCTGACCTACTCCGCCTTCTGCCTGACCTCTCTGGATACCGCCACCCGTCTGGCCCGGTTCATGTTCCAGGAGTTCTGGCTGGACGCCAGCAAGGGCGAGACCCCGGAGAACGTCACCGGTTACAAGAAGGTCCTCTCCAACATGTACGTCGCCACCGGCATCACCGTGGTGCTGGGCGTGGTGCTGGGCCTGAACGGCTACGAGAAGATCTGGGCGCTGTTCGGCTCCGCCAACCAGCTGCTGGCGGGTCTGGGCCTGCTGGCCGTGGCCACCTGGCTGGGGAACATCGGCAAGAACAACAAGATGTTCCTGATTCCCATGGGCTTCATGCTGGTTGTCACCATCTGCTCTCTGCTGATCAACACCAAGAACCAGGTCGCTCTGATCTCCGCCGGCGGCGCCGACTGGGGTCCCTATGTCCAGGCGATTCTGGGCATCCTGCTGGTGGTTCTGGCGGTGATCCTGGCCATCGAGGGCATTGCCACCATCGCGAAGAAGAAGCAGAGGGCCTGATTCGGCTCTTTGCGGCATGGCGGAGTTTTGCCAGTCTCCGCTGTGAGAGAGTAAATGAAAAGAGAGCTGCCGCGTAATAATGAGGTTCCGTAACGATGGTTAAAAAAATGTAGTAGAGATGGTCGATACGGTGTATTGCAGGAAATCTGAACAAACGGAGGAATCTGCAATGAAGTCATTATTTGAAGAACTGGGCGGCACCTATTATCAGAAAGGCGATTATTTCCTGCCCGATTTGTCTCTGCCTGAAACCGCCCCTGTTGGTATCTGGGGACAACGACGGAGACATTACCTGAAAACACAACAGGGGCCACTTTACAATGCCCTACTTCTCAGCGGCAAACTGAACGACCATTTGGTTGAGGTTGACGCCCAGGCAGAAGCTATATTTTTTCAGTTGGTTGAGCAACTGGCAGAACAGGAAGAAATCACAGAACAGCGTAAAGCTGAGAATCAAATGGCATGGGTTAAACGGATGAACAATGTCCGAAATCAAGTGGAGGAACTTATCTATAACGAGTTGATTTACGACTAATGTCAAATAGATTGAGGAGCATAGTTTGGTCTATGCTCCTCAATCTATTTGATATATAAAATTATCCTTTGGAAAGGTAGGTCATTATTCCTTTAAAAATTTATCAATAAATACCTCACCATCCGGGAATTGAGACTGAACCAAATTAAGCAACCGAGTTATTATGTCGCCATATATTTCGGCAGAAAGATACACAGTGTTTTTAAACGTACTTGGCACAACATATACATTAGCTGGTTGTGTTCCCTTCACCAGTAATACGATGTAAGTTCCATCTGTACTACAATAAAAGCTCTTTTCTGTATTAAAACTGAAACTCACATTATCACTTAGAACAAGTGCGCCAACTCCTGAATATGTTTTGCTCCATTTCATTCCCTCGCAAAGTGTTTGACTACTGTCTAAATAATGCCATGGCAGAGTACATGATTTTGTCAATTCAAATACCTTTTCAAGAAAGTTTGCGTAACGATCATCAGCCATTTTTCATATCTCCTTTCTTGGATAGCCGGCCAGAAATTGAGGCCAAGTAGTTGCATATTAAATTATAGTCAGCCTGATTTGGCTCTTTTTTTAATTGCTTTATGAACATAGCTAAGCGTATTTTTTCACGCCAACTGAGTATTTCTGAGAATTTTGCCCTATACGCTTCCACATTCTTTAATATATCGGTTAGCAATTGTTTAGACTGTAATCCATCAACGATGATACTTTTTCGGTGTCCCTCAAATGTGTTTTGAAAACTAATACGTTCTTTATTATACTGGGATGTAATTTCATTGTGTCTAAGAATTTTGCTAATTTTAGAAGTTTTGGCTGTAACGATAATCGTTAGAACAAAACCTATGGCCCCACACAAGGACGAAAACCCTAAAAAATACTGATTTGTACCTAAAAATGATAGAAATCGTGCGACCACAAACTAATACACCTCCTACCGTTAAGGCAATTACTATTCATACCTTTGGAAGTAGCTCAGTAAGCATTGGAATAAATGGAGCAAAGATAGTCATATGATTGGCAACAGACTGGATAAATGCGTTATATTTTTCCACAAAAGACTTCTTTCCGGCACATTTTTCCATATCGCTAATTCGCTCTTTGATTTCTTCCTTGTTTTCAAGGTGCTCCGCTTTTTCACGGAGTGCATCAAATAAAATCGTAGAATCCGAAATATCACCTAATACCATTATGCCATTGGTGTTATTGAACGTATAATTATTTGTTGTCCGACTTTGTGCCTGGAGTACCCGCTCATATTCAGCTAACTGTTCGTGATAAGTCCGAGCAGAGTTCTTGATTTGGATGTAATAAGGAACATTGCTGGCCCACATAACTTTTATGTAACCCTTTTCCTCTAATTCTCCTATTACTCCACGGAGCTCGTCATCTTCACTGTTAGTACACATTTTAAAGCGGTTTTCTAACATTTCTACAGGGTTGTCAGCAACTAAAATATCATCAAGCAGCTTTTGGGAGTTGCTGGGCAGCTTCTGAAACATATCATCTTCCTCGCTTTCTAATTCTGACTGTATTATTTCAGCAAGTTCATCTTCAATGCTCTGCATAATACCATCTATATCAAAATCAAACGAAAATCTTGCCATTACTTGCCCTCCGTCAACTTTTGATACATCCTCATCAGCTCCGCCACACAACTCGTCTCGGTAGTAGTCGCATCATCGAACCCATACGTCTGCATGACAGCCCTGATGTTTTGCTGGATGATCATATCTGCCACCGATTTTTTTAGGTCTGTCATGTGTCTTGTGGCTCATTTGGCAGTTTGCTTGGTCTGTAGCTGTCTTTTGGTTCCGTGCGGAAAACATAGATTAACTGGAAATCAATAAGTAAGTCTTCATTACTCTTCAATGATGGAACTCAGCAATTCGGGCCAGCGCGTAAATACTTCTTTTCCTACGATGACTTCATCGACAAGGCCGGAGTTCAGAATATCTATGATCCTACACAAATAAGATTTACCATCAATCCACCATGTTTTATAAGCATCCAGGAAAAATACATGAGTAATAGGTTTTCCTGAGCGATACGAAACATCCCTAAATTCATAGCCGTCCAATTGTGTTTCATACACTCCATCAGCGACACGACTTCCAAACGTTGTGGCATAGTAATACTCCTTAATTTCCCATACAATCCGAGGATTAATAATATTAGGAAAGGCACCATCAAAGCGTCTGGATGAGGCACCAATAATATGTTTCTCATCGTCAAAGACGTATACCAATCCTCTGGGATCATCATTGAATCCCAAAGACCCATCATAGATTGATGAACGCCGAATGGTATCTTCCGCCAAGATATTTATTATAGCAGTAAAAAAAGCGATCTGTTTCATTGCCCCCTTCTGCTTATTCATAGGAATTTTACACTGGAAACAGTTTTCTTGATACAGAGGATATAAGTTTTGAAATGCTTCTCTTGCTGTATTAGCATCCATTAAATTGTAACAGACGAAGTCATTAAGTAAAGCGGCACGTTTATCAAAATACGATTTTGCAGCTAAGATAGTATCATAATCTACGACTATCCCGTTTTGAGAAACAAGCCGATCGATTTCATCTATGGAATAAGTACGAACTATACCTTGCCCTCTGATTGTATAACCAAGTGTTTCAGAAATGTACTTCACCATAGCCCAAAATGGTGGGGACATATGTCTAAATTCAGAAAAAGCTTGCATTAGTTACTCAACCTCCTTGAAAAATTCAGGCAATGTTTTGTTTAGAGATATAGCAATACGTTCAATATTTTCTAAAGACAGATTTCGTTTTCCCAACTCAATATCACTGATATAAGTACGGTGCAAGCCACAACGGTCAGCTAACTCTTCTTGAGAGATTCCTCGCTCAAGGCGTATTTTCCGAACAGCTTGGCCATAGCGTGTTAAAATATCCATCTGCACACTTGACACCTCCTATCAAAATCATTATAATGGTTTTGCAGACTATCAGTCTACAGACTATAAGTTACGATGGTGGGGTAGTTAAATGGTTCCTGCACTTTTGAAATGGATAGGTAACAAGCAACGCTTTGCCAGTATAATCGTTGCGAATATGCCAACTACCTTTAACAATTATTATGAACCGTTTTTGGGCAGTGGTGCTGTGCTTGCCGAACTTCTCATGCAAGATGATACCAGTTTATACCCACATTTTAATCATGCTTATGGTAGTGATATTCTCCCTTTCCTAATTGATATCTTTAGAAGCGTCAAGGAGAATCCCAATAAAATTATCGAGTACTATAGTAAAGAAATATCTTCTTACTACGAAAATCCAGCGGAACAGTATGAATTAATAAGGAATAGATTCAATCAAGACCACAACGCTTTTGATTTCTGCTTACTATCAAGAACTTGCTATTCTGGAGTTATTCGTTTTAGAAAAGCAGATGGCTACATGAGTACACCAAAAGGCCCTCACAATCCAATCAAGCCATCAGTATTTGCAAATCGTGTTGCATTATGGTCTAATTTAATTCAAAAAGCTGACTTCTATACCGAAAGCTTCGAAAAAGCTATGGCAAAACCACAACAGGGCGATGTGATTTATTGTGATCCACCATACACGCATAGTCAAAGCATTATTTATGGGGCACAAGACTTTAACATTAACATTTTGTGGAACAAGATTGCTGAATGTAAAGATCGTGGCGCTTATGTAATGCTATCTATTAATGGCAGTCGTGAATCAAAGAAAAAAGATATATCAATAGATATCCCCACAGGCTTATTTGACAGAGAGCTAACAGTTAACTGCGGAACTTCAATGATAGATCGTCTACAAAATTCAGGAAAAGATATGGTAGATGAAGTTGTACATGATAAACTTCTGTTAACTTGGTAGTAAAATCGAACGGGGTTCCATCTAAGAAATCGGGGATGGAACCTCTCGTTACAGATGAATTATGACATTTATAAAAATTTACCAATATACGATTGACAAACATCGGTTCTATATGGTAAACTATACTCCCATGTAAGTGGGTCAACTGAATAACACATATAGGCAACAACCCTCTTGGCGCTTGTAAAATACAAGGCCGGTACATCAAACTTGCTTCAGCGGAACGAAAAATCCCGCTGGGGCTGGTTTTGATGTACCGGCTTCTTTTTTACCCTGACAACTGAATGGGATACTCCGCCATGACCTCCGCCGTGGAGCGAGCGAGACAACGCCGCTGAACAGGGACAGGAACGCCATTTGGAGAAAGCGGCAAAATAGTGTGATGGCAAATCGCCGTCACTTAACCTCCCTCAAAGCTATCATGGCGGCATTTTGCCGTCTACCACAAGATGACGGCAGAGTTGCCGCCACTCAACCAACTGAGACTAACCATGACGGCAGTTTTGCCGTCACCTTTGAGCGGCATCACAGGTGATGTCACTTTTGTGCGAACTATCTATGAGAATGGCATCACCCATGATGCCATTGCCCAGACATGGGACGGGCCAAACGTAACTGCGAGAAAATGTTCTCAGTATACCCTCTCAGCAAGAAGCCGAACCAACCCGCTCCCCATGTCCCAAGAGCAGCACAACTATCCCTGTCTACGGGGATAGCGAGCATCGGATTTCGCCCCCCAGGGGGCAAAATCCATTCCCAGGGGAGACCCCTGAATACCCCCTCCCACGGCGGAAATCCAACAGAATGGAGGAATCATTTTGAGTACGAACGATGAAAAAGTACGGCTGAAAATCAGACTGACGGTCGAAGAAAAGGCTAAGCTGGAGCATGACGCCGCCCTGTGCGGCCTGACCCAATCAGAGTATTTCCGGCAAATTTGTTTGGGTCAGCGGCCCCGGCCCAAGCAGCCGCCAGAGTTCTGGAAATTGCTGGACGCTCTGTATGAAATCCACGATAAGCTGGAACGGCTGGCCGCCTACTACCCGGAAGCATCAGAGGAATGTTCCCAACTTGAAAAGCTCGTCCTGCTTTTGCAGGGGGTGGAAATGGGGCCTCCGCAAAGCCGCTCTTTGGCTTTGTGGGGAGAGGAGCATCTGCGGAATGATGAGTTTTCGCCGTTTGCGGCGGAAACGATGAATGGAGCGTGATGCGACGTGGCTACCACCAGCCTATGGCACATTAAGGGACGGCTCAGTGATCTTATTGCCTACGTTGAGAACCCGGAGAAAACTATACCCAAGGGCACCGAGGACTTTTTCAACGTATTTTCGTACATCCAGAACCCACAGAAAACAGCGGATGGCTCCTATGTCACCGCCATCAATTGCCTGAAACAGACGGCGCTTCAACAGATGATTTTGACCAAACAGCGGTACGGGAAGGAGGACAACTATATCGCCTGGCACGGCTATCAGAGTTTCAGGCCGGGAGAAGTCACCCCGGAGCGGTGCCACGAGATCGGCGTGAAACTGGCCCATGAGATGTGGGGCGACAGCTTCCAAGTCATCGTCACCACCCATTTGGACAAAGGCCACCTGCATAATTATTTCTGTTTCAATTCCGTGTCTTTCAAGGATGGCAAAAAGTACAACTACTCCAAAGCGGAACAGCAGCGCCTCCGGGATACCTCAGACCGGCTTTGCTGGGAGTACGGGCTGTCTGTCATCGAACATGGCCGCAAGGCCCCCAGCCGTCCCGTCTGGCTGGATGAGCAGAGCGGAAAACCCACCCGCTACAATGTTTATCGGGCGGACGTGCAGGAGGCTGTGAACGGAAGCCGAACCGTGGAAATGATGGAAAAGTACCTCTGCCGCAAAGGGTATCTCACCGACTTCACGGGCAAGCATTGGAAGATACGCCTGCCCCAATACCAGCACTTCACCCGGCTGGACACCCTGGACGAGCGGTGGACGCCGGAGAACATCAGGCACGGCCTGGGGGCACGGGCCAGCTTCGGCAATAAGCGTCCCACCGTCAATTTTGCCCCGGAACTCCCGGAGGAACTGCGGGTCTATGTACCGTTCCAGCGCACCTTCCACATTTACCGGCTGTTCCTTTATTGGGAGTACCAGCTTGGCATTTTGCCCAGGGGGACAACCTATCAGCCCACCAGCCCGTTTATGCGGGAAGAATTACGAAAGCTGGACGAAATCACCGCTCAGGTGGATTATCTGGCGAAAAATCGCATTGAAACACTGGGCGATCTTCTTTCAGCCCGTGAAGCCCTTCAAGGCGAAATGGACGAGCTGACCAATCAACGGAAGCAGTTGCAGAACAAAATCCGCAGAGCGTCACCGGCTGAAAGGGAACGATTACGGCAAGAAAAGCAGGCTGTGACCGCTCAAATCACCGCCTGCCGCAAGAAATTGAAGTTGAATGTCGGCGTAGAGGAACGCTCCACCAAAATCCAGGACACGATGGATATGGTCTATGCCAACGAGGAACAGCATCGCCAGACGGCGCAAATTAGGACGAGAGGGGAGCGATACAGATGACCGCAGAAGAAAGAACGTCAAAAATTGAGGACTATATCGCTAAATTAGATGCTGAATGGCCCGAAGTTGAGAAAATTATGGCAAGTCACGAACTCGATTTGGACACAGGGCGGGAGCCGCTTTTCCTTTGCCGCATCCCGCCAGATATGGACTTCACAATAAAAGACGGCCACACCGAGTATGAGGTGGTGGGCCATTTTGCCCCAGACGGCGACGAATTTCTGCTGGAACAGATCAGCCGAAAATTGAGGACTGCGGACGATGACTAAAAAGCAGGACAATCTCACTTTAAAGCGTTGAATTATTGGCGGAGATATGGTATACTGATTTTGCAAT
>CAJUDV010000016.1 GCA_910585385.1 uncultured Oscillibacter sp. | reverse complement strand
CGTCGGGGGTGACGGTGCCGGCCTTGGGGGAGGGCATCAGGCCCTTGGGGCCCAGGACCTTACCGAGGCGGCCCACCACGCCCATCATGTCGGGGCTGGCCACCACCACGTCAAAGTCAAACCAATTCTCCTTCTGGATCTTCTCCACCAGGTCCATCTCGCCGACGTAGTCGGCGCCGGCCTCACGGGCGGCGTCGGCCTTGTCGCCTTTGGCGAACACCAGGACGCGGACGGTCTTACCGGTGCCGTGGGGCAGGACGATGGCGCCGCGGACCTGCTGATCGGCATGGCGGGAGTCGACGCCCAGCTTCACATGGAGCTCGACGGTCTCGTCGAACTTGGCGCTGGCGGTCTTGCAAACGAGAGCCAAGCCCTCCGCAGCCTCATACTGCGTGTTTTTCTCAATCTGCTTGGCGCTTTCCTTATATTTCTTGCCTCTAAACAATGTTACTTCCTCCTCATAGTGGTTCTTCGGAAACAGTTCCTCCCACTGTATCAGACGGCCCCTTTGCCGCCCATTCGATTAACTCGCCCCGGCCGTCTCCAGTCCGCGCCAGACCCGGCAGACGCCGCATCAGTCTCGTCCACAGGCCAGAGCAAGCGAAAAGCTCTTGCGCTTACGTTTCTCCAAAGAAAAGCAGCTCAGTCGCCGACGACAACGCCCATGGAGCGGCAGGTGCCGGCAACCATGCTCATGGCGGACTCCAGGCTGGCGGCGTTCAGGTCCTTCATCTTGATCTCGGCGATCTTCTGGATGGAGGCCTTGGAGATGGTGGCAACCTTGGTCTTGTTGGGCACGCCGGAACCGGACTCAATGTTGCACTCCTTCTTGATCAGAACGGCCGCGGGGGGCGTTTTGGTGATGAAGGAGAAGGAGCGGTCGGCGTACACGGTGATCACCACGGGGATGATCATGCCGGCGTCGTTCTTGGTGCGCTCGTTGAATTCCTTAGTGAAGGCGGCGATATTGACGCCGTGCTGACCCAGGGCGGGGCCCACGGGGGGCGCGGGAGTCGCCTTGCCTGCGGGGATCTGCAGCTTGATATAACCTGTTACTTTCTGTGCCACGGAGTAGCACCTCCTAAATTATGAATGTGGTGACGGGCACCGGCCCGTCTTTGGCGGGGCCTGAAAAGACCCCTCCCACTCGCGCCGGAATCTCTTCCGGCAGAACAGCGCCCAAAAGCGCCGGATGGTCAGGCCTGGACCTCTACCTGGTCCAGCTCCAGTTCCACGGGGGTCTCCCTGCCGAACATGGAGACCACCACGCTGACCCGGTTCTTCTCCGGCTCGATCTCCTCGACCACACCGGTGAAGCTGGCCAGCGGACCGTCCATGATCCGCACGTGGTCGCCCACGCTGTACCTGACCACGATCTCGTGCTTTTCCATGCCCATGGCCAGCACCTCCTCCTCGCTGAGGGGGATGGCCTTGTTGGCGGAGCCCACAAAGCCGGTGACGCCGCGGACATTCCTCACCAGATGCCAGGTCTCGTCCGTCATGATCATCTTGATCAGCACATACCCGGGGAAGACCTTCCGCTCCACCTCTTTCGTGGCGCCGGAGTCCACAACCTCGGTGACCGTCTCCATGGGGATCTCCATCCGGAGAATCTGGTCCTCCATGCCGCGGCCGGTGACAAACTTCTCAATGCTGGTCTTGACGGCGTTTTCGTAGCCGGAATAGGTATGGATTACATACCACTTCGCGCTGTCTGACATACCGCTCTCCTTACGCGCTGAACACGCTGAGGATCAGATCCACGGCGGACACCGCCACGAAGTCAAAGATCCAGATGCAGGCACCGATTACCAGAGAGCACAGCAGCACGGTGCCGGTATTCTTAATCACCGTCTGCCTGTTGGGCCAGACTACCTTTTTCAATTCGCTTTTCATCTCGCGGAACCAGAGGCCCCGGTCCTTCCTCTTCTTCGCTTCTTCAGCCATACATTACACGCCCTTTCTTCAATCTTATTACTTGGTCTCGCTGTGGAGCGTGTGCTTTCTGCAGAAGCGGCAATACTTGTTCAGCTCAAGCTTGTCCGGGGTGTTCTTCTTGTTCTTCATCGTATTGTAGTTTCTCTGCTTGCACTCATTGCATCTCAAAGTGACTTTCACGCGCATTAACGGCACCTCCTTATTATTGGCGTCTCTCCGGCTGTAGCCGGGGACGCCGACTGCCTCCCTGCTGATTGGAAGTCCGGCCCCGCCGCGCGCCGAAAAGCGAAACGCGCGCACGACAAAAAAGCCCCTTCTCGCAGGTAAATGGCATTTTACCACAAGTCAAACCCCAGGTCAACTGTTTTTGCGAAAAAATTCCAGGATTTCTGCGGTTCCCCACCAGCGGCTTGTTTTGTCCTGAGAAATGTGCTATACTCCACCTGAATCACAGTATAACCGGAATAACCGAGGTGCTAACCATGCGATTTTTCCTGCCGCTGACCCTGGCGCTCTCCCTTCTGCTGGCGGGCTGCGGAACGCAGACGCCCCCGCCGCCGGAGGCACCCGCTCCCGCGGAGGAACCTGCGCCCATCCCGGAGCCGCTTCCGGAGCCCCAGCCGGTCTCCGAACCCGCCCCGGAACCCGGGGACCTCGTTCTGGTGAAAGATTATATCTCCAATATCCGGGTAGACCTGAAATATGCCGGGGAGAACAACTTCACCGGCCAGACCATCTATGATTTCACGGAGGCGTACCTCCGGTACGGCACGGTCCAAAAGCTGGCCGCCGCCCAGGAGATTCTGGACGCCGAAGGGTATTCCCTGCTGATCTGGGACGCCTTCCGCCCCCCGGAGGCCCAGTTCCGCCTGTGGGAGGTCTGCCCGGACCCCGTGTATGTGGCGAATCCGGAAAAAGGGTTCTCCTCCCACAGCCGCGGGAACACCGTGGATGTGACGCTGACGCTGAAAGACGGCTCCCCGGTGGAGACGCCCTCGGGGTTTGACGACTTCTCCCCCCTGGCGGACCGGGATTACAGCGATGTGCCGGAGGCCGCCGCCGCCAACGCCCGGCTGCTGGAGGACGCGATGACAGACTGCGGCTTCAAGCCATACAGCGGGGAGTGGTGGCACTTCTCGGACACCGACAGCTATCCTGTGAAAGAGGACTTTGTCCCCGGAAAGTGAGGAAGTTATGCGCATTATGGCCATTGACTACGGCGACGCCCACACCGGCGTGGCCGTCTCGGACCCCACCGGCCTGCTGGCCGGGTTCACCGCCACCATCGACGCCTACCGCCCGGAAACCGTGGCGGAGCGGATCGCCGCTCTTGCGGAGGAACACAGGGCGGAGGAGCTGGTGCTGGGGCACCCTGTCAACATGGACGGCACCCTGGGCCCCCGGTCGGAAAAGGCCCGGGCCATGAAGGCCCTGCTGGAGGAGCGGACCGGACTGCCGGTGGCGCTCTGGGACGAACGCCGCACCACCATTGACGCACATCAGATCTTGATGAACAACGGCAAGGACGCCAGAAAGCGAAAAAAGACCGTGGACGCCGTGGCGGCGTCGCTGATTCTGGAGGGGTATCTCACCTATAAAAAGAGCCGCCTGTGAGACAATACGGAAAGGTCCCGGATAATCCGGCCTGAGAACATACGCCCTCCACACCCTCTCCGCATCATAAAAACAGCGGAAACAGAAAATGGTCTTGCAAAAATCCCGGCGGTTTATTATAATGACAGACTGGGCGGTGTTACCGCCTATTGATAAACATTACAACAAACAGATGGAGTGAGCAAGCATGAAAAAAAACCACTTCTCCAAAGGCGGCGCTGGCAAAAAGTACAGACGCATCGGTCAGAAAGTCGGCAATTTGGTCGTTATCATGCAGGTGGTCTCGGTCATTTTCGCCGTAGCCATGTGTGTGACCATGTTCCGCAGCCTGACCACCAAAATGCTGAAGGAGCGCTGCACCAACGGCACCAATATGTTGGCCTATACCATGGGCCAGACCAGCAGCGGCGGGGATATGAATCAGCTGCTGGATGAGCTGAAAGCCCGCATGGGCTGTGAGTTCACCATTTTTGAGGGTGACACCCGGGCCTACACCACCGTGATCCAGAACGGAAAGCGGGCCGTGGGCACCAAGCTCTCCTCCAATCTGGTCGGCACCGTGCTCCAGCAGGGGCAGTCCTATGTGGGCAAATCCGTCATTTTAGACGAGGAGTATCTGTGCTCCTATGTCCCCACAAGGGATAGCGACGGAAAAATCAACGGACTGATCTTCGCCGGCATCTCCAGCGCCGAGGCCAGCCGGCAAATCCTCATGACCGTGATCTTGTCCTCCGTGGTCAGTCTGCTTGTTATCCTAGTGTGTATCTTCCTCATGGCCTCGTATCTGAAAAAGACGGTTTCCGCTCCCCTGGCCGAAATCACCCAGGTGGCCGGGTTCCTGGAGGAGGGCCGCCTGGGCCTGACCAGCGGCGAGGAAATCCGCATCAGCGTACACTCCAACGACGAAATTGGTGAACTGGGCCGGATTTTTGAGAAGACCATCCAGCGCCTTCGCTCCTACATCGGCGAGATCGCCAGCGTGCTGGACTCCATCGCGGAGGGCGACCTCACCAAGAACGCCCAGCAGGAGTACGTGGGAGATTTTACCTCTATTAAGACATCTCTGGACAGCATTGCCGCCCGTTTGAATGACACCATGTACCAGATTCGAAACAGCGCCGAGCAGGTGGCCTCCGGCTCCGACCAGGTGTCCACCAGCGCCCAGGCCCTGGCCCAGGGCGCCACCGAGCAGGCCAGCTCTGTAGAGGAGCTCTCCGCCACCATCGCCGACATCGCCGAAAACGCCCAGAAGACCGCCCAGGCCACCCGGGAAGCCGGTCAGTTTGTGGAGCAGGCGGGCGCCCAGCTGGGGATCAGCGTAGGGTATGTCAAGAATCTGAACCAGGCTATGGAGCGGATCTCCGGCTCCTCCCAGGAGATCTCCAAAATTATCGCCGCCATTGAGAACATCGCCTTCCAGACCAATATTCTGGCCCTGAACGCCGCGGTGGAGGCCGCCCGGGCCGGCACCGCCGGCAAGGGCTTCGCCGTGGTGGCCGACGAGGTGCGCAATCTCGCCAATAAGTCAGACGAGGCCGCCAAGGCCACCAAGGATTTGATTGAGGGCTCCATCGCCGCCGTCGCCGAGGGCAGCGATGTGGTGAACAAGGTCACGGAGGCCCTGGAGCGCACCAGCGAGAGCGCCGGAGGCGTGACCGCCAAGATGTCCATCGTGGTGGAGGAGGTCGAGAGTCAAACTGTCTCCATCAGCCAGATCACCGAGGGAATCGACCAGATCTCCGGCGTGGTCCAGAACAACTCCGCCACCAGCGAACAGTCCGCCGCCGCCAGCGAAGAGCTGTCCTCCCAGGCCAGCCTGCTCAAGACCCTGGTGGCCTCCTTCCGTCTGAAACAGGGCGCGAATATGGGAAACTATATGTAACGGGAACATACATAGGGCCAGGGGTTCCACCCCTGGCCCTCTTGTTTTGTATCCTGATAAAGTTTACGGTCCGCCGCCCCGCCTCACGCCTGGTCCGCGACGATCTCCTCCGGCGGCGCGTCCAGCCGCCAGGGGTCGTCCAAAAGACCGTGGAGGTACCGCAGCGCCGAGGCGAAGTAAAACCCGTCCACAATCCGCTCGTCCGTCACATAATTGCAGTCGATGTACTTTCGCCGCACCACCGTGCCGTCCCGCGCCGTCTCATAGACCCGGCGCTTTTTTCCAAAGGAGCAGAACACCGGCACGTTGCCGAAGTCATACAGGTGGTGATAGATAGGCGGAATACCCAGGGAGGCCATGGATGTGATGTACAGCGACCCGTGAAAGGGGGAGAGCCGTGTCAGCGCCCGGGGCAGCAGGCCGAAGTAGTCCAGCGCCTGGAGGAGAAAGACAAAGAATTTCAGCAGCAGCCCGGGAATCAGGTTGAAGGCCCCTGCCAGCTTATCAAAGCCGGTGTTCAGCGGCGCATCTTTCACCGCCTGAACCCTGGCGTTGAATTTCTCATACACCGCATCCGCCGTGTCGGCGGGATCGAAGGTAACCTTGATTACCGTGTCCGGAGCGTCCACGGACATGGTCTTTTTGATGGTCATGTTGATCTCGATCTCCCGGCCCCGGGAAAAGATCTTCTGCCCGGCGATAAAGCGGTTCAGCCCCGGATACCGGGCGCAGGCCCGGACATAAGCCGCCAGCAGCACGTGGAGAATGCCGAAATTTTTCAGCCCCGCCCGCCGCTTGGAGACGATGTACCGCTCCATCTCCGTGATCTCCACGTGGTCCTCCAGGAAATTCTGGGAGGTGTTGCGGGTCTTCATCAGGTACGGCGACACCGCGAAGATTGGGGATAGGGACCGCAGCCGCCGCCCGTCGTTCCGGTCGCCGAACCCGGGGACGTGCTCCCCCTCCTCCGCCGGGCGTTTTTTCATGGCCAGGGACACGCTGATCAGCGCCGCCATACACAAAAGCACAGACACCTCCGGCAGCCAATCCCGGAGGGGCCAGCCGGTCTTTTGCATATCCTCCACAAAAATGTGGTACAGCATGGGCAGGCCAAAGAGAGGCCACAGAAGCTTCTGGGTGGGCACACGGCCCGTCACCGTGGCGGTGTAGAGAAGCGCCACCAGCGCGTACAGCAGCAGGCAGAGCGCCGTGTGCAGCCGGGAGGGAAACCCTAAGGCCTTGACAGCGAAGAACACACACCCCAGCCACACGGGAATGGCGGAGCGGAACAGGCGGTCTTTCCCGTCCCGCAGGAGGATCAGCACAAAGGACACGTTCGCCGATAGAGGCAGAAGGATTTGGAGGCACAGAAAGGAGCGGGAGAGAGACGTCTCCCCGCAGGCCCACACGATGCGCACCACTGCCGAGCAAACCATGAACAGCGCTGACAGGATCGCCGGAACCGTCAGCCCCGGCAGGTAATAGATGGTCTTTTTTTTCATAGCCCGCTGATTATATCACATCTCCCGGCCGCCGGGAAGTTTTTTGTCGAATATTTTTTCGGAAAATTCAAAAGCGGGGTATACCGGGAGAGCCGGTATACCCCGCTTTGCCGCTTTTCTCAGCCCCTTACCGTCCCGTCGGCGTTGAACACCGGCAGGGGCGCAAGAAACTTGATGTCGGGTCGGTTCCGGGCCTCGCCCTCCGCCAGCACCGCCACCCTGCCGGTCACGGTGCCGCCGGCCATGGCCACCAGGGCCTCCATGGCGTGAAGAGAACCGCCGGTGGAGATCACGTCGTCCATCAGAAGAATGCGCCTGCCCCGGATCAGGTCCGCGTCATCCCGGCCCAGAAACAGCTTCTGCTCCCCGGCGGTGGTGATGGACCGGTCCGTCACATGGATGGGGTCCGGCATATAGGCCTTGGGGCCCTTGCGGGCAATGAAGTACTTCTCCGCCCCGGACTGCCGCGCCATCTCATGGATCAGGGGGATGCTCTTAGCCTCGGCGGTGAGCATGTAGTCATAGCTGTCCGCGGGGACCAGCTTCAATAGCTCCCTGGCGCAGGCCACCGTCAGCTCCGCGTCGCCGAAGACGATAAACGCCCCGATGTACAGGTCCTCCGTGACCTTGCAGATGGGCAGCTCCCGCCTGACGCCCGCCACCTCGATGGGATATGTACTCATATCTGTTCTCCCCTTCTCAAAAAATCTCCCGTGCGTGGTTTTTTCCAAAGTCATTATACCCTGCCCCTGTGAAAAGTCAATAAGGCAGTGGCGGCGGCCAGCTCCAAAATTTCCGGGAAACACCGCCGCCCTCTTGCTTCTTCTCCCCGAAGGTGCTAAAATAGAGAGAAAATACGGGATGTCCCGCAGCCCCCTGATGGGATCGTCAAGATTTAGAAGGAGGTCATTTCAGATGAACGCGTATCTTGCCAGAGTCATCGAAAACGTCAAGGCCAAACACGCCGACGAGCCGGAGTTTATCCAGACGGTGGAGGAGGTCCTCACCTCCCTGGAGCCGGTGGTGGAGAAGCACCCGGAGTACGAGAAGGCCTGCCTGCTGGAGCGGATGGTGGAACCCGAGCGGACCATCAGCTTCCGCGTAACCTGGATGTCCGACGACGGCGCCTGGCACACCAATACCGGCTGGCGCTGCCAGTTCAACGGCGCCATCGGCCCCTACAAGGGCGGCCTGCGGTTCCAGAAGAACGTGAATCTCAGCATCATCAAATTCCTGGCCTTTGAGCAGACCTTCAAAAACGCCCTGACGGGCCTGCCCATCGGCAGCGGCAAGGGCGGCAGCGATTTCGACCCCACCGGCAGGTCCGACGCGGAGATCATGCGCTTCTGCCAGTCCTTCATGACGGCCCTGCACCGCTTCATCGGCCCGGACGTGGACGTACCCGCCGGCGACATGGGCGTTGGCACCCGGGAGATCAGCTACCTCTTCGGCCAGTACCGCCGCCTGCGGGGCGCCTGGGAGAACGGCGTCCTCACCGGCAAGGACTTCGCCTCCGGCGGCTCCCTGGTGCGGCCCGAGGCCACGGGCTTTGGCTCCGTGTACTATCTGGAGAACGTCCTCAAGCACGAGGGTGAGTCCATCAAGGGCAAGACCATCGCCTGCGCCGGCTTTGGCAACGTGACCTGGGGCATCTGCAAAAAGGCCACGGAGCTGGGGGCCAAGGTGGTCACCCTCTCCGGCCCCGACGGCTACGTCTACGACCCCGACGGCGTGACCACGCCGGAGAAAATCGCCTATCTCGTGGAGATGCGAAACTCCGGCCGGAACCGGGTCCAGGACTACGCGGAGAAGTTCGGCGTGGAGTTCTTCCCCGGCCAGAAGCCCTGGGGCGTAAAGGTGGATGTGTGCATGCCCTCCGCCATGCAGAACGACGTGCATATGGAGCACGCCAGACAGATCGCCGAAAGCGGCGTGAAGTACTACATCGAGGTGGCCAACATGCCCACCACCAACGACGCGCTGAAATTCCTGATGGAGCAGCCCGGCATCATCGTGGCCCCCTCCAAGGCCGTCAACGCCGGCGGCGTGGCCACCTCCGCCCTGGAGATGGCCCAGAACAGCGAGCGTCTCATCTGGACCGAGGAGGAGGTCGACAAGCAGCTCCACCGGATCATGGACAACATCTACACTATGAGCGTGGAGGCCGCGGAGAAGTACGGCCTGGGCTACAATCTGGTGGCGGGCGCCAACATCGCCGGCTTCCAGAGAGTGGCGGACGCCATGATGGCTCAGGGTGTTTTCTAATTCATTCTAATTCACCGAAAATAGCCGCAGGCCATTTTCCTTCGCGCACACAGCCCCCATCTGCCACAGGCAGATGGGGGCTTGCGCACATTTCAGAGCTGAGCGGTGTTTTTGGCGGCGCACATGCCGCCGCCCTCGGACCGGAGAAACGGACCCCGGGCGGCGAAACTCCCGCGGAGCGCTTTCAGCCGCCGCTCCTGAGGTCCTCCGGCCTCAAACCGTGCCGTCCGGAAGTTCCCGGGCCCCATGGGGGCCTTCCACGCCATAGCCGGGGTCCAGCAGGGCGGAGTCAAGCTCCGCCGGGTCTCTCTGCGGCTCCGCGGGGACCGCGGCGGGCTGTGTTCGCTCCGTCTCCCCGATCATCCGCCGGATATAGTCCGCGATTTCGTCCAGCGTCTCCGCCTCCGCGGCCTCCTCATAGGTGGAGCGGTCGAATCTCACTCCCTCCTCCGTGTCCAGGAACACAAACCGGATTCCCTCCCCAATGCGCAGCTCCGCCAGGTCGGCGTAACAGAAGTAGCCCGTCTCCGTCCTCCATCCGGTGTCCGGACCGGTTCTCTCGGACATGAAGATGCCCTCGCCGCCCGTCCTCAGCTCCTCCAGCGGACCGGAGGTGGAGAGAGACATATACCCCTTGGCGCCGCCGTACATCAGGGAGTATACCTCTCCCTCCTCCAGCCCGCCCCGAATGGAATCGGTGACTCTGACATTCACCGCTGTGCAATAGTAATCGTCCCGTCCAGGCATGTCGATCCGGTAGTACCGCGGCGAACTCTCCACCACGCCTCGGAAGATCACCGTGTCCATGGCAAAGATCTCCTCCGGGGACAGCCAGGCCAGACAGGCGGACATACCGGTCTCCGTCCGCCCTAGCCCATCTTCATCGGAATGTCCCTCCAGTTCCCCGATCTCCACGTTGAAAGAGTAATTGGACGCCGGATCTTTTCCGCTCCCCGGCCAGTAATCCGCTCCGTCCAAAACGGCGCCGCTCTCCGGCGATTCCTCAGAGGGAAGCTCGTCAGTTTTTTCGGTCCAGCGGTGCCCGATCTCCCCGCCGCTGTCGGCGTCCGGGGCGCTCTCAGGATAAGCCCCGTCTGCGGTCTGAAAGCTCTCCTCTATTTCCGCCCACTTCCGGGCGTCCTCCAGCCGCTCCAGGGCAAAGGCCCCCGCCAGCACCAGGGCCAGGCAGGCCGCCAGGGTTCCGTACCGCCGCCAGGGGCGGCTCTGCCTTCTCACTTCCTCCGCCTCCGTGATCTGGTCCTCCCGGACCTCCCCCACGGCCCGGAACAGCTCCTCTTTCGTCATAGGTCGTACCCCTCCTCAATCAAATAGGCCCGCAGTCCCTTCCGGGCGCGATGGAGCAGGGACTTCACCTTTCCCTGGGTAAAACCGCAGCCTGCGGCGATCTCCTGGATGGTATCGCAGTACCAGTACCGCCGGAGGAAGACCCGCCGGCACTCCGGCGAGACGGCGTCCAGGTATGCCGAGATGGCCTCCCCCAGCCGCCTGAGGTTGAAATCCTCCTCCATGGGCTGGCCGCCCACGCACTCCGCCAGCTCCTCCAGCACCGCCGCGCAGCCGCTCCGGCTCTGGGCGGCGTTGTAGTCGTAGCGGTCCAGGGCGGTATTTCGGGCGATGCGGCCCAAAAAGGGCGGCAATCGCTCCGGCCGCTGGGGCGGCATGGCGTTCCACGCCCCCAGCCAGGTGTCGTTCAGGCACTCCTCGCTGTCCCGCCCGTCTCCCAGCACCCGGCGGATGATGGCGGCACAGTAGCCGCCGTACTTGGCCGCCGTGGCCCGGATGGCCTCCTCAGACCGCTCCCAGTACAATGTGATGATGTCCTTGTCCTCCATGTATTCACTTCCTTTTGAAAGCCGCTTTCATCTGTTTAGTCGGAAAGACAGGGGCTTTGGTTCCGCGGAGCAAAAAATTTAGACGGGGAGACCACTCCCCGTCTGGCGTCTTGTTTTAAAATCGGCGGAATGCCGGGTTGAGGCAGACTTTTTGCCGGACACGGCGATTTGACGCAGCTCCAGCGGAAAACGCCTTAAGGCATCGTTCCGGCGGTTTTGAAACAGACGCTGAATTCTCTTAAACACGGACAGTCCGCCAGCCTGTTCCACTTTGCGAACAGAGTCCAATTCAAAAATCGCCGTAGATCCACCGACAGATGCGGGACTCCGTGTGGAGCCGCTGCTGGTAGCTGTTGATTCGCCACTCTCCCTCCCGGCACACCAGCTTGAAGCGGTAGTCCAGCAAGCCTCCGCTGGTCAGTATCTCCACCACGGCCCGGTCCTTTACCCGCTCCACGGTACTGAGGGTCATCTCCTCCATGGCGGCGTAGGTGGGCGGAACGGACAACGGCGTGTAGTAGGTCCTCTCCCGCCGGGTGAGATACCTGGCGTAGATCAGGCCCGCCTCGGCCCGATACGCCTCCAGAAAGGCCGTCATCCGGCTCCGCTCCCGCTCCGCCTTCAGCCGCGGCGCGTATTTCCGCTGCAGGGCGTTGACCTCTCCAGCAAACGACAGAACCAATCTCACCAGCTCTTCATCGCTCACAGTATATCCTCCGCCGTTTCGCTTAGAACCAGCCGCCGCACAGTCCCGGAGCGCTCCGCGCTGCCGGAGGCCACCCCCGCCGCGTAGCCCGGAAAGGTCTCAATCTCATAATAGACCTCCCCGTACCGCAGGGGCGTCTCATCCCGCATCATGGTGCCCACACCGTCGCCGCTGCGCTTGGCCCTGGCCTCCCGCCGCACCCAGCTGCGGAAAAAATCCTCCCGCGTGTCCACATCCGCCAGCCGCCGCATGGCCCGCTGGCTCACCGGCCGGATGTGCTCAATGTCCACGCCCAGCGGCTCGTCGGCCAAACCCACCAACACCGCGCCGGCGGTGTGGCTCAAGTTGAACTGTACCTCCGGGTGCTGGGGAAAGTAGGGCTTTCCCCGGTTTGTCAGGGCGATCTCCGGCAGCTGCCGCCAGCCGTACTGTTCCTCCAGCGCCTGGCGTAAAATAAAATAGGCGCACAGCGGCTCCCGCCGCCGTTCCTCCTGCCGGACCCGCAGCAGCCGCTCCCGCCGCTCCGGAGGAAGCAGGGACATCATGGCCTCCGTCTCCTCCGCCGTCAGCGGCCGCTCCAGCCGGACGGCCCACAGTTCAATGGACATATGTCCTCTCCTCTCCCTATCTTCACACGATTCTATTGTATCCACTCCTTCCATTGGTGTAAATTCTCCTTTCCCACAAAAATTTTCTAAAAATTTGTGAAAAAAAAGAGGAAATCCGATAGGCGCGGGGTATATCTAAAATACCGCAGTCTGTTCCTCCGCCGGTTTTCTGTATGACCGGCGGGAAATTTGGAAAAACTGACCGAATGGAGGGAGGCGGTCCTATGGCGTTTCCCCAGAGCTTTCTGGACGAGCTGGTATCCAGATGCGACATTGTGGACGTGGTGGGCAGCTATGTCCAGCTGACCCGCAAGGGCGCCAACCTCTTTGGACTGTGCCCCTTCCACAGCGAGAAGACCGGCTCCTTCTCCGTGGCCCCGGACAAGCAGATTTACTACTGCTTCGGCTGCAAAAAGGGCGGCGGCGTTGTGAACTTCATCATGGAGGAGGAGAACCTGACCTTTCCCGACGCGGTCCGCTTTCTCGCTAAGCGGGCGGGGATGGAGGTGCCGGAGGAGACGGGCGACCAGGAGTCCGGACGCCGCCGGGCCAGGCTCCTGGAGCTGAACCGGGACGCCGCCCGCTTCTACCATCAGCTGCTCCAGCAGCCTCCGGGCCAGGCGGTGCGGGACTATCTGGACCGCCGCCGGATCCGGTGGAACACGGCGGTGAAATTCGGCATGGGGGCCTCCCCCAACGCCTGGGACGTACTGTTGAATGAGATGACCTCCCGGGGCTACTCCAAGTCCGAGCTTTTGGCGGCAGGCCTTATTGTGGACAATAAGCGGGGCGGCTTTTACGACAAATTTCGAAACCGCCTGATGCTCCCGGTAATCGACACACGGGGGGATGTGGTGGCCTTTGGCAGCCGGGTGCTGGACAAGTCCGAGCCCAAGTATATGAACTCCTCGGAGACGCCGGTGTACAGCAAGCGCCGGGTTCTCTACGGGCTGAACCTGGCAAAAAAGACCAAACGGCCCAACATCATCCTCTGCGAGGGCAACCTGGACATCGTCACCCTCCACCAGGCGGGATTTGACAACGCCGTAGCCTCCATGGGCACGGCGCTGACCGTGGAACAGACCCGGCTCCTCTCCCGCTTCACCAAGGAGCTGGTGCTGTGCTACGACAACGACAACGCCGGCAAGGTCGCCACGGAGCGTGCATTGCAGATTCTGAACAACTCGGAGTTCTCCGTGAAGGTGCTCCAGCTGCCCCGGCGGCGGACCGACAGCGGGGAGCTGGTAAAACAGGACGCGGACGACTTCATCAAAAACCAGGGGGCGGACGCCTTTGAACGGCTGCTCAGCGGCAGCGAGAACGGCGTGGAGTTCCGCATGGCCCAGATCGCCGGGAAATATAACTTGGACAGCGACGAGGAAAGAGCCGCCTATGGCGAGGAGATCAGTAAGCTGCTGGCAGCGCTTCCAAACGAGGTGGAAAGGGAGATCTATTCCGTCAGAGCCGCTGAAACCGCCCGCATTACTCCGGAGGCCATGAAACTGGACGTAGAGCGCGCCCGAAAACAAAAGGTGCGCAGAGAAGACCGCGCGGAAGAGCGAAAAAATTTAAACCCAGTAGCGCAGTCACAGCCGAAAGAACGATCAATGCGATACGAGAATATGCGTTCCGCCAGAGCCGAGGAGGGCGTGCTCCGCTTATTACTGCTGGATGACAGCCTTTTCCCCTCTCAGCCGCCTATACAAGAGGAGCAATTTTCCTCCCCCCTGTTAGGCCGCGTCTTCTCTCTTTTATGGAAAGCCCGGGAAGAGGGGCGAAACGTGACCTTGGCAACGCTAGACGCCGTCTTGACGCCGGAGGAGACGAGCCATATCACCTTTGTCTGTCAAAAACCAGAATCAGCCAAAAATGCCAAACAGGCGCTTATCGATTACATATCCACCATTCTGGAGGAATGGGAGCAGAGAAACAATAGCGGAGGCGATCCGCTGGCAGCTGCAATAGAAAAAAGCAAAAACAAGAAAGGTACTGGAGGAAAGCTTCATGGCTAATGAAAAGGAACTGACATCCCGGGAGCTGGAGCGGCAGGCGGACGCGCTTCTGGCCGCCGCCAAGTCCGGAAAAAAGGGCGAGGAGGAGCCCCCCGGGGTTCTCACCGATGAGGAGGCCAAAAAGGCCGGTATTCTCCGCCTGGACGACAAGCAGGTGGCCGCCCTGCCCGCAGCCAGCTGGCTCAGCGGCAACGAGAAACTGCGGGAGCTGCTGGCCCGGGGAAAGAAGAAGGGCAAGCTGGAGTCCGCCGAGCTGATGGACGCCGTGGATGACCTCAACCTGGAGAGCGACCAGATGGACCAGCTCTACGACTCCCTGGAGGCGCTGAACATCGACATCAGCTCCGACGACCTGCTGCTGCGGGACCTGCCCGACGAGGAACCCGCCGCCGAGGAGATCGCCGACGTGGAGGAAGAGGAGCTGGTGGACCCCAACACCCTGGTCAACAACTTCTCCCTGGACGACCCCGTCCGGATGTATCTCAAGGAGATCGGCAAGGTACCCCTGCTCACCCCCGACGAGGAGGTGGAGCTGGCCCAGGCCATGTCCGCCGGAAACGAGGCCGCCGAGAAGCTGGCGGAGCTGAGGCGGCAGCGGGACAGCGGCGAGGCCGTCACCGTCACCGCCGAGGAGGAGGCCGCCTGGAAAAAGGATTACAAGCGGGGAGAGAGAGCCAAGCAGAAGCTGGCGGAGGCCAACCTCCGGCTGGTGGTGTCCATCGCCAAGCGGTACGTGGGCCGGGGAATGCTGTTCCTGGACCTGATTCAGGAGGGCAATCTGGGCCTCATCAAGGCCGTGGAGAAGTTCGACTGCACCAAGGGCTTCAAATTCTCCACCTACGCCACCTGGTGGATCCGCCAGGCCATCACCCGGGCCATCGCCGACCAGGCCCGCACCATCCGCATCCCCGTTCATATGGTGGAGACCATCAACAAGGTCATCCGTGTCAGTCGGCAGCTGCTCCAGGAGCTGGGCCACGACCCCTCCCCCAACGAGATCGCCGCGGAGATGAATATGCCTGTGGACAAGGTGCGGGAGATTTTGAAGATCGCCCAGGAGCCCGTCTCCCTGGAGACCCCCATCGGCGAGGAGGAGGACTCCCACCTGGGGGACTTCATCCCCGACGAGGGCGCCAGCGAACCCAGCGAGGCCGCCTCCTTTACGCTGCTGAAAGAGCAGCTGATGGACGTGCTCTCCACCCTGACTCCCCGGGAGGAGAAGGTGCTGAAGCTTCGCTTCGGCATTGAGGACGGCCGCACCCGGACCCTGGAGGAAGTGGGCAAGGAGTTCAACGTCACCCGGGAGCGCATCCGCCAGATTGAGGCCAAGGCCCTGCGGAAGCTGCGGCACCCCAGCCGGAGCAAAAAACTGAAAGATTTCCTGAACTGACGCAGACCCGCGCCCATCGTACGATGGACGCGGGTTTACCGTCTCGCTTTTTCCGCAGGGAAACCGCGAGGACAGGCGCCGGAAAATCCACTATCATAGCAGACAGAGAGGAGCGATGGAAATGGAATGGATTCAGCGGCTCAACGACGCCATGTCGTATGTGGAGGAGAACCTGACCGGGGAGATCTCTCTGGAGGGCGCGGCCCGGCGGGCCGCCTGTTCCGCATACCATTTTCAGCGGATGTTCCCGTACATGACCGGCATCAGTTTTTCTGAATATGTTCGCCGGAGGAGGATGACCGCGGCCGCCATGGATCTGGCGGAGGGCGCAAAAGTCATCGACACAGCAACGCGTTATGGCTACGACTCCCCCACGGCCTTCAACCGGGCGTTTCAGAGCGTCCACCGCCTGCCTCCCAGCGCCGCGCAGGCCCGGGGCGCCGCACTGCGGGCCTTTCCGCCCATCACCTTTACGCTTTCTATCAAAGGAGAAAACGCTATGGAATATCGGATTGAGGAACAGGCATCCTTCCGGGTGGTGGGATTCGCCATGAGGGAGACCATGACCCTGGAGGACTGCTTTAAGAAGGTCCCCGGCTTCTGGGGCCAGACCGCCGGAGAGCTTCCCCGGCTGGCGGCCCTGATGGACGGCTCCGGCCCCATGGGAATCCTGGGCGTCTCCGCCTGCGACGGCGGGGCCTTCTCCGGGTACTACATCGCCGCGGCCACCCAGGCCCCCGCGCCGGAGGACATGGCGGAATACCATGTCCCAGCGGGAACCTGGGCGGTGTTTCCCTGCCGCGGTCCCATGCCCCAGGCCATGCAGGACCTCCAGCGGCGGATCATCAGCGAGTGGCTGCCCAGCTCCGGCTATGAGTATGCCGAGGCTCCGGACATTGAGGTCTACTCGGCGGACAACTGCCACAATGAGGTCTGGCTGCCCATTGTGCGAAAGAAATAGCGGATGCAAAGACCGGAGGGAGCTGCGCTCCCCCCGGTCTTCTCTTAATAGTGGTACTTCCTCCGCTTTCCCGCCAAAAGCAGCGCGGTAACTGCCACCGCCAGGGCGTCCGCCGCCACGGTGGAGAGCCAGATGCCGTCCAGCCCCCAGATCAGGGGGAGCACCGTTACCGCCAGACACTGGAACACCAGCGTCCGCAGGAAGGAGATCATGGCGGAGGTCATTCCGTCGTTAAGAGCGGTGAAGAAGGAGGAGCCAAAGATGGCCAGCCCCGAGAACAAAAAGGTGAAGGAGAAGATGGCAAAGGCCCGGACAGTGATGCCCAGCAGCTCCGGGTCGTAGCCCACAAACAGCTGCGACAAGGGCCGGGCCATGGTCTGGCCGGCGGCAAACATGAGCAAGGAGCACACACCGATAATGGCCAGGCTCCTGCGCAGCAGTCCCCTGCCCTCCTGGTAGTTCTCCGCTCCGTGATGATAGCTGATCACCGGCGCCGCGCCCACGGAGTACCCCAGGAACACCGCCTGAAAGACCAGGCTCACGTACATCAGCACCCCGTAGGCGGCGATGCCGTTCTCTCCGGCGTACTTCATCAGCCGCACGTTGAACAGCATACTCACCAGGGACATGGAGACGTTGCTCATCAGCTCGGAGGAGCCGTTGGCGCAGGCCCGCCGCAGAACCCTGCCGTCAAATTTACAGCGCACCAGCCGCAATCGGCTGGTATTCTTCCGCCCGAAATAGACCAGGGGCGCCGCGCCGCCTACCAGCTGGCTCACGGCCGTGGCCGCCGCCGCGCCCTCCAGCCCAAAGCGGAGAACCCCCACAAGCACCGCGTCCAGCGCCATATTGGTAAGCCCTGCCGCCACAGTCACATAGAGGCCCAGCCTGGGTTTCTCCGCCGCGGCGAAGAGGCACATGAACTCGAACTGCAAAACATAGAAGGGCAGCGCCGCCAGATTGATGACGCCGTAGGCCACGCAGTCCTCCAGCAGCCGGCCCTCCGCCCCCATCAGCGACGCCGCTCCGGGCAAAAACGCGATCCCCAGCACCGCCAGTATGACGCCGCAGGCCGCCGAGGTGTAGATCAGCAGGGAGAAGATCTCATTGGCCCTCTCCGCCTTTCCCTCCCCCATGGTCTTGGCGATGAGGGCGCTGCCGCCGGTGCCGAACATGAAGCCGATGCAGCCCAGGATCATCAGGTAGGGCATGATGAGGTTGACAGCGGCAAAGGGGGTCTTACCCACGAAATTGGATACAAAGAAGCCGTCCACCACGCCGTAAACAGAGGTGAAAATCAGCATGATGATGGACGGAAACGTAAAGCGCAGCAGGCGCCAACAGGTAAAATGGTCGGATAACTGGATCATACTCGTTCTATGAAGGGACCTTCGCGGTCCGACGCTCCTTTCTAAATTCCCCTGGCCTGTTCCCGGAGGGCCAGCAGAAACCGCTCCGTCAGCTCCAGGTATTGCTCCACATCCTCCCGGGGCCAGGAGGCGAAGATGTCGTTCTCTATTCGGATAATCCGGCCGGCGGTCCTGTCCGCCAAATCCAGGCCCGCCTCCGTCAGGCAGACCCGCTTGCTTCTGGCGGAGACCGGCTCCAGGTAGACCACGCCCTCTGCCTCCAGCTTCCGCAGCGCGGAGTTCACCGTCTGCTTGCTGAGACCGGAGCGGCGGCAGATGTCCCGCAGGGGACAGGGACCGCCGCTGTCACAGAGGGTATAGAGAACGATCATGGCACTGTCGGACAGCCCCAGCCGAAGAGACATCTCGTGGTACACCCCGTCGATCTCCCCCACCAGGTGGTTGTACCGCCGCATCTCTTTTGAAGGTCCGTATCTCATAGCGTGCCTCCCACATTATCTGTCCGAAATCGTACTTATTGCACTTTCAGCAGTATAGTACGATTTCATACGTTTGTCAAGCGTCATTTTTAATCCGCTCCACAAACCGCGGGAGAGGGCCGGTCCGGCGGAGGGGAGGGCTTGTAAAATCACCCAAAACGCACTATAATAGGGATAAACTTTCAACTAACGCCGGACAACGGCATATACAAGGAGGCCCCATGAAAAAGCGCTCTTCCCTCCTCCTGGCCCTGCTGCTGATCGTTCTCTGCGTCCCCGGACCGGAGGCGCGGTCTCTCTCCGCGGGCTTTGAGACCACCATTCTCTTTACCCACGACCTCCACTCCCACTTCCTGCCCCAGAGTACGGAGGACGGCGGGGAGTCCGGCGGCTATGCCCGGCTGAAAACCGCCATCGGCCGGGAGCGGGCCCAACACCCGGACGCGCTGCTGGTGGACGGCGGCGACTTCTCCATCGGCTCGTTGATCCAAACGCTCTACACCACTCAGGCCGCGGAGCTGCGGACCATGGGGGCCCTGGGCTACGACGCCGTTACCCTGGGCAACCACGAGTTTGACCACACCGGAGCCGGGCTGGCCCGGATGCTGAACGCCGCGGCGGACAGCGGGGATAGGCTCCCCGCTCTGGTGGAGGCCAACTACGTCCCCGCCCCGGAGAACCCGGACCGGGACGCCATCCTGGCGGCCATGGACCGTTACGGCGCACAGGAGACCATGCTTCTGGAGCGGGGCGGCGTCACCTACGGCATCTTCGGCCTCATGGGAGTGGACTCCCACGACTGCGCCCCCACCTCCGGCTTTGTTCTGGAGGACATGGCCCAGGCGGCAAAGCGGTGCGTGGAATCCCTGGAGGCCCAGGGGGCGGAGTTCATCCTCTGTCTCTCCCACTCCGGCACAGAGGCAGGCAAAGGGGAGGACTACGAACTCGCCAAGGCTGTGGAGGGCATCGACGTCATCCTCTCCGGCCACACCCACACCACCCTGGCGGAGCCCATTGTGGTGAACGGCACCTATATCGTCTCCGCCGGACCCTACTGCCAAAACCTGGGCTCCATCACACTGGAAAAAAGAGACGGTTCTCTCCGCCTGACGGACTACCGCCTGATCCCCATTGACGGGACGCTCCCCGACGATCCGGATACCGCCGCGCTGGTGGAGGGCTGGAAGGCCCAGGTGGGCGAGACGTATTTAAAGCGGTACGGCCTCACCTACGACCAGGTGCTGGCCAACTCGGATTTTGACCTCAGCACCCCCCGCTCCGGCGTCCAGGAGGGCAATGCCTTGGGGGAACTGGTTGCCGACGCCTTTTTATACGCCGCCAGCGCGGCTGATCAGGCGGCGGGCCGGGAATATCAGACCACCGTGGCGGTGACGGCGGACGGCGTCCTCCGGGCCCCCTTGGCCGCCGGGGACATCACCGTCTCCCAGGCCTTCGATGTGCTCTCCATGGGCGTCGGCGGCGACGGCGCCTCCGGCTTTCCCCTGGTGGCGGTATACCTCACCGGAGCGGAGCTGCGGGACGCTCTGGAGGTGGACGCCTCCGTCACCCCCATTATGCCGGCGGCCCAGCTGTACTGCGCCGGAATTCAGTACGGCTTCAACACCCACCGGATGTTCTTCAACCGGGTGACGGACGCCCTGCTCTATGAGGAGACCCTCCGCACCGAACCGGCTCTCTCCATCGGCTCCGGCGGCGGCCAGGGGGAATACGGCTATACGGTCACCCAGGTGGATACCGTATTCAGCGAGATTGACGACAGCCGGCTCTACCGGGTGGTCACCGGCATGTACTCCGCCCAGATGCTGGGGACGGTGAAGGGCAAGTCCATGGGGCTGCTCTCCCTGGAGCCCAAGATGGCGGACGGAACTCCGGTGACGGATTTCAACGACTGCATTCTCCGGGACGAAAACGGCAGTGAGATCAAAGAGTGGTACGCCCTTGCCATGTATCTCCAGGCCCTGGGCGCAGTCCCCGGCAAATATTCCGCCCCGGACGGCCGCAAGACGGTGAGCCGCAGCTGGAGTCCCGCGGAGCTGCTGAGAGCCCCCAACTGGATCACCCTGCTGGCCCTGGCGGCGGCTCTCCTCTTCACTATCGCAGTAGTTTTTGCAATCCGCGCTGTCATCCGGCGCGGACGCTCCAGGAAGAGCCGGTAAGCACATTTCCTGATATTCTCCCCAGCGTTGTTCACTATTGCGGTCGTGGAAAACTATTGCAATAAAATGGCAATCCCGCAAATTTTAATATACGATGGAAGGAGACAGATCCCATGGACAAAAAGGAGGCCTGGATCAAGCTGGTGGAGGAGAAATCCGCCCACTACCTGAACCTGGGGGACGGCGGCTTTGACGAGAAAATGCGCGTCCGCCTGGTGCGGTGCGACTACGAGGCGCAGAGCGTCACCTACGCCTTTGAGACCCAAAAGTGGCAGATCAACGAGAAGGGAGGCATCCATGGCGGCGCCATCCTCGGGATGTTTGACAGCGCTTTCGGCGTGGTGGCCAACTTCACCGCCGGCCCCAACGAGGCCACCACCACGGACATGACCGTCTCCTTTATCCGGGGCGTGGAGTACGGCATGAACGTGGAGCTGACGGTCTACATTGTCAAGGCCGGGCGCAGCCTCATCCGCCAGCGGGGCGAGCTCGTTGACGCGGACACGGGAAAGCTGCTGGCCATCGCCAGCGGCAGCTGGATGCCGCTGTAAGCGCCCAGTCAACAAACAAACGCCTGCCGGTGGTTCTTGAGACCGCCGGCAGGCGCTTTATTTTCCTGAGACGCGGCTTCGCCGCTCCTTTACCGTTTACGCGCGCCCTTTCCCTCTGGCGTTCAGCAGCAGCCCCGCCGCAAACCCCAGAGCCGCCGGGATCACCCAGCCCAGACCGTACCCGTACAGGGGCAGCCAGCCGGCCGTCCAGTCCGCCAGGGGCTGGAGGGGACCGCCCACCACCCGGGCCAGCTCCAGCACCGCCGCCGCCACGGACACGCCCATGGTGCAGCCGTATACCACCCGAGCATGGCCAAACCAGTTCCCAAAGAGTCCCAGCAGAATCAGCACAATGGCCAGCGGGCACAGGAAGTACAGCACCGGTGCGGAGAGGGCGATGATCTGGGACAGGCCGATGTTGGAAATCAGCAGCGACGCTCCGGTGAACACCACCGCCCACTTTGGGTAGTCCAGCTTTCCGGGAAAGAGTTCCAAAAACGTCTCGCCGCAGGCCGTCACAAGGCCGATGGCGGTCTTCATACAGCACAGGGTCACGGTGGCGGCCAAAATCAGGCTGCCTCCCCGGCCGAAATAGTGGTGGGAGATGATGGCGAAGGCGTCGCCGCCGTTAAAGCCGGGATTTGCCAGCTGGTCCGCGTACAGCGTGTAGCTCTGGGCCCCCACCAGGGCGGTGGCGGCGTAGATCAGCGCCATCAGCGCCATGCTGACCACGCCGGCCTTGACGGTGCTGCCCGCCACGGCGCCGGGCTCCGTCACCCCCAGCTGGCGGATGGTGCGGATCACAATGATGCCAAAGGCCAGACTGGCCAGGGCGTCCAGCGTGTCGTAGCCCTGGAGAAAGCCGGCAAAAAAGGCGCCGCCCTCATATCCCCCGCTGACCGGAACCGCTGAGAGGGGATTCGCCGGCTTGATCAAAGCCGCGGCCAGCATCACACCCAGAAACGCCAGAAAGGCGGGGTTTAAAAACTTCCCCACAGAGTCCAGGATCTTAGAGGGCCGCAGGGCGAAGAACAGCACCGCCGCAAAAAACAGCACAGTGAAAATCACCTGCGGCAGGGCGGGGTTCTCCCCCACCAGAGGCCGCACTCCGATGGTAAAACTGGTGGCAGCGCACCGGGGAATGGCGAACAGCGGCCCAATGGTCAGATAGAGGGCGCAGGTAAAGAGATAGCAAAACCGCTTGGAGACCCGCCCGGAGAGATGGATCAGCCCCTCGCCGCGGGAGATGCCCATGGAGACGATGCCCAGCAGCGGAATGCCTACGGCGGTGACCAGCAGTCCGGTCAGCGCCGCCGGAAGATCGGTCCCGGCCTTCGCGCCGAGAATCATAGGAAAGATGAGATTGCCCGCTCCAAAGAACAGGCCAAAGAGCATGGAGCCGATCAGCGTCAGCTGGCGGATAGTCAGTTTCTGGTTCACACTTGGTCCTCCTGCGTCATACATTTTTTATTCTGTATGACATCATACCACACCTTTTGCAATTTGTACATGAGAAAATGCACAAAAAACTCCAATCCGGCGAATCGGCGCGGACATCTTTAGGCCTTGTTTGAAAATTGGCGGAATGCCGGATGGGGCGGATTTTTTTGCCAGGCAAGGTGATTTGACGCGGGAATCCTGACGGATTTCAAGTCAAATCAACGCAGTCCTGGTGGAAAAAGATGCTCCAAGACGGCGTTTTGACATTTTTCAAACAAGGCCTACCCCTCTATCGCTCCGGAGAGCCGCCGGACTGGCTGGAGACCGCCTTCAGTTTCCAGGCGGCGGTGGCGGCGGACGCCAGGAGAAGCGTGTGAAACGCCGCGTTGGCCGGGGTAAAATTGTATGTGTTGGACACCTCGCCAAACTCCAGCAGGTACCGCCCCAGCAGCCCGCCGCAAATCACCGCGGCGTTGAAGACCCCGATGAACAGCAGGGACCGCTCCGGGAAGACGCGGGCCTCCAGCCTGCCAAAATTCCTGTGCGCCTCAAGCGCAAGGATAAAGACAATCACTTTCACGACAATCCCCAGGTCCACGGGGTTGTCCGGATTGAAATTGACGATTGGAAAGAATCCGCAGTTAACAAGCAGCATCAACGGAACCACCGCCAGCATACTGCGGGGTAAAACCGTCTTCATGGTTCATCCGCCTCCTCGTTTCAGGTCTGTTGTCATGATACCACAGGTTCCTCCCGGATTCCAGCGTCTGTTTTTAAACAGGCTCCAGGGGCCGCCGGCGGTTGCGTCCCCGGCGCAAATGGAGTATGATACAAAAATGATGGAACAACGCGGCAAACTGGAGAAAACGCCAATCAAACGAGGTGGACGCTGTGAATAAAATCCTGATCGCCGAGGACGAGCCCCCCATCGCCAATCTCATTAAGACCGCCCTGGAGGGCGCGGGGTACCGCTGCGTCTGGGCGGCGGACGGAACCGCCGCCGCGGACAAGCTGGAGTCCCAGCCCTTCGATCTGGCTCTGCTGGACATCATGCTCCCCCGGGCCGACGGCTACGAGGTGCTGGAGTACTGCAAGCAGCTGGAGGTGCCGGTGATCTTCCTCACCGCCAGGGGGCAGCTGGAGGACCGGGTGAAGGGCCTGCGGCTGGGAGCGGAGGACTACATCGTCAAGCCCTTTGAGCTGATGGAGCTGCTGGCCCGGGTGGAGACGGTGCTGCGCCGGTGCGGAAAGACGGGGCGGGTCCTCTCCCTGCCGCCGGACATCGAAATTGACACCGCCAGCCATGTTGTGCGGCGGGGCGGACAGCCCGTCCCCCTCACCGCCAAGGAGTATGACCTGCTGCTCCTCTTCACGCAGAACAAAAACATCGCCCTGTACCGGGACCGGATCTACGAGCGGGTGTGGGGGGAGGAGTTTTTGGGGGACAGCCGCACAGTGGACCTCCACATCCAGAGGATGAGAAAGAAGCTTGGCCTGGAGAACCGGCTGGTGGCGGTCTACAAGGTGGGCTACCGGCTGGAATCTTGACCCAAAAAACTTTGGTATCCGGTCTCCCGGGAAATCCTCCGCTTTTGAATTCCTCATTCCGATATTGAGAAAGTGATACAACGAGATGAAGCTCTTCTGGAAACTCTTTTGCAGCATGGTCCTCATCACCACCCTGGCCTGTGACGTAGGCGGATACGTGCTGATCGACACCCAGTTCCGCGCCTCGCTGGAGCGGGAGGTGTCGGCACTGTACGAAGAGAACGACCTGCTGCGCTACGCCCTGGCGCAGGAGCTGGCCTTCCACCCCTTGTACAGCCGCCGGGAACTGGCCGCCGCGGCCAAGGGCATCAGCATTTCCACCAGCCGGGGAACCGTGGCCTTCCGCCTCAGCGGTGAAACGGGCGAAACCCTGGGAGGCAGCGGACAACTGCCGGTAGAGGCCGGGCCCCTCACCGCCTCCCTGCCCCAGGGCCGGCGCGGCTGGGTGATGGACGCTCTGTCGGACGGACGCGTCTACCTCCACGCCGCCAGTCCCCTGGTCCTGGAGGACGGCATCCTCTACCTGGAGAACTGCCGGGAGGTAAGCGGCCTTTTTCAGGATCGGTCGGAACAGTACCGGAGTTTTTTCACGCTGGTGCTGGTCCTCACCGGTGCGGTGGGGGCGCTGTCCCTGGCGGTGGCCGCCATGCTGCTGCGGCCGCTGGGCCGCCTCTCCGCCGCCACCCGTCGCATGGCCGAGGGAGAACTGGACCAGCGGGTGGCGGTGCGGGGCGACGACGAGATCGCCCTGCTGTCGGCGGACTTCAACGTCATGTCCCACCGTATCCAGCGGCAGGTTCAGGAGCTGCGGGACGCCGCCAGGCGGCAGGAGGATTTCATCGGCAGCTTTGCCCACGAGATCAAGACGCCCCTGACCTCCATGATCGGCTACGCCGATCTCCTCCGCTCCCGGCCCGCCACGGAGGAACAGGTCCGCCAGAGCGCCGGGTACATCTTCAGCGAGGGCCGGCGTCTGGAGGCCCTGAGCCGGAAGCTTCTGGACCTGGTGGTGCTGGACCGGCAGGATTTTCCCCTGCGGCCCGTACCCCTGGACGTATTCCTGGGCCGGGTGGCTGGGGCCATGGCCCCGGCGCTGGAGCAGGCGGGCGTCCGCCTCACCGTCCGGGCCCAGCCGGTACCGGCGCTGATGGAGCCGGACCTGATGGAGACCGTATGCCTGAACCTCCTGGACAACGCCCGCAAGGCCATGGAGGGCGGCGGGGACCTCCTGCTGGAGGGGCTTTCGGAGGAGGGCCGCCCCGTCATCCGGGTAACGGACAGCGGCAAGGGCATTCCGGCGGAGGAACTGGAGCGGGTAACAGAGGCCTTTTACATGGTGGATAAGTCCCGCTCCAGAGCCCAGGGAGGCGCGGGACTGGGGCTGGCCCTGTGCCGGCGCATCGTGGATCTCCACGGCGGCACGCTGGAGCTGGAGAGCACCCCCGGCCAGGGCACCCGGGTCACCGTGCGCTTAAAGGGAGGGAAAACGTGAGAAACTGGAAAAACTGGCTGGCCCCCGTCTTCACTTGCTTGACAGTGGTGGCTTTGGCGCTGGCGCCCCTGCAGCTGTCCATCCTCCGGGACCAGGGACTCACCGGGACCGTCCACACCGAGGCGCTGGCGGAGGACAGCAATTTCCCCGCCAGGTCTCCTGCGCTGCCCCGGCGGCTCCAGCTGCTGGCCCAGCAGAGAGAGCTTGCGGACAGCCTCACCATCATCGGCCAAAACCTAGAGGGCAGCGCCCTGGCGGAGAGCGTGGAGCTGGCCCGGGGAGAACTGGCGCATCTGGCAGAGGCCGGGATTCTGCCGAAGGAGATAGAGCCGGACAACGCCGATCTCTTCGCCGGCAAAGTCTACCTGCGGGACCAGACGGACCTGTCCAGCGCCGGTTTTGTGGAGCTGAGCGGCTATGACAAGGAATCCGGGGAGTACCGTTCCCTGGTTCTGGACGCAGAGACCGGACTTGTGGCGAGGCTGGAGATGGACTCGGTGTGGATTCTGAAGGAGCCTCCGGACGCAGGGGAGGCTGGGGCGGCCCTTCTGGACCGGCTGGGGCTGGAATACCAGCCGGTGGAGAACAGCCCCCCCTGGGCCTCCTTCCGCCTCCAGGGAGCCCCGGTGCTGTATTACGTCACCATTGACCACACCACCCTGCGCATCGGCCCCTGGATAGACTGGGAAGCCCTGGACCTCTCCGGGGACCGGAACGCCTCCCTAGGAATCGCCACAGACGCCGCCGCGGGCGCAGGATGAGCATGATGCTGTTTTGATGGGAAAACAGTTCCATTTTGATGGGAAAACGCGGCGGTTTTGACGGGGACAGGCCCTACCATGGAAGCAGAATTCCAAAGATAAGGAGATGTTCCCATGTCTGACCACCGTTTCTGTATTGTAAAAGAGTCTCCCCTTCCGGAGCGGGAGTACCGCGTGGCCCCGGCCCGGTGCTGGAACGCCGTCCCCGGCGGCCGTGCGTACGCTTCCTCCGTCCCCCGGCGGGCCAGACCGCGCCGCCGCTCCCTCCTGCCCCTCCTGCTGCTGGGACTGGTGCTGTTTGGATGCGGCTTTCTGCTGGGCCACACCGCCCTAGCCCAGGAGCCCCCGGCCCAGGCGGCAGGCGTCCCTGTCTCCATCCTCGACCCGGAGGGCGGCGGGCGGCAGGACGGTGTAATGCCGGAATCCGATCAGGTGGAAAGCGGTCAGCCCCCCCTGGACCAGGAGCCCCCGAATACCGGCGCCGCCTCCTTGGACGACTGGAACCTGCTTCTGGTAAACTGGGAGAATCCCCTGCCGGAGGACTTCTCCATCCCCCGGCTGACCCAGCTGGTAAACGGCCACGCCATCGACAGCCGGGCCTACCCTGCCCTGCAAAAGATGATGGATGACGCCCGGGCGGCGGGGCTTCAGCCCACCATCTGCTCCTCCTTCCGGACCTTGGAAAAGCAGGAGGAGCTGTATAACGGCAAGGTCCAGCGCCTGCTGGCGGAGGGGTATGGCCGGGAGGAGGCCGAGGTCCAGGCCGCCATGTGGGTGGCCCGCCCCGGCACCAGTGAGCACCAGGCGGGTCTGGCGGTGGACATTGTGGACAAGTCCTACCAGCTGCTGGACCAGGGCCAGGAGAACACGGCGGTCCAAAAGTGGCTGATGAATCACTGCGCCCAATACGGCTTCATCCTCCGCTACCCCACCGGCACAGCCGCCCTCACCGGCGTGAACTACGAGCCCTGGCACTACCGCTACGTGGGCACGGAGGCCGCGGCGGAGATCATGGAACGGGGAATCTGCCTGGAGGAATACCTGTCGGAGATCTCCGGATGACAAAAACACGGCGAAAGCGCGCCGCTTCCGCCGCCAGCGCAGAAAAAGCTCCTTTTCCAAGCCCGCGGCCGGGGAAAACCAATGGTTTTCCCCGGCCGTTTCATCGGAGTTATTCCGCCCACTTCCAGGCGGTCTCCAGCGCCACCTCCATCATCTCGTGGAAGGATTCCTGCCGGTCCTCGGCGGAGAGGGCCTCACCTGTGAAAAGATGATCGGAGACGGTGAGGAGGCTCAGAGCCCGCTTGTGGAAGGCGGAGGCGATCCAGTAGAGGCCGGCGGTCTCCATCTCCACCGCCAGCAGACCCAGATCCCGGGCCTGCCGGTTGACGTCCGGGGAGGGGTGGTAGAAGTGGTCGCTGGTGAAGACGCTGCCCACTCGGGCGGGAACGCCCAGGGTCCTGGCGGCCTCCACGGCGTCCGCCAGCATCTCGTAGTCCGCCACGGGGGTGAAAATTCCCGGGAAGGCGAAGGCCGCGCCGTAATTGGAATTGGTGGAGGCGGCCATGGCAATGATGACGTCCCGGAGCTTCACCTCCTCGCTGAGGCCCCCGGCGGAGCCGATGCGGATGATGGACTCCACGCCGAACTGTGTATAGAGCTCTGTGGCGTAGATCCCCATAGAGGGCACGCCCATGCCGTGGCCCATGACGGAGACCTGACGGCCCTTGTAGGTGCCGGTGTAGCCCAGCATGTTGCGGACGGTGTTGAAGCAGACGGGGCTGTCCAGATACCGCTCCGCCACGTGCTTGGCCCGCAGGGGGTCGCCGGGCATGAGGACGGTCTTTGCGATCTCGGCGTCGGTGACGCTGATGCTGGCGGAGATAGAGCTTTTCGTCATAACAGGTGGTCCTTTCTCAAAATAGTCAGGCCTCTTTAAGCTGGTTTAGAGACCACGATCAATTCCTAAACGTAATTTTCCAAAATGATTATACAAATTGGAGCGGCCGCAGGTCACCGGAAGAGGGCAGACAGGCTCTCGGTATAGGGAGCGCGGCAAATTCCCTTCTCCGTGACAATCCCGGAGATCAGCGTGTGGTCCGTGACGTCAAAAGCGGGGTTGTAGCATTTGACCTCAGGCAGAGCCATGGGCTCGGCGTACCACATCTCCCGAATCTCATCCGGGCTCCGCAGCTCAATGGGGATATGGTCCCCGTCGGGGCAGCTGAGATCGATGGTAGAGGTGGGGCCCAGAACATAGAAGGGGATGCCGTAGTGCTTTGCCAGGATGGCCACGCTGCTGGTGCCGATCTTGTTGGCGGTGTCGCCGTTGGCGGCCACCCGGTCACAGCCCACAAAGCAGGCCTGGACCCATCCATTTTTCATGACAATGGAGGCCATGTTGTCGCAGATCAGCGTCACGTCGATGCCGGCCCGCTGGAGCTCGTAGGAGGTCAGCCGGGCCCCCTGGAGCAGGGGGCGGGTCTCGTCGGAGAAGACACGGAAACGCATCCCCCGCTCTCTGCCCAAAAACAGGGGCCCCAGGGCGGTGCCATAGCGTGAGGTGGCCAGAGGGCCGGCGTTGCAGTGGGTGAGGATGCCGTCGCCATCCCGTATGAGGCCCAGTCCGTGCTCTGAGATGGCCCGGCACATGGCGATGTCCTCCTCATGGATGGCCCGGCACTCCCGGCCCAGAAGGTCCAAAATCTCCGGCATGGACTTTTGGGGGTTGGCATCCACCACCTTCTCCATGCGGTTCAGGGCCCAGCTGAGGTTTACGGCGGTGGGACGGGAGCTGTTCAGATAGCTCTTCGCGGCGCGAAATTTCTCCGCGAACGGGCCGTAGTCCAGAATGTCCCACTGGCGGGCCAGAGCATAGATGCTGTACGCAGCGCAGATGCCGATGGCCGGGGCCCCCCGGACCCGCAGCAGCCGGATGGCGTCGTACATCTCCTCCGCCTCGCGAAGGGTTCGGTAGACGGTGCGGTTTGGCAGCTGGGTCTGGTCGAGGACGACCACGCTGGTCTCGTCCCCGCCCAGACGGATGTTGTCGATGTGGGTCACCTGTTCGAGTTCCGTGTTCACGAGAATCACTCCCTTCAAAATTATCCGCCGTTCTCCCGTCAGCTCCGTTTTTCCGCCAGCCTTTGATAAAAGCCGGCCATGGAACGCAGAGCCTCCGCCTGCTCCGGGGAAATCTCCGTCCCGCCGCCCATGCGCTCCACCAGGAAACAGACCTTGGCGGTCTGTTCCATCACCTCCAGCCTGTCAAAGGCGGAGAGAAGATCGGGCCCCCAGGCCAAAGAGCCATGATTGGCCAGCAGCACCGCGCTGTGGGTGCGGACAAAGGGACGGACGCTGTCCGGCACCTCCGCAGTGGAGGGCATGGCAAACTCCGTGACGGGGACCTCCCCCAGGCCCAGAATCATCTCCGCCAGATACCGCTCCGTCAGCGGGCGGCGGCAGATGGCCCGGGCGGTGGAAAAGGGCGGGTGGGCGTGAACCACGGCCCGGACGTCAGGACGCTCCCGGTAGACCATCAGGTGCATCCCGCTCTCGGAGGAGGGATGGCGGTCCCCCTCCAGAATCTGCCCTTCCAGATCGCACAGTACCAGCATGTCCGGCGTCACACGGCCCTTGCCCACCCCGGAGGGGGTGATGAGGACCCGGTCCTCCTCCACCCGGGCGGAGACGTTGCCATCGTTGCTGACCACATAGCCCCGGTCATAGAGGAGGCGGCAGACACGGCAGATCTCCTCCCGAACGCTCTCATAACGCGCCAAAGCGGCACCTCCCTTTTGAAAAAGCCGCCGGTTTTCACAGGCTGAAAACGGCGGCGGATCATTGGACGTCTCTGCTACTTTTGAGTATAGCGGAAAACAGTGGAAAAAGCAACGGTGTTTTCCCGGCTTTTTGGCCGGGAGGGAACGAACCGGCGGCGCGCCGTCTCCGACGCGCCGCCAGCCCCGGGGCTCAGAATAAAAGCAGAGGGAATTACCGCTGGCAATTCATGAGAGAATATGGTATCATCAGGCGAGATACCTGGCGGCGATCTCCTCCAGAGCGGCGGGGTCGCTCTCCCGCCAGGCGGCGAAGCCCTGGGCGGCCGCGGCCCTGCCCACCTCCACCAGGAAGTCGGGGATGCGCTCTTCCAGCATAACCCCCAGCTCCCGGCCCATGGTCTCCCGGCCCTGGCGGCCGTCTCCGCCCACAAACAGGGTGAAGGCGGACCGGGGCCTGCCGTCTACCACTTTGGAGGCCCCCCGGAAGCCCATGGCCCCCGTCTGGTGGGTGCCGCAGGAGGAGGGACAGCCGGAGATGTGGATCTGAGGCAGCGCTCCGTCGGGGAGATCCGCCTCCCGGGCCGCCGCCACGCAGGCCGCCAGCAGACCCTGGGAGTCCCGGATGCCCACTTGGCAGATGGTACCGCCGATGCAGCTGACGGAAGACTCGAAGAGAGTCCGGGCGCTGTCGTGGGTCAGGTCCAGCATGGTTCGGGTCTCGGCGCCGTTGAGGTTGACGAGATAGGCCGTCTCGTCGGGACTGAGGCGCAGCTCCGCCCCGGGCATCTTCTCCATGGCATCGCTGACGGCGCAGAGGACCGCCGGGTCCGGCTGGCCCCCCATGGGGTGCCACACCACAGTGTACAGGCCCGGCTGCCTCTGCTCCAGCACCCGGGGACCGGAGACCACGGAGCCATCCCCGGCCTTCTCCAGGGCGGCGGGACAGAGGTCCAGCTCCAGGTCCTCCCCGGAGGCGAAGGCCTCCTCCAGCTTCTCCCGGTAGGCGCCGGCATAGCCCTCCGGGCCGCCGCAGGACTCCTGCATATAGCGGGTGCGGGCCCTGCCCCGGTTCTCATAATTGCCGTGGGCCAGGAAGGTCAGATACATGGCCTTGATATAGTAGAGAATCTTTGCGGGCTCCACCGCCTCCGCCACCTTCACGCCGAAGCGGGGGTTGTTCCCCAGGCCCCCGGCGCTGTAAACGTCGAACTTCCCGTCCGGCCGGGCGGCGAAGCCCAGGTCCCGGTAGGTGGCATGGGTCACGTTCTTCGGGGAGCTGGAGAAGCCCACCTTCAGTTTCCGGGGCATTTTCTCCGCCTTGATGAGGGTCATGAGATACTCCCCGGCGGCCTCCGCCCAGGGCAGGACGTCGAAATACTCGTCCTTTTCCGTACCGGAAAGGGGGGAACACATGACGTTCCGGGGATAGTCCCCGCCGCCGCCCATGGTGACAATGCCGGCGCCCAGGGCCGATTCCATGATGTCCCCGGCGGTCTTTCCGTCCAGATCGTGGAGCTGGATGGTCTGGCAGGTGGTAAAGTGGACCCGGGTGACCTTGTGCTCCCGAATAGCCCTGGCGGTAAAGGCCAGCTTCTCCGGCGTCACCCGGCCGGCGGTCATCCGCAGACGGAGCATATTGGCCTGGCCGCCCTTCTGGGCGTAACTGCCGTAGAGGCCGGAGAAACCCTTGTAGGCCGCCTTATCCAGTTCCCCGGCGTAAAAGGCGGCGGTTTTCTCCCGGAAGGCGGGCAGGTCCTGCCTCCAGGTATCAGGTTGGATGGTATTCATCGTTTGTCTCCTCCTGTGCCGGGAACAATCTCCCGGCTGAAATATCATCTGTTAGTTTACCATGGAAGGCCGTTTCCAACAACCGTTTTTTGTATATTTGTACACAGGAGTGAAAAAATGGCTGTGAAGATGAGAAGAATGAAAAAGATCCTGGGGACAGCCCTGGCGGCGGTCCTCCTGGCGGGCTGCACCGCCGCGCCCCCGGCGGACAGCGGCGCCGCAGCGGAGGCGGAACCGCCTCCCGCGGCCATTGTCTTTACCGACGCCCTGGGCCATGAGGTGATTCTGGAGAGCTGGGACCGGGTGGCCTCCCTCTACGGCAGCTTTGCCGAGACATGGCTCCTGGCCGGGGGCACTCTGGCGGGGACCACGGAGGACGCCGTCAGTGAGCGGGGGCTGGAACTGGGGGAGGACGTGGCCGTGGTGGGCACGGTGAAGGAACCCAGCCTGGAGGAGGTCCTGGCCCTGGCCCCGGACTTTGTGATCCTCTCCGCGGATGTGACCAGTCAGGTAAAGCTCCACGACGCGCTGGCGGCGGCGGAGATCCCCCACGCCTACTACCGGGTGGACGCCTTCGCGGACTACCTGTCCATGCTGGAGCAGTTCTGCCGCCTGACAGGCCGGGAGGACCTGTATGAGGAGAACGGCCTCGCGGTGCAAAGACAGATCGACGCTGTGCTGGCGGCAGCGGAGGACAAGACGGGCCCCACAGCCCTGCTGATCCGGGCCTACTCCACCGGGGCCAAGGCCAAGGGGGACGACAATCTGGCCGGAGTGATCCTGCGGGATCTGGGAGCGGACAACCTGGCGGACCGCTACGAGAGCATGCTGGAGGACGTGAGCATGGAAGCGGTCATCGCCGCCGACCCGGACTTCATCTTCATCACCACCATGGGTGCGGAGGACAGCGCCCTGGCGTTTATGACTGAGACCTTTGAGAACAATCCCGCCTGGGCCGGGCTCAGCGCCGTGCGCAGCGGCCGCTGCGTGCTGCTGCCCAAGGAGCTGTTCCACTACAAGCCCAACAGGCGCTGGGGGGAGAGCTATGTCTATCTGGCAGAGATATTGTATCCGGAGCTTGCCGGCCAGATCCAATAGGGAGCGGACAGCCGTCCTGGCGCTGCTGTGCGCCGCCCTGTTGGCCGCGGCGGCGCTGAGCCTGCGGTGCGGCAGCCAGAACATCCCCCTGTGGGAGCTGCTCTCCTCCCTCCGGCGGGGAGACCCCGGGGACCCGGCGCTGCGGATTCTGCTCCATGTCCGCATCCCCCGCACCCTGGCGGGGGGACTGGCGGGCTGCGCCCTGGCCATGGCGGGGACGTTGATTCAGGCGGTGCTGAACAACGCCATGGCCAGCCCCAACGTCATTGGCGTCAACGCCGGGGCGGGGTTTGCGGCGCTGCTGGCGGTATCCCTGGCCCCCTGGGCGGCGAGGCTGATCCCCCTGGCCTCCTTCCTGGGAGCGCTGGGCGCGGCGCTGTTCATCTACGCCCTGGCGGCGAAAGCGGGGCTGTCCCGCACCACCCTGATTCTGGCGGGCGTGGCCGTCAGCAGCATGCTCACCGCCGGCAGCAACGCCCTGACGCTGCTGTACCCGGATATGGCGCTGGGCGCCGCGTCCTTCATGCTGGGGGGCTTCAACGGCGTGACGCTGGCCGCCGTCCGGTCCGCCGGGTGGTATCTGGCGGCGGGAACGGCGCTGGCGGCCATGCTGGCGGCGGACCTGGACGTACTGCGGCTGGGGGAGGAAAGCGCCGCGGGGCTGGGACTCCACGTGGGCCGGACCCGGTTCCTGGCCGTCCTGGCGGCGGCGCTGCTGGCGGGGGCGGCGGTGAGCTTCTCCGGCCTGCTGGGATTTGTGGGGCTGCTGGTGCCCCACATGGCGCGGCGGCTGGTGGGCGGAGACAACCGCTGGCTGCTGCCGGTCTCGGCCCTGCTGGGGGGCAGCTTTGTGCTGCTGTGCGATGTAACGGCACGGCTGCTGTTCGCCCCCTTCGAGCTGCCGGTTGGCATTGTCATGTCCCTGCTGGGCGGGCCGTTTTTCCTGCATCTGCTGCGTCGCAAGAAAGGGCGGGTATATGATTGAATTTTGCCATGTGACTGCCGGATACGGCGGAGAGCCGGTGATCCGGGACGTCTCCCTGCGGATTCCCCGGGGGGAGATCACCGCTCTCATCGGCCCCAACGGCTGCGGCAAGACCACCCTCCTGCGGGCGGCGGGACGGCAGCTGCCCCTGTACGGCGGGGAGATCCTGCTGGCGGGACAGCCGGTCTCCACCTGCGGGCGCAGGGAATTTGCCCGGACGGTCTCCTTCATGCCCCAGGTGCGGGCGGTGCCCGCCATCACCGTGCGGGGATTGGTCTCCCACGGGCGGTTCCCCTACCTGGGCCTCGCCCGCCAGCTACGGAGCGGAGACCGGGCGGCGGTGGAGCAGGCCATGGAGGATACGGGGGTGTCCTCCATGGCGGACCGGGACCTGCGGGAGCTCTCCGGCGGAGAGCGGCAGAGGGTGTACTTGGCCATGGCCCTAGCCCAGGAGACGGAGGTAATCCTCCTGGACGAGCCCACCACCTATCTGGACCTGGGCCGCCAGTTCGAGGTATTGGACCTGATCCAGGCCCTGAACGCCCGGGGAAAGACCATCGTCATGGTGCTCCACGACCTGGCCCAGGCTCTGGAATACAGCCACCGGACGGTCCTCATGGAAAGGGGAAACGTGGTGCTGTGCGCGAATCCCCAGGCATTGTATGAAAGCGGAAAGATCGACGAGGTTTTTGGCGTGCGGGCTTGCCGGACGGAAGGAGCCTGGTATTTCGCCCCCCGTTCCAAAGGATAGAGTCTGTCTTTAAAACTGGCGGAATGCCGGCTTAAGGCGGATTTTTTGCCGGACAAGGCGATTTGACGCAGGAATCCTGAGGAACTTCCAGTCAAATCAACCCGGCCCCAGTGGAAAAAGATGCTCTAAGACAGCGTTTTGACGGTTTTAAAACAGACGCTGGGGAGCGGAGGAGAAATTTCATGCGGGGTACCATAAATCTGTTGACAAATCAGCTTGGTATATGGTATCATATTTCAAGTGTTTGAGAGGCGGGCCCCAAAGAGCTACGGAGAGATGTCCGAGTGGTTGAAGGAACCGGTCTTGAAAACCGGCGAGGCGCAAGTCTCCGTGGGTTCGAATCCCACTCTCTCCGCCATTTTTAAAAAGCGCATATGGATCTGCGGAAGTACCCAAGTGGCCGAAGGGGCTCCCCTGCTAAGGGAGTAGGCTGGATAAAACCGGCGCGAGGGTTCAAATCCCTCCTTCCGCGCCAAGTACAGAGAAACGCTTGTTTTTTGCGTTTCTCTGTACTTTTTTGCCTGTATAGTTAAAAACGATGAAAAAATGAAAATGCGGCAGAATTAAGAAAAATAGCAAAAATGAAATTTGTTGTTTACATGGTTGTTTACAAATTCAGAATGCATTGTCAAGCGACAGATGTAACTTTTTTCATAATATGAATCCAATATCCTATAAATAGCCGTTTAATATGAAACTCAATATGCAGGTAATATCAAAATCGGAGATGTCAAAAAAATATGTATGATCCTGCAAATGAAAAAAGATCCCTGGGCACTTGCCTAGGGATCTCTACTATTTCATATTTCGGTTTCATTTGGGAAAGCAGAGCCGCTATGCCATGACTTTGCGACACTTATGGGATTCCCGGACCGCTATCAGATTGTCGTATATGGTCGGGACTATAGCGCATATATCAAGAACCACACCGCTAGCTGCGGATGGTACATCCATTATTTGAAAAATCCCGCCTGATGATGGCCAGCTGGGCATTGGCCGAAACGCCTCTCCAGAGGTGTCGCGGGAACTCATCGGCACCGTGGGAGATCGCCGCCACGTTTATATAGATCGAACCTTGATAACAGAACATGCTTTCAAACGGTTTGCGCGGGATTCTGCAGGGCTGTGGCGGACTTTTATCCCCAGGCAGCATTAAAATGCACGGAGCATATATGCAAAACGGGAAATGGCACCGAGGGAGGTCGCGCGGCAGTGTCGGGCCGTAGGAGACCAGGACGGATCAAGATCAACATTCTCTTTTGGAAAAAAGAAAAGGGCCCCAGACATATGTCCAGGGCCTCATGTCAAGGCGTCCCGCTCTTTGCCGCCCTCAGTGGCATGACGGCGGCCTGGGCCCTGGTACAAAGCGCCCCGGACCGGGTACCGTCGGTGATGCCGAGGGCCTTCGCCTCCTCCAGCTCCGGAGCCAGCGTACCGCTCACCTGCTGCCGCCCCATCACATCCTGGATACGATCCACCAGCTGAAGAATCTCCGCATCGGTCAACTTTGAAATATCCATACTGTCCTCCTTTACCGGCGCGTCCCACAGCGCCTGCTCCGCTGCTCTGCGGCGCACCAGGCCATTGAGGACTTTCCCGCCGGACTTGTTGTACAGCGCCATGGCGTCCCGGATCTGCGGCAGGCCGCGTCCTTTGCACTGCGTCTGGAGCGCCGCCGCCCCGCAGTTGAAAGAAAAGGAGATCAGCGCGTCCCTCTGATTGGCGTTGAACTGGCCAGTCAGAGGACAGTTCCTTGGGTTGTCTACGGCGTCCGCAAACTTCTGGCAGTCCGCCGCCAGCAGCTGGTCCGCCTCCGCCTGGGTGATAATCTGGTTCTCCCTGACATCCGGCCCATAGTGTCCCCAGCCAATGGTCCAGTACTTCTCTGTGCTGACGGGCTTGTACGCTTTCAGGCGGCAGCCTTCGAAATTTTTGATGAGGGCAAGGCCCGCCTCTCCGATGGGTCTGCCCATTACAGACGTCTGGCCTTGACGGCATAGCCGTCCTCATCATAGGTCACCAGAAAACGGCCCCTGCGGCAGGTCTGCTCCGTCTGCCGGCCCGCCAGATCCATCCGGCGGCGCATATCAACATCCTTCTGCACAGTCTTACCCTCTTCTCTGGGACGGACCTCGCCCAGCGTGTCGCCAAACACCTCATAGGTCTTGCCGCAGATGATAACGCAAGCCGCCATGTTGGTGCCGCCGTCGGGCTGGACCTGGTTGACGGGATACTCCAGTCTGCCGCCGGCGACCTTCACCTTCTCCATAGAGCCGGTGCCGGTGTCCAGGAGGCCGTACCCGCTGGCCTGCTCAGGATAGTAGCCAACCACAGTCTGCTTCCGGTCCTCGTCGGTAATTACATTTTGGCCGGGCCTGAAGCTGAATCCCGCCCCGGCTTCCGACAGAGCGGCATTGGTGGCCTCCAGATCTGCCTCGCCGGTGGTGTAGTCCCTGACAATCTCGTGGATAGCTTTCATTTGTTCGTTCCTCCTTGAATTTTTTTATGTTCCCCGCCGGTGTTCTCGCCGGCAAAGGCATCTCCTGCGTTATCAATGGCCTTTTTGCTCACCAGCAGGAACCGGAACAGCCATTCCGGCACCGGTCCCCCCATGGCGGCGGCGTTCTCCGCCATGCTGCCAAGCTCCGTGACAATGTACCATACCAACACCACCGGACACAGCAGACCAGTATATTCCACCGGCAGCTCCAACAGAGGCAGATGCTCCAGCACTGTGGCAATCAGCAGATCCGCCCCTGCGGCCACGATCACCACTACAATCATACCCGCCTTGTGCCAGATGCCCTCCCGGGCGCCAGCGCTGGACCAGGCCCCCTTCTTGGCCGCCGCCATGGAACCGGTGATGTAGTCCAGCACCATGGCACCAATCCAACCCACTACCAGCCACCCGAACCAGCCCCAGAAGGCCGTCAGGAGGCCCAGAATGGCGGTGACGGCGGCTTTGACGTGTAACACAGAATTTCCGTTTTCCATACGCATAGCTCCTCTTTTTGTCTCACTTGAATGTCTCCTTCAGCCGGCGGAACAGCTCCGCCAAGCAGTGGAACAGGGAATACGCGGACCGCTCCCGGCGCAAAGCTGTCAGAAGCTTCCCGGGCGGCTTTTTACCATGAGGCCGTCCCAGAACACGGACAACCAGATCCCGCAGGGACGCCGGAGGTGAGGAAGATGGCGGATCAGACCACCTGCTCTTCGGCGGATGCCGAGCGGTGTATGTGATAGGTCCGGGCACTTCCTCCGGCAACCGCTCCGGATGGGCCGCCATATCGCAGTAAATCTGGTAGGCCAGCTCATCCAGAGCCTCCGGATTCTCCAGAACCGTCTCTCTCCCGCCCAGCGCGGTTCCAATATTTCGCAGCGCTCGCCTCAGAGCGCGGAGAATCACGGTGTGGTCCTTACCCACAAGCACCCCGATCTCCCGCAGGTTCAGCCACTCTGAGAAGTAGAGGTAGAAATAGACCGCCTGCTTTGGCGTCAGGGCGGAGAGCACTGTCTTTGCGGCGAGGGGGTCCGTCAAATCTACATTGACCGTTCCGGCCCGCAGCCGCGCCGCGGCGCAGGTCCTCTCTGTTTCCCGGCGGACGTTCCGCTTTGCTCTGGCCAGGGTGCGGGACACGGTGGATTTGTTGACGCCCAGCGTCCCTGCAATTTCCTCCTGCGACAATCCGCTCTGGAGGAGCTTCATCATCTCCCGCTGCCGCGGAGGCAGCTTTTCCATGCTCCTTTCAGCGGACCGGCGCATCAGCGCCCGTCCCTCAGAGATCTCTTCATCCAAGGCGGTCTCTTCCTGCCGCCACTCCTCATACTGCCGCTGGTCCGCCGCCCAGGCGCCGGAGACCCTGCGGGCACCCACGCGGCGGTTGGGAGATAGGGCGCGGAGCTGGGCGTTGACGTCCATCAGTTCCTCGTTGACCATAAACAACGCCAGATTGTCCCCCCGGCCGGCGGCCTGGAGATCCAGCTCATATTTTTTCCTGGCCAACAATTCCCGCTTCCGGGTACGGAGTTCATCAATGGTCACTACGTTGTCGCAAAGTCCGCTGAACTTTGTTTCCACCTCACGGCGAAAAGCTCGTTCGCTCCCTTGCCCCTCCTTTCTCCACTGGAACCGCCCTGCTGGGTTCCAGCGGGGTCCCATCAGTTATTTCTCCCGGCCTTCCAGCCCACAGCGGAGAGACTGCCGGAGCGGGGAACATCGTAATAACTGTCCAGCAGGCGCTGGGTCTCCCGGACATCCCGCAGAATCTCCCGCAGGGGGCGCAGTTCCACCTCTTCCGCGCCGGCGCCTCTCTTCTCCTGGATTTTTGCCGCAAGCCTGGCCGCGGTCAAACGGTACTCCCGGGCCATTTCTTTCATGCTGCTCATAAAGGGACCTCTTCTCAGGCCATAACCTCAAAATACTGCCCTGTCAGCTCATGGGGGAGGAATTGCAGCACCACTGTGCCGCCGTCAGCCTCACCCGTGCGCCGGCACAGGTAGACCTTGCCGTCCTCTGTATCCAGGTAGTGCAGGCCATAGGTGTATTCCATACCCCTGGCGGCGGTGATGGGGGCTTCCGACGTACCGGTTTCTCCCTCCTTGGAGAGAGAAACCCAGAGGGCAGGTGTCTGATCCGGCGTCCACTCGGGATGCTCTGTGGCGTCATGGGCCTGCCGGAGCTTGTACACCATGTTCTCCCACTTGTAGGGCGTACCTACCGGTACCTGGGAGAAATCCCGGGGACGCCATGTGGGGACCATGGATTTCTTCTCCAGCAGTTCCCAATCCTCCGCCTCTCCGGACACCGCCCGGGCCGCCAGCGCCGCAGCATCCGCAGCGCCCTTGGCTTTCATAGCTTGCATCGCCAAAACATGAATATCAGCCATTGCTCTCCACTCCTTTTTCGTAGGCAGCCGCCAGGGCGGCATCTCTCTCCTCCGCGTCTTGCAGGGCCTCGCTGACCTGCCCGGCCATTTCTTCCGCCCGGGCCTGGGCGGAGGCCGCCTGCTCCCGCAGCTCCGCCACCTGGGCCTGGTATCCGGAGACGTCGCCCAGGAACTGCTCTGCCGTATTCAGCTCCACCGTATAGGCCCTTGTGCCGCTGTCGTAGGTGATGCGGACAGCTTCAAACCCAAAACCCTCCGGCAGGACAGCCGGTTCTTTGACAACCTCCACCTCCGGCCGGGCCCAGTCGATGGCCTCGATCTCCTCCAGGGAGGCGAACTCCCGCTCAAAGACCGCCTGATACCGTCCGTTCCACATGGGGTCCCGCAGAATCAGTCCACAGGGAACGCCATTGATTTTTGCGCAAATTCCGTAATGACTCATAGCCTCTTCCTCCTCTACTCTTTCCCGTGAATACAAAATTTGGATTCAAACTCGCCCCAGGTGGTGGGATTGTCGTCAAACCACTGCCAAATCAGGCCGATGCTTTCCACATCCAACCAGGTGAGGCCGGAGATGATAAAGCGCAGGTGGGCCGGCTTGATCTGCTCCACTACGGCCCGGATCTCCGACACGTCGATGTCCGCCAGCGTTGTTTTCTCCCCCAGAAATTCCAGAGAGAAGCTGTAATCCGCGTTGATGAGAACCCGGGCCTGATACCCTGTGATGCTCTCCGCCAGTTCCCGGACCATCTCCGCTGTGGTATTGCCGCTGGATACCAGCTGCCGCTGAACAGCAGCCCGGCGAACGACAGGGGGCAGGGACTCATCCGTTTTCAGTCCTACCTGTGCCTCCCACAGACCCAGGCTCCAGGTAGCCGTGTTGACAAAAAACTGCTCCAGTACATCCGCCATGGCCGCTTTCGCAGCCAGGCTGGCGTCTGCCAGGGTCTCGATCAGCGCCTTGCTCTCCGGGCAGGCGTAGTGGTATTCCGGAACCCGTTCCCGGGCCGGCAGGATCTCCCTCATGCGCCGCCTCCTGTCCGGACGATAGAGACAGATCCTACTACTGCGGCGTCCTCCGGCTGGAGCGTCACGGCGGCCGTCCCGTCATCCACGGTAAAGACGCTGTAATCCGCCACGCCGGGACAGCGCAGCAGGCAGGCCAGGAAGCGGCTGAAGGGGATTGAAACCTCCTCGCCGAACTCCTGACCGGTCAGCAGCTCATTGACCGCCACCTCCAGCTGGTCTTCCACCTGCCCGGCGGTGAAGCCCTCCACCAATGTCACAGAGGCCGTCAGGGGAATCTCCCGCTCCGTCACACTGACCACTGTCACCGTGGCGCCGATGGGCCGCTCGGCCTCGATGTGGGCGGCGCAGGCGGCGCGGATGACTTCATCCACAGCGCCCCGATTAGGGCCGCCGATGACCACCTTCACCGTGCCGTTCCCATTCCAGAGGGGGATGCAGCTGGCATAGGCCACGCCGGTGACCTCCGTGGCCCAGGTGATATAGTGATTCTTGTTGCCGGAGGTGATGGGCAGGGTCCGCCGGTCGTGGTACCGGGCGTAGAAGTCCGCGTCGCTCTCTACGTCCACGCCGCCGGTGGCCGCTTCCGGATTTGTCACCCCGGCCACACCGGCGATGTTGACGTACATGGCGGTGATATAGCCTGCCGGCAGGTTGTAGTCCGCGCCAATCTCCGCGGCGGCGGCCCTCACCCGCGTAGTCCCGCCGGAAATACTCACATCCTCCACGGTGGCGTATCGAAGCCCGATCTCCGGCGCGTAGAGGACCGTCCCCGCGGGGATATAGGTCCCGTCCACCCCGGTAAAAACGATTGGCACCGTGGCTTTCTGCCCAGGCGTCCGCACCATGCCGATCTGCGCCGCGTGCCTGTCGATGTACTCCCCGGCGTTCTCGTCCGGAAACGCCATGGACAAAAGGCCCGGGAACTGCTGGTACAGCTTGAACATCTGGTAGGCCGCAACGCTGACCAGGATGTTGGCATAGGATCCCTCCCGGGTGTCGATGTTTGCACCCTTCACCTTCAGGTCCGCCAGCATCTCCTCCTTGATGCGCTCCGGCGTGACGCCGTCATAAGGTGATGTCACAGCCATCCATACTCACCTCCCCGTAAACTGTCGTCATTTTGAATCGCATATGCAGGCGGGACCCCTCGAAGGAGAGTCCCACCTGAGTGACGTCCGTGATGTAGGGATTCACCCGCAGGGTCTCCCGGATCACCCGGATCGCCTCCGACTGCCGGGCCTCCTCCGTGTAGGACTGCCCCAGCAGGGCGGAGAACTCCGGCCCGTAGCCGGCGCTGAACACATCGTGGGCAAACCGCTCCATGTGCAGGGTATTCCAGGCCCAGACCAGCACTGCCCTGGCGCCGGTGACAAAGACGGGATTTCCGCTCCGCCACACGGGGCGGTTGGTCCGGAAGTTCCAGTCCGTCTCCCGGTACAGCGGCAGCCCTCCGGATACGGACGCCCCGGCCTCCGGCGCGTCAATCAGCGGAAACAGGCTCATAATACGTCTTCACCAGCCTCTCCAGCAGGTAATAGGTCTGCCCGTCCGGCGACCGCAGAAGCAGAACCCGGTCTCCCGCCTTCAGCAGCGCCCCATGGGTGACGGGGGCGGTCTCCGCAGTCTCGCCCTCTACCGTCTCCTCCGGGCGGGTCACAGGGTTTGAAACATACAATCCTGAGTAAGCGCACAGGTGCTGCCCATAAAATACCTTCTCCGGGAGCTTCGACGTCACCGGCCATTTCAGCCCGGTCAAAGTCTCCTTCCACCCCGCGGTCAAGTGCTCCGCCACATACAGATCCTCCAGGTCCAGATCCATCCCGTCCGCCCGGATGGCGAGAGGGTTCGTTGACAACACCTTTCCCACAGCGTAATACGTTGGAACCTCTCCCCGGGCCTGTCCCCGGATATGCTCATTCAGGCCGAGAAAGGGATCTCTCGCGTCTTGCTCGCTCATAATTCCTCCAGTCTTGGACGCGCCCCGTTGCCGTGCGGCAAACCAGGTTGATTGCCAGAGCCTCAGAGCACGCGAAAGTTCTTTTTCCCTCTTTTTCTTTCAAGAAAAAGAGGCGCTTCCCGCCGACGCCGCGGCCATCACATTCCGGCAGTTCAGCGTCAGCTTCGCATAGTAGTTGTTGTTCTTCCAGGTGTGATTATCGGCGTCGATCCAGAAGACCCCGGCAAGCCCGGTTCTGGCCTCCCGGACCACCACCGTCTCCCCGGTCAGCAGAGAGACGTCTCCCAGCACATTGACCGTCACCGTCTTCTGCAGCCGCCCATCCTCCAGGAGCTTCCCGGCGCTGGCGGCCGCGTCGGCCTCCTTGCCCTCCTGCTGGGTGATGTGCCGCTCCATAACGCCGTAAAGCCGCTGCGCCTCGCTGTCTCCCGTCCTACGGAGGAAGTTTCCGCTGGTGTCATAAATGGCCACGCTGTTCACCATCCGAGAGGCGTCTTCCTTGGTGGCGGCGTCCATCAGATTAGAGGAGGCTTTCAATACCAGACTGGAGCCATTGGCGTCCCGCTCCTTCACCAGCAGCCCTTCCGGCGTGTACCGGACGGCATAGGCCTTCCCGGTCTGTTCACTGGCCAGGCTCCACGCTGTGACGATGATCTGGTTCAGCCGCACCCCGGCGAACTTCCGCCGCAGCGCCACGCCGGTACGCGGCAGCGCCGCCACCGGGATTCCCCGGTCCCGGCAGACCATCTCCGTCTGCGCCTCCGCCGGCGCGCCGGTGAACTTATACGTCCCGTCGTTCTGCTGTAAATAATACCCGTAGTCAAAGGCGGTGAAGGACATGGTGCTGCTCTCGCTCCCCAGGCTCCGCAGCAGGACAACGCCCACAAACAGCCGCTCCCCGTCCTCCTCCATGGTCACCAGATTTCCAAGCTCCGGCACAGGCAGGCCGCTGTGCCCGATGGAGACGATCTCCCCCGCCAGCTGCCGGGAGAGGGACGCCTTGTCTCCGGACCAGGTCCAGGAGGTCATCAGGCGTGTAATGTCCCGGGTGCCGGAGCCCTGGGTCAGAAGCACCCTCATCCGGACACCCCCAGCAGCACGCTCTCCGGCGGAATACGGATCGTGGTCCCCGGATGGATCAGATGCGGGTTTTTGATGCCGTTGAACTGCGCCAAGGCGTTGTAATATCTGGCGGTGGACCGTCCGTAGTACCGCCGGCAGATAATGGAGAGGGTGTCCCCCCGCGCGATGGTGCAGGACTGCTCCCTCTCGCCGCCCGCCGTGGTCCCCGACGGCCGGGACGCGTTCTGGGTGTTCCCGTTGGGATTGGCCGTCTCCGCCGCCTCCAGGTCCTCATGCTCCCGGACGGACACGGTGATATAGCGGTCCCCGGTGCCGTCCTGCTCCCCCTGGGTGACCTCCTCCAGATACACCAGGGCGTTGACCTCCGTGCCGGTGATCACCAGCCGGACAGGTTTGCTGTCCTGTGCCCAGGCGGTCAGATAGTCCAGGTAGTACTGCGGGTCCGCCCGCGCCCCCGTCTCCATCCAGGGGTACGCCTGGGCGGGGAGGAGAAAGTCAAAGCTGCCGGAGAACCGGGTCCGCCCGCCGGGGCGGTACACGTCCCCCAGCTCACTGATATTGATGGTCTCCATCCGCTTCCCGCTGGACCACTGGTAGCTCCCCGGCGTCACCGGCATTACCAGGGACACGTGGTCCCGAATAAAACAGAATTGAATACCGCGTCCCTCCTTCCTAGCCCCGCATCCCCGCCAGCTCCATCTGGGCCAGCAGCTCCGAGGCTACCCGCGTCACGTCCGCCTCCTCACGGATGGTGAAATTGTTCCCGGTGATGGTGACGGACGGCGCCGCCCGCTCGCCCCTGGCCTCCGCCGCCGTCTGCACCCGCTCCCCCTGGTGGAGCAGGGCGGGGAAGTTGTCATAGGGCACATAGTCCAACCCGTAGGCGTAGCCGGACCTGCGCAGGCCGCCAGCCCCGCCGGGGTCCACCAGCATGGGGTCCGCTGTGAGACCGTAGGAATCGGTATAGACCGTGAGCCCGGTCTCCTGGTCTATGTCCGCTTTTACGAAGTATTTGCCCTCTCCCATGGCCGCCGCCAGCCCCTTGGTGAACCACTGCCCCTTCTCATATCCGGCGTCCCAGTAGTCCGAATCCAGGCTGGTATCATTCCGGATGGCCTCTGCCAGCGACTTCTCCGACTCCAGCGCCAGCTGCGCACCCTCGCTGGCGTTATACTCGTTCATACCCCGGACCTTGGCCTCCATGATGAGCCGCCCCATCTCCGCGGCGTCTCCGGTGTCCTGGGCGGTCCGGTACTCCTCGGTTTTCATCATGGCGTCCACCGCGTCCCGGATGTACTGCTCCTTGCTGTTCTCCAGCTCCGCCTTCCACGCGCCGATGGCCTTGTTGGCCTCCATGACGGCCTCACCGCTCTCCCCGGAGAGCCAGTCCCGCTGTGCCGTCAGCCCCTTCATGCGGCCCTCGTTATAACCCTGGCCCATGGCGCTGTCCAGCTCCTGGCTCAGGCCCTCCACCGTGGAACTCAGGCCGGAGAAGGTCCTGGACTGGGCCAGCATGGACCCGGAAAAGCTCTCCGTCATGGCCTGGAGGATGATCTCCGCCGCCTCCCGGCCGGAGACCTGCCCCCTGGAGATCATGTCGTACATGGTCCCCTGGTCCACGCCCCTGGCCTCCGCCAGCATCCCCACCGCGCCGATGCCCCGGTCGTTGAGGATGTTCAGATACTCCAGCGTGGCCTTGTTGCTGGACTTCATCCGCCCGATGGCCGTGGCCATGGCCTCCATGTCGCCGGTGCTCTGCCCCAGGGCCGCCCCGGCGTCGCCGATGGTCTCCAGCACGTCCAGGATGTAGTTGTAGTCCCGCTCTCCGGACAGCGTCTTTGCCTGATCCGCCTGGGCGCTGTACCCGTAGGTCGCCAGGGTCTTGCTCATGGCCGTCAGATCGCCGTAAAGGAAGGGCGTCTCATTCGCCATCTCCACCAGGTTCGAGAGGTAGGTCTCCACGATCCCCATATCCTCCACGCCGCCCCGGCGGAACAGGGTCTCAAAGGAGATCCGGTCCGTCTCCCGCTGCGCCGCCAGCGCGGAGCCGCTGGTCAGCGACGCCTCCTGCGCCGACATCTGGCCCTCGTAGGCATCTTGTACATAGCTCTTGAACGCGTCGTCACGGACTTGAAAGTTTCTTGAAGCACCACTGATTGCTCCTGATAGTGCACCGAGTCCGCCACCAATAAGGGCACCTGTTGGGCCGAACATAGAACCTGCGGCAATGCCGGATGCAGCTCCAGAAATAAGACTGCTTCCAAGTGCCGCTATTGGCTGTCCGACAGCGCTTTCAAATCTGATTCCAATGGCTTCTGCCATAGAGTCGCCAAACATTTTATACAGGCCAGATGAAGCCAGTTTACTTCCAATTCCGTCTCCACCAAATATATCTTTTATGCTGTCCAGCATCCCCATTCCAGCCCGGTTCTCCTCTTTGCTGGCGCTATCGCCCATTCTTTGAAGCCGCTTCTCGCCCTCCTGCGCCGCTTTGGAAACAAGATTGATCTGTTTGACGATATTATCGTAGTTCGCCATGGCCATCTCTACCTTCAGGCCGTCAGCCTCTTTTCCTGTGGCGGCAAACTGCTTTTCCGCCTCCTTAAGTGCCTGTTTGGCTTTTTGAGCATCCACTTTGAGGGAATATTTATTTTTGTTCAGCTTTTGAAGCTGATCTTCCAGCTCATCTACATCCTTGCTGAACGCCTTAGTGACCGTAGTCATCTTTTTTGCACTATCAGAATACCGGTCTACCAACGTTACAACAATAGAGCTTTCAGGCATTTTAACATCTCCTCCTTGACTTTCCGCCATAAAACCCATATATTAAATCAGAGGTGATTTTATGGGTATTGCCATTTTCCTATTTGTGATTGTCATAGTTACTATGATCTCTGTTTTCATCGGCATCCAAATGGTGTTTCGCAGCTCTAAGGATGTCTCGCTCATGTCATCAGAGGAAAAAATTAGATTTTGGAATGGCTTGGCATTAATTTTTGTTCCGCTATCAATTTTGGCAATGCTGATATTCTTGCTTTCCTTGGCGTAACCGCGTTTTCAATCATCAAAGGCTCTTCCTAGGGAGGAGCTTTTCCGTCGGTGGTGTCTCAGCATCCTCTCCCTCTGCTCCACCTCATAGGACGACAGCGCGAAAATTAGGTCATGCCGCCTTCCGCTGTGCCTCCTGGCCGGAGACCTGCCCCTTGGAGATCATGTCGTACATGGCGCCCTGGTCCACGCCCCTGGCCTCCGCCAGCATTCCCACCGCGCCGATGCCCCGGTCGTCGAGAATATTCAGGTACTCCAGCGTGGCCTTGTTGCTGGACTTCATCCGCCCGATGGCCGTGGCCATGGCCTCCATGTCGCCGGTGCTCTGCCCCAGGGCCGCCCCGGCGTCTCCGATGGTCTGGAGGACATCCAGAATGTAGTTGTAGTCTTTCTCTCCGGACAGCCGTTTCTCCGCATCGGCCTGGGCGCTGTACCCGTAGGTGGCCAGGGTCTTGCTCATGGCCGTCAGATCGCCGTAGAGGAACGGTGTATTGTTGGACATTTCCACCAGGTTGGAGAGGTAGGTCTCCACGATCCCCATGTCCTCCACGCCGCCCCGGCGGAACAGCGTCTCAAAAGAGATCCGGTCCGTCTCCCGCTGTGCCGCCAGCGCGGAGCCGCTGGTCAGCGACGCCTCCTGCGCCGACATCTGGTTCTCGTACGCCTCCTGCACATAGCTCTTGAACGCGTCGTCGCGCTGTTCCTGGATAGCTAGCCCTCCGCTCACCGCGCCAAGAATTCCACCCGCAGCTGCACCGATAGCAAAACCGGGTAAACCAGCCACAGAGCCAAGCATGGACCCAACTGCGGCACCACTGGCTGCAGAGGAAAGTGCTGAAGAAAATACGCTGCCTATCTCTGAACCAAAGGCGCTGCTTACCCATGTGTTGGCAACATTTTGGGCTAAACCGTTAAACATATTAGCAATTCCGCTGCTTGCAAAACCGTTTAAGAGAGATTTTGCGCTGGACATTCCGCCTGTAGCTGTGTTTTCTGTCTTACTAAACGCCTTTCCAGTCTTCAGCATCTGCTTTTCAACGTTAGATGCTTCCTTTGTGACCAGAGACAGATTTCGCCGGGCCTCTTCAAAGGTAAGCTGTTTTCCTTGTAAAATCAGCTCATCAATCACATCTCTTGTTTCCGAGAATTGCTTTTCCGCAGCTCTGAGTTCCTGCCGGGCCTTGTCCGTATCGACTTTCAGGGTTGATTTGGTCTTGTTCAACTCGTTCAGCTTTTTCTGCATACCGTTCAAATCTTTTGTAAAATGTTGACTGGACTCCCGCATGGTTTTCATAGCGGCAGAAAAATGATCCGTTGCTGTGATAACAATGGAAGTTTCCGGCATAATCGTCCTCCTTTCCGTTGACTTTTAACGAAAAATAACATATATTAAAATTAAAGGGGGGGAGCTACATGGATGATCCCAATCAGAAAGTGTTCTTTATAATCATGGGTATCCTTTTTGGTATTCTGTTGCTTTGTTTTCTTATGGCGCTACCAGTTTACCTTCGGTAAAGAAAGGAATGTTTACCATGAAAAAAGAAGCCGCTTATTCCTGTGCATTGTGTATACTTTTGGTTTTATGCACCTCCTGTGGCAGTTCTAAAAATGCCGCCATGCAAGTAGCAGACAACTCATTTACAATGACACCGCAGGCTTATATCGATTATTTGAACCGTGCAGCTGAAAATTATATGGATGATGGTTTGGTGCAGATTCCCAATTACACAGAATCTGGACAAAAAATTGAGATTGATACTGGGTTCGATTTGACACTTACTACTGACGATGATGGTAATCTGACAGGAATAGAATGGTCTTGGTTTTCCAGTCGCTCAAATGATATGAATTCCTCATTTTATCTTGGCGTAGCACTGGGAATGGTAATTCCGGATCAAGATGGAATAGAGCAGACTGCCCAAGAACTAAAGCTTTTAGAAGATATACAGTCTGATTTTGAATGTTACTCTTCTTATGGCGATGTAGCATTTGCACACTCCATGTATACTTCCATAACAAATGATAATGTCCAGTTTCACTTTGTAGATATACTGCCACTAAAAGATTAATTCTTTGTTCTCTTTTAGATCTGGTGCCTACTTTTTTTTCCGAATTTTTTTGGATTAGATTGGAATCTCAGATCTTTCACCCTCTGTTCCACCTCATAGGACGACAGCGCAAAAATCAGGTCGTGCCACCCGGTTTCCCCCTCCCACAGGGCCTTCAAATCGCTCAGACCCCAGTGGTGGACGGAGAACAGGTAGTACAGCAGCCCCAATTCCCCGTCGCTGCCGTCCTCTAGCCGTTTTTTACTTCCGTGATGGTCACCCGCCGGTAGCCGCTCAGCTTCTCAACAGCCATACCCAGGTCCGCGATCTCCCCCGGCAGCAGCATCCGCTTCACCGCCTCCGCCGGCGTGGCCCCGCCGAACTTCTCCATCAGCCGCGGGTCCTTCAAGTCCGGCTCCGCGCACCCCGCCAGCAGGATGTTCACGTCCGCGTCCTGGGTAAACCGCGCCAGGTCGTGGGTCTTGCCGTAGGGCAGCGCCCGCAGGGTAAACACCACGTCGTGCCCCGCCAGCTCGCTCAGCCGGTCCACCCTGTATTTCGCGGTGGGCAGCTCCTTCTCCACGTTGGGCACCGCGCCCCCCAGCAGCGTCTCCAGCACAGAGGCCTCCGCCGTCTCCCTTTTCATCTCTTCCGCCATAGTCTGCTCCTCCTTTTCGTCTGTCCGGGCGTGAAAAAACCGCCCTGCCACACTTGACAAAGCGGTCTCCAGGCGGTATCATAGACATACAAGGGCGCTGTTACTGACGGTTAGCCCTTCAGGTTAGGGATAAAATCCGCTAGCCGTTCGGTGGCCGCCGGACGGCTAGCACGCTTTTGGGGCTATGTAAATCATGACCAGAAGGACCATGATAAAACAGAT